>PXPI01000039.1 GCA_003021905.1 Cyanobacteria bacterium SW_9_44_58 | reverse complement strand
CTCCATTGCAGCAACTTGAGAGAGTTTTGGCTTTAACTTGAACTGATATGAGATTAACATCGCAAATTAAGTTAAACGGTTGTTAGTATAGCATATTGATATACACAATGGCAAAAATTCAATTAAGTGCAAGAATTGAAGAGTTGGAAATGAAAATTCTAGATAAGTACGCGCTTAAGACAGGTAGGACTAAAACAGATATTCTTAGAGAGTTTATCCGTTCTTTGAAATCCTCTGTCTAAGGTGTTCCTGAGCGTTCGACTGAGGCTTCGAGGGTGAGCTCAGCCGAAGTCTTGTCGAAGGATGCGCTACCGCGCTTTTTATTGGTCTGGGTTTCGATTAATCATCCCGTTAACCTTCGGTATAACGGGAGTCTTCTCGTTACATTAAGATAAATTGTCTATCGGAGGAGACTTATAATTTGGTTCATTAGTAAAGTAGTATTCTAATTCAGAGCCTTTAATACTAGTTTATTGGAAGTTAGGCGAAAACTTCCTCAAGAGGTAACCTAAAATGAGGTAATAAAGGTGAGGTTAAATCATCTGCTTTTGTCAGGTTTGATTGAAGCGTGAGTTTTCCATTGTTTTGACGATAAACTTCAATTTGTTGATTAAAGCGATCCACAATCCAATACTCTTGAACCCCTCCTTGAGAGTAGAGTTTTAACTTTGCTTGTTTGTCACGGTAAATATTTCTTTCTCCTGGGGAAAGGACTTCTATCACTAATTCCGGAAATTCCGTCAAATGTCCCGCTTGATCTTCAATTTCAGCTATTCGCTCCTTACTAACCCACACCAGATCAGGTATGACACTATTCTCTTGGGAAGAAATAATACCAGGAGAGGTAGCAACAACCCCTGCTTTGGTTTGTTTTGACCACTGATAAAGTGCTCCGCCAATAGCTAGAATTATCTGTTGATGTCTCCAATGGGGAGCGCGAGTCACGAATAATTCTCCATTAATAATTTCACGGCAAAGTTCCTCATTTTCAGGAAGCGCGTCTAGGTCATGGATGGTCCATCGGATAGGATTGGTAATTGGGTTCATCGGTTAGTTTGCTTTTTAACTTAGCAAAAGAGCATTTAGTAGCTAATTATAATAATTGGTGCAGTTCTATCAGTTATTATGTTTAAGCCTCTCCCTTCTAATCCAGATGCTGAGATCCGTTTATTTTGTTTCCCGTATGCGGGGGGAAGCGCCCAAATTTTTCGCAGTTGGTCAAACCATTTCCCCAACACCATCGAAGTTTGTCCAGCAGAATTGCCAGGTCATGGAAAACGCATGAAAGAAAGCCCCTTTACCAATTTAAAGGAACTGGTCAACACCATTATTCCTATCATTACCCCTCGTCTCGATAAACCCTTTGCTTTTTTCGGTCACAGTATGGGGGCTTTAATCGCTTTTGAACTCACTCGCAGACTACGAGATAATAATCAGCCTCTTCCAACGCATCTCATTGTTTCCGCTCGTCGTGCTCCTCAACTAGAAGAAGACGAGCCGACAAGCTATAACTTACCAGATGAGGAACTGATTAAGAAATTGCGCTGGCTAAAAGGAACCTCCGCTACAGTTCTCGATGACCCAGAAATGAGGCAATTGATGTTGCCGATTTTACGAGCTGATTTTGCCGTCTGTGAAACCTATCAATACACTCCACAGCCGCCGCTTCCGTGTCCGATTATTGCTTTGGGGGGTTGGTGCGATCCAGCAACGCGCAATGGGGGCTTAAAAGGATGGCAAGAACATACTGCTGCTAAGTTTCGCAAAAAAAGTTTTCCTGGCAATCATTTCTTTCTCCATTCTGCCCAAACCAGCTTACTCAATTTTCTCGCCAAACAGTTAACTTTTTAAAGTAATTTTTCACTTGGTTTGCTACTCATTTAAAAAAGCAACCTCAATCTAAATTATATATCATCGGTTTCAAAAAGTAAATTATCATGAACGCGATCACGCTCCAAATTCCTAAACAAGTCCAGTTTAGCGATGAACAATTTTTACCCCTCTGTCAAGCCAATCAAAATTTATATCATCTTTTTTTTACGACATAATGGGACTGCCGTGATGATGAACCAGATACCATTGTTGAGCCATTTTCCGAAAACTATTAGTAGCTAGCGATTTTGCTTCTAACTTTCGTTTTTTGCGAACTTGCATGACATTTTCAATCACAATGACATAGGCAACGGCATAATCCACTTCTGAAGCCACAATCTCGGTATTAATTTCAATATACTCAGTATTTTTAAATATTTTCTCCCAAGAAGCACGAATCTCATCCCATCCCTTAATAATATTGCTGCCGGGATGAATACAAATGCTTCCTTCCCCTTGCCACCAAGTTTGATTCATTAAGGTTATATCTTGTTTCTCAAAGGCACGATAAAACGTATCATTAACATCGAGAACGTTTTGTCTTTCTTCATTCATTTTAGAGAAGTCCTTATTCTTATCAATTGTTGGAGAATTTTCTACCTAATTTAAGCAGGAACCGTTAACGCCTGGCCATTTTGACTTGCCTTAATACTTAATAAGAAAGGAACTGCTTTTTTGACCCAAGTATCAATGGGGGTAAAGTTTGCGGCACTGCTGCCAAAACAGGTTTCTAACATTTCAGTGTGGATAATACCGGGATTTAGGGGAATCGCTGCCATGGTTGAGGGCAATTCTTGCGCGATCGCGCGGGTTAACCCTTCAATGGCCCATTTGGTAGTACAATAGGGTGCAACATGAGGGGAAGTCGAGCGTCCCCAACCGGAACTGAAATTAACAATAATTCCCCGTTGTTTTTCCATCATTGCGGGGATAAATTGACGCATAACATTAGCTGCGCCTTTGATATTGACATCAATAATCTGGTCAAATTCTGCTGTGGGAACATTCCAAAATTCCGTAGATTGATTGATTAATCCGGCATTATTCACTAACAATTCCGGCGGATCATATTCTGATAAAATGCTATCTCGCCATTGCTTAACTTGGTCTTCTTGGGAGACATCAATGGCACTAAAATGATGAGGCTTGCCATAGGTTTGATTAAGTTCCTGAATCGCATTTTCATTGCGGGCACAACCAAGGACAGTACAGCCTTCTGCAATAAAGTTTTCGGCCATCGCACGGCCTAACCCTTTGCTAATGCCGGTAACTAAAACTAATTTACTCATAGTTGATTTGGGATGATGGAGTTGTTTTTCGTTAGATCTAATCTATAAATATTCTTCAAATTTCTCCCGCAATTGATTGAGACTCAAATTTTGTGTCCAATAGGCAATTAAGGCATGACCAAAGGCAAAGGCATTTTTCTCGGGAGACTCAGAGTTATCTAATAATAACGACCACAGCGATCGCAGATCAAATTCATACGGTTTACTGTCGCTATGAAACAGATTAAATAATTCATAAGCCATCTGCAGTTTACCGATCACCAGAGGCAGTTCTTCCACTGGAATTTGTTCCATCAGCAGTTTGCCGAGGGCAGGAGATCCGGTGGAAAAGGTGGAAAGATATTCTAAAATCGGATTCTTAAGGAGGGCAGTAACCCCTTGAGTGGTGGTCATCTGTTTCGTGTAGCGGTCGATAATTTTGGCGGCGGTTACGCTACGGGCTTCGCGATCGCGCAAAAATCTTCCTAACCGCAGTTGTTTGGCCGGGGCAATATTGTTAATTAACGCTAACGACAATTGTTCCCCATTCCAATTTTGACGGTTGGTTTGGGCTTCCCAAGTGACTAAGGGATACACCTGCTGAGAGAACTCTCCCAACTGTTCCCGTCGATACTGAGTTGCTTCGCGGATACTTTTTTCTTTGGGTTGATTGCCCTGTGCCCAATCATAGGGAGGATTCCATTCTTTAACCGGACGCAATCGATCAACTTGTGTCACGACGATAATTGTCGGTAACTCCTTAATTTGCGATTGAATTTCCGATAAAAATTGATAATCCATGGCTAAAGCCGGATCTAAAGCAGGTGTGACTAACACAAGCAAATCTGCGGTAGCGGCATAGTCTAATACCAGTTCCCGCAACTCTCCTCCCATCACCTGTTCATAGCCTGGCGTATCCCATAGTGTTAAGCTGTCGCCGCTGATACTTTTCCAATGGTAACTCTCAATTTTGTCGGTACTGGGCAACACATCCACTTCTGCTTGTTGCGACTGAAACAGGGTATTAATGACACTGCTTTTGCCTGCCCCTGTACGCCCAATGAGAAGCAAATTGACCGGTTTTTGTTCCACTTCGGTTTGGGGTTGGGCTTGTTCGAGGATTTCTTGGATCGTTTGGGTTTTAGCCTGGGAAAACTCTGGTTGCGATGATTCGGTTTCCGGCAAGATTGCGGTGGTATCTTGTTTGCCGCTGTAAAGCTGAATCGCCCGTTGCGCTAACTGCCTTAATGCTGCTTGACGCAAGACTTGCGAGAGATTGCCTAGCAATTCTTGATTGGCTTGTTGCGCGGAACCTTGACTCACTTGTTTGGCTAAGGCGGCTGCCGGATTAATAACCCATTGTGCCCAACTCCAAACTTTCAAGGCTCTTTGCGCCGAGGGTTGTACGTGTTGATAGGTTTGATAGGCGCGGTAAGCTTGCCCCACGGTTACCCGGTTGAGGGCCGGAGAAAGCCTTTCCATCCACTGATCCAAATCGTCTATCGTGCCTCGGATCAAACCATAGACTTGGGGGATGTAGATATTCAAAAGAGGATACTTAATCTCTGGATTATAAATCTGCGCGATCGCGCTGACAACTTCCTGACAGCGATGCCAAAACAATTGCCAATCTTCCCAAATCGGAGGATCGTTTTGGGCTTCAGTTAAAATGTCTTGCAGGGCTTTTTCCACTTGCTGCTTAACTGCCTCATCGTCTGCGGTATCAACCGTGGCAGTTTCCAATTCTTGATTGACTTGTTCAGCGATCGTTTCCACATCCTCAAAAACCGGTTTTGTCCACCTTACTAATAGCCAGCGCCAACCCAGGAAAACAAAAATTAAAATGCCCCAAATCCAACTAATTCCCCATTCTTGAATTTGCCATCCCGCTGCGGCTAACACAAACAGAATAATTAAAGCAAAGGGAATTGCTAAAACAATCCATTGCCAAGGCTTTAACTGTATCATTTTTATTAGTTTTCACTTGTAAAGTTCGGCAAGTTGCCTGATTTTTTCAGAAACGCGATCGCGCCCACTTTTTAGCAATGTCTCAAAAAACCAAAAGAGATTAAACAATCTGCGAATGACTTGCCGCGACTCTCCTTGGAACTTACTATATCATTGGATTTTAGTGTTTCAATTTAAAAAATCCCTTCCGAAGGATTGAAATTTGGGAGATCGCGCTCCCAAAGCTAATCCGGTAGTTCAATTAATCACTTCTGCAGGAATATGGCCTCCTAATCCCACTTGCATTTCTTGCACAGCTTTTTTGGAAACAGAGGGAACAATATCAAAAGAATGTTGTTGAATGGCTGCTTCCACAAATCCTAAAAAGATGGGATGCGGATGATTGGGGCGAGAACGAAATTCGGGATGAAATTGGGTTGCCAGGAAAAAGGCGTGATCGGGGCGTTCAATCATTTCCACTAATCGGCCATCAAGGGAGGTGGCACCAATCGCATACCCCCCTTCTAGGAAGAGGCTGCGATAAGCATTATTAAATTCGTAGCGGTGGCGATGGCGTTCGTAAATAACCTCTTGCTGATAGAGTTGGTAAGCGCAAGTGTTGGGATTTAATCGGGCGGAATATAGCCCTAAGCGCATCGTTCCCCCTAAATCTACCACATCCTGTTGTTCGGGGAGCAGGTTAATCACTGGATTGGGGGTGTCAAAATCAAATTCAGCACTGCTGGCTTGTTCGAGATTGGCAATATTGCGCCCCCATTCTACGACGGCACAATGCATCCCCAAGCATAATCCGAGGAAGGGAATATTTTGGGTACGGGCATATTCCACTGCCTGGATTTTACCCTCGATGCCGCGAATGCCAAAGCCCCCAGGAACAATAATTCCGCTGAGATCTTTGAGATAGGTTTCTGCCCCGTGTTCTTCAATTTGTTCGGCATTCACCCAACGGATTTTGACTTCGCTGTCTAGCGCGATCGCGCCGTGACGCAGGGCTTCCACCAGAGATAGATAAGCATCGCTGAGTTGAATATATTTGCCGACAATCCCGATTTCAATGCCTTGCTTGGGACTTGCCATATTTTCCACCAAGATTTGCCATTGGCGCAAGTCCGGTTGTCGCTGTTCCAGTTGCAATAACTCCAGGGTTTGTTGGGCCAATCCTTCTTTTTCTAAAATTAGAGGAACTTCGTAAATACTGCTGGCATCTTGGGCAGTCACTACTGATTTCACCGGAACATCACAGAACTCAGAGAGTTTTTCTTTGATACTGGGTTCCAGGGCGCGATCGCTGCGGCAAATCAAAACATCCGGCTGAATTCCAATGGATCGCAGTTCTTTGACCGAATGCTGGGTGGGTTTGGTTTTCATTTCTCCGGCTGAGGCAATCCAAGGCAGTAAGGTAACGTGCATATAAAGGACATTATTGCGCCCGACTTCTTTGCGAAATTGCCGAATTGCCTCTAGAAAGGGCAACGATTCAATATCGCCAACCGTTCCCCCAACTTCGGTAATGACAATATCGGGATTGGTATTTTTAGCAACGCGATGAATCCGTTCTTGAATTTCTTGTGTAATATGGGGAATCACTTGCACCGTTCCCCCTTGATAATCGCCTCGACGTTCTTTATTGATCACGGATTGATAAATCGAGCCGGTTGTGACACTATTGAGGCGCGACATGGAGGTGTCGGTAAAGCGTTCGTAATGCCCCAAGTCTAAGTCGGTTTCCGCCCCATCATCAGTGACAAACACTTCTCCGTGCTGAAACGGACTCATCGTTCCCGGATCAACATTAATGTAGGGGTCCAGTTTCAAGATAGAAACGGAGTAATTGCGGGACTTAAACAGCCGTCCTAAACTCGCTGCGACAATCCCTTTTCCGATACTCGAAACCACTCCACCGGTGACGAAAACAAACTTACTCATAGCCCTTGGCAACGTTCAACTTATCTGTCTTATTGTGCCATAGGGAATCTTTATTGAGGAGAGACATTTTCGCCAATCCAATGGAGGTAAGGAGCTAATCCGGCTTGAATCGGCAGAGCAATAATTTCAGGCACATCATAGGAGTGAAGTTGGCTAAGGCGCGTTTCCAATTGCGAGTATCGGTTCAGATCCGTTTTAATAATCAGTTGCCATTCCGGATCGCTGTGGACTTCTTCTTGCCAAGTATAAACTGAATGGACCGGCATTAAACTCACACAAGCGGCATATTTTTCTTTCACTAAAGCAGACGCGATCGCGCGGGCTTGTTCTTCCGATTCTGCGGTAACAAAAACGACGCCGTATTGTTTCGATTCGTTCATCATTTAAGTCTTGGATAAGTGCTACACTTACAACGCTATCTCATAAGCAATGTCTTCAGAAGCGATTTTGCTAAAGGGAAGGAAAAAAGAGAGCAACATAAGCGGAAATTAGCCTTTCTCCGTAAAAAACTGCGATCGCGCCTCCTAAGGCCAAAAAGGGACCAAACGGCATGGGATCGCGCCTACTGAGGAGTCCTAGCGCGATCGCGCCTCCTCCTGCAAATGCCCCCGCTGCACAAGCCAGAAAACATCCCACTAACAATAATTTCCAACCTAACCATGCCCCGATCATTGCTGCCAATTTGGCATCGCCGCCTCCCATAGCAGTTTGCCCCAAAACGCTAGAGGCAAGCAAAGTAATGATGTCAAACAGCCAAATTCCTAACACGGCACCAATAATGCCTGTCATTAGCTGTTCAGGAATAGTTGCGGATAACCCCCCTCCCTGATTCCAGCCTTGAAAGACTTGATAGCCTAAGCCCAGGATTAATCCGGATTGGGTTAGGGAATTGGGCAAGGTCATGGTGTCATAATCAATTAAAGATAGCGCCAAAAGCCAACTTAACAATCCCCAATAGGCAACTGTGGTTGCCCCCAATCCAAACTGAAGATAAACTGCCATAAAGACAATTGCCGTTACGGTTTCAATAAGGGGATAACGAGGAGAAATGGGTGTTTTACAGTGACGGCATTTGCCGCGTAGCCACAGCCAACCGACAATGGGAACATTCTCCGTTTTTCCTAATTGATGGCGGCAAACCGGACACCGAGAAGGGGGATAAAGCAACGAAATGTTAGCTGGAATGCGATAGATAACAACATTTAAGAAGCTGCCAATGGCAGCGCCGAAAATAAAGATTAAACCGGCAATGACTAGGTTTGCAACAACTTCCATTAAAATTGCTCGTTAGTCATCAACTAACGCTTCGGATACCATTTATTTAATGGTTAAGATACTTCACGTCTGGATTAATCAATTTTGACGCACTCCCACGTCTTAAAGACGCTGGGATTCGGCGATTGAGCCGGAGGCTCACCGAATCGAAGATTCGATCAAACAAAAGACGCGGGACAAGTCCCGTCTTACTCTTTCTACCACCTGAGATGGCGTCCCAACTCAATATCTTCAAAAACCGGAATTTTACCTCTCGCGAAATTGAAGATGTGAGTATTGTAGCATAAGAATTGTATTTTGTTAACTTCGAGATATCGAATCTCTCAGTTAACCCGCCTTATATCCAACGGAAGCCAGCACGTTGGCTTTACAGCGCTTTCTGTAAAAACTCCCACCTAATGCGGCGGGAGAAAGAGCATCTTGAAATTTTCAGAGAGTTTCGTTAAGTTGTGGGAGGTTAGGCGACTACGGAGCTGGATTCTACCGGGTACTCAGCTGCTCTCCAGGCGCCTAGCCCACCCGTTAATTCGGCAACACGCTGGAAACCGGCTTCTCTCAAACGGGCAGCGGCATCTGCGGCTTCTTCATCAGTATCGGAATAAACATAGATATCCCGTTCCGACTCTAAACTGGCATTGGCGCGTTCAACCAATTCTTCGCGGGGAAAAGAAATGGCGCCCATAATGTGGGCTTCATTAAAGGAGGCGCGATCGCGCACATCAATGATCGTCAAAGCAGGTTCTCCCCAGTCAATGCGGCTTTTGAGATCATAAACGCGGGATTTTTCTTTAAAGGAAGCGGGTTGTGGAAATAATCCGGAATTCATAACGCTAAGTCCTTTCTGAATAACTGTTACTTATAATGTAACAACTTTTTCATATTTCGCAATTTTTTGTTGCATTTTGTTTGACAAAATGTACCTAAAGTAGTATTGGGACGTTGCCAAGAACGTCCCAGCTTAAGGCAGGCTAATCGCTACTGAGAAGACATGGTGGTTGCGGAACGGCGACGGCGGCGGCGACCTCGAAAATCCCGCTTCTTATCGGTTTTATCCGTTTGAGTTTTGTTCCCATTCTGGTTGCCGGCAACCGGAGCGGGTGGTTTCCCATTGCTTTTCACAGCAACATTACTGTCTTTAGGCGCTTGCAACAAGCAAACGGTAGCGGGTTGACTGTTTAATTCACGTCGAATTAACCGTTGCAGTTGGCTTTCAATTTCTACCTTTAACCCTGTCCAGTCAATTTCTTCTTCAATGGGTTTGCCATTGGCATTGGTCGGTAGATTATTCCAATATTTTTCAATGGTTTTTTCTACATTGCGAACAATTAACCGATTGATCTGGCTTGGTTCTAAAGAAGTAACCACGCCCCGCAAATTAACTTCCGGTTGCGCTAACAGCTGCCCCTCAGCACTAACAGCAACGGCCACCGTAATCAACCCATCTAAGGCTAATTGTTGACGCTCGCTCATAATATCTTTATGAACGACTCCGGCATGATCCACTAACTCAATGCCAGACTGAACGCGATCGGTTGCGGCAATCCGATCGCGGGATAATTCCACCACATCCCCATTATTGATAATGACCATATTTTCTCGGGGGATTCCCATGTTTTGGGCCATTTCTGCATGTTTCACCAGCATCCGATGTTCACCGTGGAACGGAACAAAGAATTTTGGTTTGGTCAGGGCCAACATTAATTTATGATCTTCCTGGGAACCATGGCCGGAGACATGAATGCCTTGATGGCGGCCATAGACGACTTTGGCGCCCATCATCATCAAGCGATCGATGCTATTGACGACTGCAATGGTATTGCCGGGAATGGGATTCGCCGAAAAGACAACTGTATCATTTTCCCGAATTTGAATCTGGCGGTGTGCTCCTTGAGAAATGCGAGTCAGCGCCGCTAGGGGTTCCCCTTGCGATCCCGTAGTGAGAATGACGACTTTTTCATCGGGGGTTTTGTTTAACTCTTTAAGGGGAATAAATAAATTGTCGGGACATTGGATGTAGCCTAAATTGCGCGCGTGATTAATCACCTTTAACATGGAGCGTCCCACAACGCCAACGACCCGATTATATTTTTGCGCCAACTCTAAGATAATTCTCACCCGATGCACTGAGGAAGCAAAGGTGGTGAGCAACAATCGCCCTTCTGCTTCTGCGAACACGCGATCCAGATTGGGTCGGACGGCATTTTCCGAAGGCGTATGGCCGGGCGCTTCCGCGTTGGTGGAGTCGCTGAGTAAGCACAAAACTCCTTTTTCGCCATATTCAGCTAGGCGATGGAAGTCGAAATGTTCCCCATCGACGGGAGTATGATCCACCTTAAAGTCTCCGGTATGAATGATGACGCCCAGGGGCGTTTCAATGGCCACACAACAGCTATCGGCAATGGAGTGGGTGTTGCGAATAAACTCAACCGAGAAGGAACGGCTAATTTTCGCCGTTTCCCGAGGAAGCATCGGTTTGAGCTCAGTCCGGTCGGCAATGCCCGCCTCTTCCAATTTATTCTGCAGTAAGGCGAGCGCCAGACGGGGCCCATAAATTACGGGAATATCAAACTGTTTGAGATGATAGACAATGCCGCCAATATGGTCTTCATGACCATGGGTGACAATCATCCCTTTAATTTTATGTTGATTTTCCCGTAAATAGCTCATGTCCGGCAGGACAATGTTAATGCCGTGCATCTCTTGGCTGGGAAAACCAACGCCGGCATCGAGCAGCATTATCTCATCTTCGTATTCAAAGATGCAGGTGTTTTTGCCAATTTCGTGCAATCCCCCTAGGGGAATAATTTTGAGATTGGGTTGCGATCCATTGTTACTCATGAGTTTCGTTTTCCTTGGTTAATGACGGTTTAATAATTGCTTAATTAATATCAACAAGATAGGGGTGATGGGATAAAACATTGATTAATCGTTACTAGCGCGAAGGTAAGAAGCGATGTTTTGTGTGAGAAAGCGCCAGCGTTACCTTTGCCCTAATTCTTAAGATGTCTCTCGCTTAAACAATGCTTCAATACTGGAAATTAAAGCAGCGATAAATGGGTTAGTATATCTTTTAATTGCGTTTCCAGTTCTGGAGAAAGTGGGGCTAAAGGAGATCGCAATGCGCCCACATTCCAACCTTGTAACTGCAACGCCGTTTTAATGGGAATGGGGTTCGTGGATAAAAATAAGCCTTGAAATAGAGGCAATAATTCCAAATGCGTTTGCTGGGCGGTTGTTAATTGACCTTTTTTAAACGCTGCCGCCATCTGTTGCAGTTGTAATCCCACCAAATGGCTGGCAACACTGACCACGCCAGTTCCGCCAACGGATAATAACGGTAGCGTCGAGGAATCGTCTCCCGAATAAATCCCAAAATGAGTTGGTGTCGAAGCCCGAATTTGAGAAACCTGGTCGAAGTCGCCGCTGGCTTCTTTGATGGCAACGATATTTTCCAGTTTAGCTAATTTTTCGACAGTCTCTGCTTCTAAGTTGCGCCCGGTTCGCCCAGGAATATTATAAAGCATTATGGGCAGATCGGGACTGGCTTGCGCGATCGCGCTGAAGTGGTGATACAGCCCCTCTTGCGGCGGTTTGCTGTAGTAGGGAACCACTTGCAAACTGCCATCTAAGCCCAATTGCGCTGCTTTTGTCGTGGCCGCGATCGCTTCCTGGGTGGAATTGGATCCCGTTCCTGCCATGACTTTCCCGCGGTTGCCCACTGCTTTTTGGACAACTTGGAATAATTCATACTCTTCTTCCCAAGTTAACGTCGGCGACTCTCCTGTGGTGCCGCAGACAACGACGGTGTCTGTGCCGTTATTCACTAAATAATCCGCTAACTGTTCGGCAATGGGATAATTTACTTCTCCTTGTTCGGTAAACGGCGTAACCATTGCCGTTAACACTTGTCCAAATTCCAGACTTGTCATTGTTGTTGTTTTATCTTTTGCTTGTTCTCAAACCGACACTGCTGATGATTGGGTTGTCGGGGTTAATAAATTGTCTTTCACCAACAATTCAGCAATTTGTACGGCATTTAAAGCAGCGCCTTTGCGAATTTGATCCCCGCTTAACCATAACTCTAATCCGCAAGGATGAGAAATATCTTGGCGAATCCGCCCCACAAATACATCATCTTTGCCGGTGGTTTCGTTGGGCATGGGGAAGTAATTGTTTTCCCAATCTTCTTGCAATGTTAAGCCGGGGGATTGGGATAAAATTTCTTTTGCTTTCCCCACAGGAAATGGTTCAGCAAACTCTAGATTAATGGCTTCTGAGTGCGCCCGCAAAACAGGAACCCGGACGCAGGTAGCACTAATGCGCAACTCGGGACTGGCAAAAATTTTCCGAGTTTCTTTTACCATTTTCATTTCTTCTTGACAATATCCCTGTTCGTTTAGCGGGGAATTATGGGGAAAGACATTAAACGCTAAGGGATAAGGAAATGCCTCCGTTGGCGGGGTTTCATCATTTAAAATCGCTCGGGCTTGCGCTTTGACTTCTTCCATGGCTTTTGCCCCTGC
This sequence comes from Cyanobacteria bacterium SW_9_44_58, assembly GCA_003021905.1. GTDB lineage: Bacteria > Cyanobacteriota > Cyanobacteriia > Cyanobacteriales > Rubidibacteraceae > Halothece. Next base: position 40,517 of record PXPI01000039.1, on the reverse strand, counting down.
CCCAGAGGCAGATTGGTAGGTAGCCACAAGCAAGCGTTGAATGGGTCGATATTGATGCAAAGGAAACACCGCTAATCCCATTAAAATGGTAGTGCAATTGGGATTGGCAAGAATCCCTTGGTGTTGCGCCGCCGCTTGAGGATTAATTTCAGGAACCACCAACGGGACGTTTTCGGCCATGCGAAAAGCACTGGAATTATCCACTAACACGGCTCCCGACTCCACAATGGTTTGCGCCCAGGCTTTACTGGCAGATCCCCCTGCTGAGGCTAAGACTAAATCCACATCGCGAAACGCTTCGGCGCTCACTTGTTCCACCGTTAGGGATTCGCCGCGAAACGAAACAGTTTCACCGGCAGAACGAGCAGAGGCGAGCAATTTGAGGTGACTAATAGGGAAAGCGCGTTCTTCTAACAGTTGAATTAACTCCTTTCCCACAGCGCCAGTTGCACCTAAAACAGCGACACGAATTCCTTCTGACAAATGTTTTCCCTCCAATAATTGCGTCTGAATGTTCAGCTAAGTTTCTGGTTTCTAAATAATAATTGTGTTATCTAATTTATTTTATAATCAGAGAAAATAATAAGGATTATCGCAACTTTATCTTATGGTCTCTTTATTTCAATGTACACTGTCTTGGGCAATGCTACAATAACGATTTGGACTTTGTCTGACGTCTCATTCTCGAAATCGTTAGATTAGCAAATAGCTTGCCTCCTATTGCAGGGAAGCAACCTGTCAGTTACAGGTAGTAAACCAGAGTTAGCAAGTTTAGTTTTAGAGAGTAACGCGATATATGAAAGTCACCCAGGAGAAACTCCCCGACAGTCAAATTGGTCTGGAAATTGAACTTCCCCCGGAAGAAACGAAAAAAGCCTACGAGAAAGTGATTAAAGATTTAACCCAATCTGCCAATATTCCTGGGTTTCGGAAAGGGAAAGTCCCTCGCCAGGTATTAGTGCAACGGTTTGGGAAAGAACGGTTAAAAGCGGCGGCTGTAGAGGAAATTTTACAGCCCTCCATTGATGAAGCCATTCAACAAGAAGAAATTGATGCTTTAGGGAATTATCAACTGCGGTCCTCCTTTGAGGAACTCACTCAGCAATATCAGCCCGGTGAAGCATTTACCTTCAGCGCCTCAGTGGATGTTCCCCCAGAAGTGAACCTGGGAGACTACAAAAACTTACAGATAAAAGCGGAACAAGTCAAAGCGGATCCGCAACAAGTGGAAGACTATTTGCAGCAAAAGCGGGAAGAGGAAGCGACACTGGTCCCAGTTGAAGATCGTCCCGCCCAAATGGGAGAGACGACGGTTATTGATTATGAAGGACGGTTGCCCGGAGAAGAGGGGGATAAACCCATTGAAGGAGCGCAAGCCAGCGACTTTGAGCTGGAACTGGCGGAAGGCAAATTTATTGAGGGCATTGTTGAAGGCATTGTTGGGATGAGTCCTGGGGAAACTAAAGAAATTTCCGTCACTTTTCCCGAAAACTATTCCCGGGAAGATTTAGCCGGGAAAACCGCTAAATTCAGTGTTACCCTCAAAGAATTAAAAGCCAAAGAATTGCCGGAACTCGATGATGAGTTTGCCGAAGATGTAGGGGAACATTCCACCCTGGCAGAGTGGCGCGAGGCACTCCAGAACCAATATGAAGAGCAAGCCGAAGAGCAAACCAAAAACAATATTGAACAGGCAATTGTGGATGCCTTATTAGAACAAACGGACATTGAATTGCCCGAGACAATGATTGAGCAGGAGCTCAAAACCATCATTACTCAGACTGCCATGCAAATGGCCCAATATGGGATTGATGTGCAGCAAATGCTAACGGAAGACGCCGTTGAGCAAATGAAACAGCGATCGCGCCCTGATGCCATTGCTCGTCTGAAACAAAATTTAACCTTAGTGGAAATTGCCAAACAAGAATCCCTAGATCCCACTGAAGAGGAACTGAACAATAAAGCTGAAGAAGTTAGACAACAACTCCAAGAACAAGAGCAAGAGTACGACGAAGACCGCTTGCAAGACTATGTGGAAGAAGATCTGCGCCAAGAGAAAGCCCTGGCTTGGCTGCGGGAACAAGCGGAAGTGGAATTAGTTCCGGAAGGCACCCTCCAGTCCGATTCCGATTCCGATAGCGATGAGGAAGCAGAACAACAAACCTCGGAACAAGCAACCGCTAGCTCTCCAAGCAATCAAGGCGAATAAGCCATAATAAGGACAGGACGCATTGCAGTTGTTATTACAGAAATTTGGATTCATTTATGATTTATTCCCAAATGCCCGATCCCGAGCTCACTAGCGGCGCTTCCGATTCGATTCCCTCTCAAGCCCAAGGGGCGGTAGTGCCCATGGTCATTGAAGACTCAGGAATGGGAGAACGAGCCTTTGATCTCTATTCCCGTCTGCTTCGGGAGCGCATTATCTTTTTAGGCATACCTGTTGATGACAAATTGGCGGATTCGGTAGCCGCCCAGATGCTCTTTTTAGAAGCAGAAGACCCGGATACCGATATCCAACTCTATATCAATTCCCCAGGCGGTTCTGTTTATGCGGGAATGGCCATTTATGACACCATGCAGCAAATTCAGCCTGATGTCGCCACTATTTGTTATGGGGCAGCCGCGAGCATGGGCGCGTTTCTGTTAGCCGGCGGGGCCCCTGGCAAACGCATGTCTCTGGCCAACTCCCGGATACTCATTCACCAACCCCTGGGAGGCGCTCAAGGGCAGGCTGCCGATATTGAAATTCAAGCCCGGGAGCTGTTGTATATTAAAAATACCATTAACGAACTCCTCGCAGGCCACACCGGACAACCTTTAGAGCGAATTGCGGAAGATACGGATCGCGATTTTTATATGTCCGCTCAGCAAGCTAAAGAGTACGGTTTAATTGACGAAGTCATTTCCCCGCAAACTCGCTCAGTTAAGGAAATGGTGACCACTTAAAAACTGAAAACGCAGGCTCAGGAAACTATGTCAAAATTCGACTCTCACTTAAAATGTTCTTTTTGCGGTAAATCGCAAGAGCAAGTCCGCAAGTTGATCGCAGGTCCTGGGGTGTATATTTGCGATGAATGTGTGGAATTGTGCAATGAAATTCTCGACGATGAGTTGATTGAACCGTCATCGCGCTCGGAGGCGGTGTCTGCTGCCGAACAAGAACAAGAAAAATCTCACAGCGCCGGTCAGCTCTCCTTGAGCCAGCTTCCCAAACCCAAACAGATTAAACGTCATCTCGATGACTATGTCATTGGTCAGGAAGAAGCCAAAAAAGTCTTGTCAGTGGCCGTTTATAACCACTATAAACGTCTGAGTCTTCTGGAGGACAACAAAGGGTCTGAGGCCGGCGATTCCAATGTTCAGTTGCAAAAGTCCAACATTCTGCTCATTGGCCCCACCGGTTGCGGCAAAACCCTGCTTGCCCAAACCCTTGCTGAAATTTTAGAAGTGCCCTTTGCAGTGGCCGATGCGACAACGCTCACGGAATCCGGTTACGTCGGGGAAGATGTGGAAAATATTCTGCTGCGCTTGCTCCAAGTGGCGGACTCGGATGTAGCGCAGGCACAACGGGGCATTATCTATATTGACGAAATCGATAAAGTAGCCCGTAAAAGCGAAAACACTTCCATTACCCGCGATGTATCCGGGGAAGGCGTTCAACAGGCGCTGTTGAAGATGCTGGAAGGAACTGTGGCCAATGTGCCGCCGCAAGGGGGACGGAAACATCCTTACCAAGATTGTATCCAGATTGATACCAGCAATATTTTATTTATCTGCGGCGGGGCCTTTGTCGGCTTGGAGAAAGTCGTGGAACAGCGCATTGGTCGGAAATCCATCGGTTTTATTCATGGCGAAGAAGGAGAAGCCATGACCAAGGAAAAACGAACTGCCGATATCTTGAAGCATTTGCAACCGGATGACTTTATTAAGTTTGGCATGATTCCCGAATTTGTGGGGCGGATTCCTGTCTCAGCCGTCATTGAACCGTTGGATGAGGAAGCGTTAATCTCCATTTTGACGCAGCCGCGCAATGCTCTAGTTAAGCAGTATCAGAAATTGCTGGGGATGGATAATATTGAACTGGCGTTTACCACCGAAGCCCTGCACGCGATCGCGCAAGAAGCAAATCGGCGCAAAACTGGGGCAAGAGCGCTACGCGGCATCATTGAAGAAATTATGCTGGATGTTATGTATGATTTACCCTCCCGGGAGGACATTCGCCGTTGTGAAATTACTAAGGAAATGGTAGAAAAACGCTCTACGGCTGAACTGTTGCTTCATCCTTCTTCTTTGCCGAAACCGGAATCAGCCTAGCTCCCAATCTGTAACTTGATCTCTAGAATCAAGGCTGATGCTCGAAGTTAGCGACTCCTCTTTCCGTTAGACGTTAATTTTTGTAAAGAAAGTTAAGATTTAAATTAAGTCAGATGAAATTAACGATTACCCCACTCACCCTATGGCTTCGGAATTGGATTGGCAAGCGCTATTAAAAGCAATTTTAGAGCCTTTATTGGAAGACTTCCAGTATTGGTTTTCCCGCTCTCGCAATTTATTGGAATTCCAAGAGATGGCAGTGCTATCTCCCCGGGAGCAAGCGGATTTATTGCATCGGGTAAAGTCGGCTCAAGAAGAAGTCGCGGCCGCTCAGAGTTTATTGCAAGCGACTGATGGCAATGTCGGTGTGGAAATGTCCACCACCCCTGGCATAAACTGGTAACGGAATGCCGGCAGGCGGCAATGCAGAATCGACAGTACCAAGCTCGCTTGGGGAGCAGCGAAACAGGTTAAAATGTTGGATATAACAAGATTATAAATCCCTTGCTTTTCTTAACATCTGCATTCCGAAAATAAAAACGATTTCGATTGGTTTAAGAGGAAAATCATGTTACACCTACTATACATCATTGCTTTTACGGTTATTGCATTTTTCGCCGTTAGCAACTTAATTCGCAGTCTTATCAATATTGGAACCGAAACCCAACGCATCGGCAACAGTTGGAATTCCCGCAACGCTAGAAAAGAGGTGAATCGCAACGGTTACGCCTCTTCCCAAGCCCCCTCTCATCCGGAATTATTGGATGAACAAGGCAATCCGGTCAATGAACCGTTGTTAGTCATGCGTTCTGTTAATGTGGATGATGCCAGAGAAAAACTGGATGCTTTGTATAACAACTCCCCTGGCAGCAATCAGGAAGAAGATAAGCAGTAACTGAATGATGTTTCCTTCTCCCTCCTAAAGCAATGCCTTCTTTCATAACTGGAGGCAGGTGTGATTATCACTAATCCGGTGGTAGGTCAATTTTTCCTGTTCACTAAACTGTTCAAAAAAGTCCCTGACTTGCGGCGGAAAATGGGGGAAGGAAAACACGGCATCTCCTTGGGCAATATCGGCCCAAAAATACCGCAACTCGGGAACAAATTTCGCTGCCTCCTCGGAGGGGAGATTAAGCGGCGGCCTAGTGAGGAGTTTCATCATAAACGGATCGGCGCGATCGCCCATCCATTCCCGAGAAAAGTGCAACAAATTCTCCCAGCCTGGAACAGCTTTTACCCAATGGGATTCAATATTCAACTGTAGGTTATCGGGAGAGTTGCCGCTAACATCAACTACGCGATAGGCATGGGGATAACTGACTAAAGACCCGGTTGTCACTTCGTATAAGTCTCCCTCTTTGGCAATGTCTTGGATATGAAGATGACCGGTGAAAATTAAACGCACCCCGTAGCGATTGAGAAGTTGCTTGAGACGGTCTGCATTATCTAACATATACCGGTTGGACAAGTCATGATGGGCTTGCCCTGGAAAATGTTCAATGACATTATGGTGGATCATGACTAGAACCAACTTGTTTTGAATAGTTGGCAATAAGTTTTCTAGCCACTGCAATTGTTCTTCATCGAGACAGCCCAGTTGGTTGCCGGTTTCATCAAAAATATTGGAGTTGAGGGCAACTAATTGCACTCCTGGGTGCAACTCACAGGTGTAATAAAGTTGATGGGTATTTTGATAGCCGTAGCGAGTGTAGTAGGCTGGAAATTCTTGATAGGGAATTGCGGGATTTTTTCCCGGATTATGGCCTGAGGGGGTGGGAATATCATGGTTCCCGGGAATGACATACACTGGAAAGGGAAGGTTTTGCAGATATGTTGATAACCACTGGTGATTTTCGGGTTCTCCATCTTGGGTTAAGTCTCCGGGAAGTAAGAGAAAATCAATATCGAGGCTTTTGAGGTGTTCAGCGGCTTTTTGAAAACTAGGAATACTCACTTCCACTAGGTGAAAGCGTTTGGGATGATTGAAAATCGTTTTTTCCACAGCAATATGGAGATCGCTGACGATTCCGAAGCGGAAATGAAAATTCATCGAAGGATTAATGATTAACTTGCTACTGGTAAACAAGTTTATCTTAGCGTTTTGAAATAATCGTCTCTTCTTCGGCACCAGTAATCGGTTCCGGATAACTTGGCAAACAAATTAAATTATCGCCGATAATGGTAATCATGCCTTTTTCTCGCAACTTTCCCATGAGGCGCGTCACTGTTACCCGAGTGGAACCAATGGCACTGCCAATTTGAGCATGGGTTAGGGAAAAGGGGAGACAATAGCCTTCTTTGACAGGTTTGCCATGTTCTTCGATAAGTAAGGTAAGAAATCCCAGCAACCGCTCAATGGTTTGTCGTTGCCCCAAGGTGCTTAACCAAATTAATTTCCGCTGATGTTGGGCACGGAATGCTTCTAACACTTCCCAATGAAAATGAGGCCAGTTATCCAAGTCTTGCCAATAAAGCCAAATCACAGAGGTTCCATCAACATGGGCATAGGCTTGTAAGGCATAAGGGGATTGAGCAACAATTTCAAAGGGTTGACCGGCGGCAATAAATCCTAGGAAGGTTTCTCCTTCTTCCGATTCTTCCTTAGAGGCGGATTGTTCAGAAACTCCGGCTAACCGAATGACCCCTTGTTGAACGAGATATAACAATCCTGGGTGAGCAGGAATTCGTTCATCTTTATTGAAGGTGCGTTCCCGATAATGATTTTGCGCCCAGTTGATCACTTTTTGCCAAATAAGAAAGGGACGACTGGTCTCGGCAGAAGAAGAGGGATACATGAGTTTCCGTAAGGCTCGTGCTGTTGTTGATTCTTGGAAGAAAGCGCTTATGCAAGTATCAAACTATACATTGAAATTGCGAAATTCGTCAAGGGGATTCGTAACATTTATCTCTTTTAAGGCTTTGCTGAGAAAAGAGATTCAATGTGCTTTAAGGCAAGTTCCCTTGCCAACCAGGAACATACAAGTAAAGGAGTCTGCCATCCCCTTTACAATTAGACAAAAAGGAAATTTAATTCATTATCGTAGCGCGATCGCGATCGCTTTGGCTACTCAAGCATCTATTGAGGCGACTGAAATCGCTCAACAATTAGCGATTTATTTACAACCAGCACTGCATCAACACTTGATTCCCATTCAAAATATTGGTTCCGGTTGGATTCAATTTACGTTAACAGAAGGGACGATTCAATCATGGCTGCAACAATGTTTAACGCCATTTCCAGCACTTCCTGTCTCATTTCCGTTAATAGAGACTCCTCTGTCTTTTTCCCAATATACCCATCATCGCTGTTGCCGACTGCTACAACTAGGGGCAGAAGCAAATCTGATTTCTCTCACTGATAATACTGGCAACGACACAAATTGTTCCTTGGGTAAACAAAATTTATTGCAACCTGAAGATTGGCAGTTTATTTATCAATTAATCATGACAATTGATCACCTACAAAATTCTTATCGTTCTCAGAGAACTTCTAAACTTGCGAATCATCTAAGTGAAGCCTTTATTCGGTTTCATCGCTGCTGCCGAATTTTTGATCGTCAACAAACCCACTTTCCTCAAATTGCCATGATGCGCTTAAATTTAATTGCAATCGCTCAAGGAGTTCTACAATATCTTACTGACGATTTTTAACTGGAGACTTGCTTTCTTTTTGATCTGTTTTGGTTTCGTCTTGCTTTTTTTGTTTTTCAATGGCAATGACCTGTTGTTCTAATTGTTGCGTAGAAGAGAGCAACTCACTTAACCCCTCTACTAAGTCTTTCAGATTATTTCTAAATTCGGGGTTTCCTGTTAATTGATCTAGATCAGAGGTTATTTTTTGGGTATTTTTAAAGGTGGCTCTTGCTGAGTCTAGGGTTTGTTGTAGCAATAGCAAGTTTTCCGAACTGCTTAAAGTTTTAGACGCTTGCTGTAAGTTTTCAGACGTTTTCACTGCATTGGTGCTTAAGGTTTCTAAGTTTTGAGTAATTTTTGCCAGATCCGCTTGTTCTAAACTGCTATTCACTTTTTCTAAGGTTGGGGCAAGTGTTTTAAAACTACGATTTAATTGTTGACTGGTTTGGCTAATTTCAGAAAGCGTGGCTTCAATATTATCTTGATTGGCGACCACAACCTGATTAATATTGCGAACTAATTCTTCCGTTTGAGTTAGCGTGGTTTCAATATTATCTTGATTTGTTACAACAACCCGATTAATGTTGCGAATTAATTCTTCCGTTTGATTGGCGGTAGCTGCCACTTGTTTGCCGGTTTCTTCTGTGGTTTTGGTTAACACTTCCAATTGTTTCGTCACGGTTCCCGAAATTGCCGATAATTCACGACTGACTTCGGCAATGCCATCGGCAGCCTCTTGAGCACTTTTTGCCACTTCTTTGAGATTATTAAATAGTTCCGGGTCACTAACTAATTCCGCGGCCTGGGATGTATTGCGAATTAACTGATCTATGCTGGCACCCACTTTCCCTGGCACTTTATCATTTTCACAAACGACGATATTGGAATTGCATTCCTCGCTAATGGGATTGGTGACTGGTTTTGCGCTAGCAAGTTTGGCTCGCGGATAAATATCAATTGATGTTTCGCCAATTAATCCCGATTGATTCGCTTCCACTAATAAATTTTCCCGAGGAATCCTCAAGTCAACGCGATTAATTTTTACTTCCACGGCAACGCCATTGGCATTGGGATTAATACTTACTACTTCTCCAACGTTAACGCCCCGATATCGAACCGGTGATCCAGCAATGACTCGGTTGGCATTATCAAACGTAATGGTCATTTTGTAACTTTCTTGTCCCAATCGAAATCCCTTTAACCAAATAATAATGCCCCCAAATAAGAGGAAACTAAAAACAATCAGCAGGCCCACAGATCCTTCTCGAATTGTACGCGATCGCATATCAATATCCTTAACTTAATTTGATTTAACCGCCAATGACACGAATTGGCCCTTCAACACTGGCACTAAAGAATTGTCGTACCATGGGGTGATCGGTGGTGTCAATTTCCTCGACACTTCCCTGCCACTGTACCTTACCACCGTAAAGAAAAATAACGCGATCGGCAGTCCGACGAATTGTACTCTCTTGGTGACTGACCATAACGTAGGTGCCGCATCCGGTGTTTGTCCCTTGCAAGTCTCGTACCAAATCTTCAATAACCGTTGAGGCGATGGGATCTAACCCGGCAGTGGGTTCGTCATAGAGAATGGCAGCAGGGCAACTTTGGGAATCCTCGGGATTGGACATAATGGCACGGGCAAAACTGACTCGTTTTTTCATGCCCCCTGATAATTGAGCTGGCGATAAATCTGCTGTTCCTGGCAATCCGACCATTTCCAGCTTCTCTTCCACTAATTGGCGAATTTTTTCCTGGGATAATCGAGAGTTTTGATACAGATAAAAGCCAACATTTTCATCAACGGTTAAGGAATCAAATAATGCGGCTTGCTGGAAAACCATGCTAATATTCATGGCATTTTTATGTTCTTCGATTAACCCTTTTCTGTGTTCTCCTTTGATATAAATGTCGCCGCTGTCTGGCGCAAGCAACCCGGCAATAATTCTAAGAATCGTTGATTTTCCAGTGCCGGAAGGACCAATAATGACTAAAGCTTCTCCATCATAAACAGTTAAATCGATTTCATCGAGAATGGGCGTTTCATCAAATTTTTTCGAAATTCCTTTTAGTTCAATTAAGGGAGAGTTCATGGACACATTTCTAGGGGATAGGGTGGAACAATTAGATAGCGTTTCACCTGTAGAAGATTCCTGCTGTTTTAAGCAGCATAATCTCCGACTTAGGCATCTTATAATGTTCATAACTGATCATCAACAATGCTTAGTTATTAATTTAACAAACATCAATGGGGAACCATTAACCAATCCTGTCCCCAATCTATCGGTAGCAACTGTTGATCAATTTCATATTATTTTAGGAGCCTTCATGATATTTAAATAAACTGGAAATGATGTAATCCCTCGATAATTCCCTGAGCATAATTCTGAGTTGCCAAATAACGATAATGGGTTCGATTGTTTTGATACCATTCTCTCAGTTCAGTTTGAGCATTCCCGACTAAGATTCCTCTTGGTTTTCCGGTATTAAACAGGGCAATATCATTGCCGGAATCACCGCAAACTATTGTGTTGGCATCGCTCATTTCCCATTTGGTTTGGAGAAATTGGACTGCTAAGCCTTTATCTGCTGGCTTGGGTAAAATATCTAAATTTTTACTGCCGCTATAAATCATTTTTACATCCAATTTAGTTTGTTTAAAGCGAGACTCTAGTTGTTTAATGATGGCTTCAGCTTTTGGCTGGGCTAAATAAAAACTAATTTTAAATGCTCCTTGTTCTGACTCCGGTTGTGGTGTTAACTCCGAAAACTGATGGGTTATTTCTAAAATTTTATCCCGTTGCCAATATTGAGACAAAAAATTTGCCCAATCCGGGTCCATCTTTTCATTTTCAATATCAAGATAAACTTCTGTTCCTACTGAAGCAATGAGGGCATCTGGCAAAAGTAAGGATTGTTCTTGCGTCAGTTTTTGATACAAAAATAGCGATCGTCCAGTGGCATAAACAATTTTTGTCCCGAATTTTTCTCGATGTTCGTTTAAAATGTGATTAAGTTTTTCTAGCGCTTGGTCATTCCCAATTAAGGTATTATCAAGATCACTAATAAATAGAACGTTATTCATTGTTAATTATGGTAAGAACTTTAAATAGAATAGCAAGTTATTCAGGTAATGGAAATATTATGAGAAAGTTATATTTTGTCTATGAAAAGGTTAAAGTAATTTTCTGGGGAACTGCTTTTTGTTATATTTAATTTACGACCAATTGTAAGTTTTTATTATTAAACGAGCAATTTTTGACCAACTGTTAGACGATTTTAGGATGCGTGAGGCTGATGAAAAACTGGTGGCAAATTACCTTTCCAGAAGGACAAAAAACCTTACCTGTTCGCAGTCCCCAGGGTGAAGTTCATCACCTTGCTTATGGAGAAAGGGGCCAAGGGCAACCCCTGATTTTCTTACATGGAATTGGCAGTTGGAGTTATAGCTGGCGACAACTTATTCCGGTTTTAGCAGAACGGTTTCGCGTCATTGCCTTTGATGCCACTGGCCATGGATTTTCCGATAAACCCTATCAGTGGAAAATTACCCAACTGCAACAAGAGTTGCCGCAAGTGATTGAAGCGTTATGTGATGAACCCGTTATTGCGATCGCGCAATCATTGGGGGGATTGGTAACTTTATCGTCTGCCCTGGATTATCCGGAATATTTTGATCGGTTGGTGTTAATCAATGCTGCCATTTTTCCCGAACAATTGCCAAGCTTGGGCATGCGTTTTCTTGCCAATGTCCCTTTGAGGATTGTTAAAGAAATCGACGACGCCCGATTAGTCAAACCCCTAGCGCCGCTGGTGCGGGAAATTGTTCGGTTTGCCCGTCGCGATGTGGTTGCCCATCCCGGCATGATAACCTATGAGGATGTTTATGCCCTTACTTATCCCTTTATTGAAAATCCGGGCGCGATCGCGCATTTCACCCAAACCCTGCAACAAGCCGCCAGGGAAATCGACTGTTTGGAAAAACAGGAACCAAACTTAATCAGTTATGTTCAACAGCACCTTCATGAGATTGTTTGCCCCAGCTTGATTTTATGGGGAGACTGCGATCGCTGGTTTCCTCTCCATCATGGACATCGGCTGCAGCAAAATTTACCCAATTCTCGGTTGGAAATCCTGGAAAACTGCGGCCATGACGCCATGGCTTGTGCCTCGAAACAAATTGAAAACAAGGTAATGACCTTTCTCCAAGAAGAAGCAACTCCCCCAGCGAGTCTTAAAAGGTAGAGGAGTTTGGCCCCGCTAAACCATTTCACCGGTGAGACTGAATGCTCTCGCTTCGGTGATTGTTACTGGCACCTGTTTGCCTTGGAGTTGTTCAATGTCTCCGGCAAAGAATGTTAAGCGGTTGGTCCGCGTGCGCCCCATAACCTGAGAACTGTCTTTGGGATTCTGTCCTTCGACTAAGACTTGTTCGGTACGATGGAGATACCGTTGCGATCGCGCCGCCGCTTTTGTGGAAACCAAATGATTTAAGCGTTGCAGGCGATCGCTTTTGACTTCCTCACTGAGTTGATTTTCCCAATTCGCTGCTGGGGTGGCCGGACGTGGAGAATAGGCCGCGGTATTCAACTGATCGAACTCAATATCTTCCACTAACTGCAAGGTATTCTGAAACTGTTCCTCGGTTTCTCCAGGAAAGCCCACAATGGCATCAGCACTAATGGCAGCATCGGGAATATAATAACGGATTTTGTCCACAATGCGGCGATATTTCTCATGGGTGTATCCCCGCGCCATGGCCTTGAGAATGTCATTATCCCCTGATTGAAAGGGAATATGAAAATGCTCGCAAACCTTGGGCAGTTCGGCACAAGCGCGAATCAAGCGTTCGGTAAAGTAACGGGGATGGCTGGTGGCAAAGCGAATGCGCTCAATTCCGGGAACATCATGGACATAATACAGCAAATTGGTCAAATTATATTTATTGCGTCCCTCTGGCGTGGAACCAGGCAAATCTCGCCCATAAGCATCAATATTTTGCCCTAATAGGGTCACTTCTTTATACCCTTGTTGCCCTAAATTTTCCATTTCTTCCCGAATCGCTTCCGGGGTGCGCGATTGTTCAGTTCCTCGCACATTGGGCACGACACAGTAGCTGCAACGTTCATTACAGCCGTAAATGACATTCACCCAAGCGCTAATGCTGCTATCCCGGCGCGGTTTGGTAATATCCTCCATAATATGGATGGGTTCGGTTGCCACCACTTGATTGCCTTCCCAAACCTGTTCGAGAAGGTCGCCCAGCCGGTTGGCATGTTGCGGTCCCATAACTAAGTCCAATTCGGGAACGCGCCGCAGTAACTTTTCGCCTTCCTGTTGTGCCACACACCCAGCCACAATTAGGGTGACATCAGCGGATTTTTGTTTTCGTTTCGCTTGTCGGCCTAAATAAGAATAAACTTTTTGTTCTGCATTATCACGAATGGTGCAAGTATTGTAAACCACGACATCAGCGAGGTTGGGATCATCTTCCGCTTCATAACCCATTGCATCCAAAATACCTGCCATGCGTTCCGAGTCAGCTTTATTCATCTGACAGCCAAAAGTTGTAATGTTGTAACGGCGGGGAGTAGTTGTTGCAGTCATGATTAAAAACTTGCTTGCTGGATAACACAACGAAAAAAAGCAGACAATTGCCTGCTATTGTATGTTAGCGTATTCCCTCTCAGGAAGAATTGATAGTTGTCAATGAAACGCCTTCTATAAATTTGTCGGATTACGATTTTCAACTGTTTTGCCCATGTTTCTTTTGAAAATTGCTCGGCTGGGCCATCCCATCATTCGGGAAACAGCCCAATCAGTTTCCAAGGAAGAATTAAACATACAGCCGCTGCAAACGCTGATCGATTCCATGGTTGAAACCATGCGAGATGCCAATGGTGTGGGCATTGCCGCCCCGCAAGTCCACGTTTCTAAGCGGATTATTGTCATTGAAGTGTCTGCTGACAATCCGCGCTATCCCAATCGCAAAGCAGTTCCCTTGACAGTAATCATTAATCCGGTTATCCAGTCAAAATCACAAACATACGAAACGGGCTGGGAAGGGTGTTTAAGCGTTCCCGATCTACGAGCGCAAGTTCCTCGATCATCCGCTGTGCAAGTATCAGGATTAGACCGCTATGGGGAACCTTTAGAAATCGATGCGGAAGGGTTTTTTGCCCGGGTCATTCAGCATGAAGTGGATCACTTGGAAGGAAATGTGTTCCTGGATCGGTTGCCTGACCTAAAAACAGTCACCCACTTAAGAGAATATCATTAATTTTGGGCAAACTCAGAAAACTAAAAAAAGATGGATTATTTTCCCCATAACATTTCCTTAAATTCAGCTTCATTAATTTGAGGAACATTGAGGCTTTCCGCTTTCTTTTGCTTAGAACCGCCCTTATCTCCCACTAATAGATAATCCGTTTTGGAACTGACAGAAGCGGTGACTTTTCCGCCTGCTTGTTCAATTAATCTTTGCGCTTCAGTTCGACTGAAACTTTCCAATTTTCCCGTCAAAACAAACTTTTTTCCTTCAAATGGTTTTCCCGTCGCTTCCTGAGAAGTGTCCGGGGAAGATGTTTCTTGCAGTGTCTCCTGACTAAAGTTGAGTCCCGCAGTTTGTAGCTGTTGGACTAAAGCCTGGTTCGCTTCAATTCTAAACCATTGATACACCGATCGCGCGATTTCTTCACCAATGCCTTCTACCGCTTGCAAGTCTTTGACACTGGCATTGGCTAATTGTTCCACAGCAGGAAAACTATCTGCTAACGCTTCCGCGTTGACTTTGCCCACATAGCGAATGCCTAATCCATAGAGAACCCGCGGCCACGGTTGTTCCTTCGACTGCGCGATCGCGTTTACTAGAGCAGTAGCCAGGGTTTCTCCCACCCGTTCCAACTGGGTTAACGGTTCTACCGTTAAATCATACAAATCAGCCACTGATTTTACCAACTGATTGCTGACTAGGCTTTCCACCATCTTTTCGCCTAAGCCGTTAATATCCATCGCATCCCGAGATGCCCAATGCACTAAACTGCCCCGTAAAATAGCGGGACAAGAGACATTAACACAGCGCGTCGCCGCTTCTCCTTCCGGGCGCACCAACCGGGAACCGCATTCCGGGCATTCTTTGGGCATGGTAAAGGGTTTGGCCGATTTGGGACGCAACTCGGGCAATACCCGGACAATTTCGGGAATAATATCCCCTGCTTTGCGCACGACTACCGTATCGCCAATTTTGACCCCTAACTGGGCAATAAAATCAGTATTGTGAAGAGTTGCTTTTTGCACAGTGGTGCCTGCTAGAGAAACCGGTTCCAGATGGGCTAAAGGCGTCACCGCGCCGGTACGTCCCACATTCACAGCAATCTCTTTCAACTTGGTGGGAACTTCTTCTGCGGGAAACTTGATCGCGATCGCCCAACGGGGGAATTTTTGGGTAAATCCCAGTTTCTCTTGCAAGGCATAGGAATTGATTTTCACCACAACGCCATCCGTATCATAGGGAAGTTGCCCCCGTTTTTGTTCCCATTTTTGATAAAAGTCTCCCACCTCCTTAAGAGACTGACAGACTTGGCGATTGGGATTCACTTTAAATCCCATTTCTTCTAAAAGCGATAATGATTCTGCCTGAGTCACGGGATTTAATTCACGATTGTCATCAACAATATACAGGGTATAAGCGAAAAAATCCAACTGACGCTTGGCGACAATTTTCGAATCAAACTGCCGCAACGTTCCAGACGTGGCATTGCGGGGATTGGCAAACCTTGCTTCCCCTTTGTCGGCACGGGCTTGATTAATTTTTTGAAAGATTTTGTGGGGTAAAAATGCCTCTCCTCTTACCTCGACACGTGCCGGCGGATTCTCTAACCCCAAACGTAAGGGAATGGTGCGAATCGTGCGCACATTTTGGGTAATGTCTTCTCCGGTTTCCCCATCCCCTCGGGTTACCCCTCGCACTAAGATCCCATTTTCGTAGGTTAATGCCAAGGCGTTGCCATCAATTTTCAACTCACAAACATACTCAACAGTTTCTTGTTCACCAATTTGACCTTGCCAACGCCCCACCCATTGCGCCAACTCTCCTAAATCAAAGGCATTCTCTAAACTATAAAGGGGAATATTATGTTTAACCGAGTCGAATCCTTCAGCAACCCCTCCTCCGAGACGTTGGGTCGGGCTATCTGGGGTGATCAATTCTGGATATTGCTCTTCTAACGCCTGCAACTGCCGATAAAGACGATCATAGACTTCGTCTTCCATAATGGGATTGTCCTGCAAATAATAAGCATAGTTAGCCCGTTGCAGTTGTCGGCGGAGTTGGTTAATCCATTCTTCTGTCGTCTTCACGGTTAGTTATGGCGGCGTCGTTACAGGTAATTTTCTTTTTTCTTAGAAGGTTGGAAGGTCGAGTGAGGATTAGATAGCCATCCTTTTCTTAATTGCTCAATATAGCATATCGTTTTGTCTAAGATATCGATTCTTGATCCCAGTTGAAAAATGGTTTTAACGAAAGAACAAATTAAAGCAAAAGCAAAATCTATCGGTTTTCATCTTGTTGGGATTGCCTCAGCCCAAAACGATGAACAAATCCAAGCCCAAACTCGCCTCCAAAATTGGTTGGCCTCAGGATATCATGCTGACATGAATTGGATGAATAATCCCAAACGGTTTGATTTGCAAAAATGTCTTCCGGGTGTGCAATCGGTCATCGCTGTTGCGCTTAATTATTATACCCCTCATGAACAACCGGATAATCCCGAACAAGGAAAAGTGTCCCGTTATGTCTGGGGGAAAGACTACCATAAAGTGATGCAAAAAAAACTCAAAGCCCTAGCTCGTTGGCTGCAAGAGCAGGATCCGAATATCCAAGCGCGATATTATTCTGACACCGGGCCGGTTCAAGATAAGTTTTGGGCGCAACAAGCCGGATTGGGGTGGATTGCCAAAAATAGCAATGTCATTACTCGCGACTATGGCAGTTGGGTCTTTTTAGGGGAAGTGTTAACTACCTTAGCGTTAACCCCGGATAAACCCCATACCGAACATTGCGGCAGTTGTACCCGTTGCTTGGAAGCTTGTCCCACTAATGCTTTTCCCCAACCGTTTGTGGTGGATGCCAATCGTTGCATTGCCTACCATACCATTGAAAATCGTTCTGACTCTTTACCCGAAGACATGGATCTTCATGGTTGGGTTGCTGGCTGTGACATTTGTCAAGATGTTTGTCCTTGGAATCAACGCTTTGCAAAAGAAACAGACTGTGATGACTTTCAACCCCGTCCTGAAAATATTGCTCCCAACTTAACAGAATTAGCCCATCTTTCTCAGGAATCTTGGGAAGAAAGAACGCGGGGATCAGCCTTGCGACGGATTAAACCGGCTATGTGGCGACGGAATGCCCGTGCTAATCTAGAAACAAATAGGAATAAAAATTCCTCTAATCAATAATATAAAATGGATACAAAACTGATTGTTTTTGATTTTGATGGCACGATCGCGGATACGCAAGAAGCCGTGATTGCTATTACCAACCGTTTAGCGCCTGAATTTGGTTTTCCCCCTTTAAATGAGGAAGATATTGCTTATTATCAACAGTTAACAGCAAAAGAAATTATTCAACAATCTCGTGTTTGTTGGTGGCAAATTCCTTTTTTAATGAAACGGGTTAAGGAAGAATTGAAAAAAGAAATTTTAAACATTAAGCCCTTTGCAGGCATAGAAACTGCTTTAGAAGAACTAAAACAAAACAATTTTCAGTTAGGCATTATTACTTCCAATTCTCAGGAAAATGCAACCCAATTTTTACGACAACATGGATTGCTCCATTGCTTTAATTTTGTTGAAAGCAGTTTCTATTTGTTTGGTAAAGATAAGGCAATTAAACGCTTGCTGCGGGAAAAAAAGATTTCTCCCCAAGCAACAATTTATGTGGGAGATGAAACCCGCGATATTGAAGCAGCCCGAAAAAGCGGCGTTACAGCAGTAGCAGTGGGTTGGGGATTTAATACTGCTACGGCTTTGGCAAATTGCCAACCTGATGTTTTAATTTTTCATCCCAGTGAAGTTGTTTGTTCTCTTGTTTCTCAAATTGCGCAATGTTAACCCTTTTTAAGGGAAGCCAATTTCGGTTTCAGTTTTCCAAGCAGTAACCAGTTCCCAGCAAAAGCACGGGTCACTGGTTACTGGTCGCTGGTTTAAGTTTCTTCGTCTTCTTCTTCTAATTCCAAACCAAAAACTTGCGCGATCGCTTTTTCCACTTTATAGCCCGAATCAACTGATTCTAAGGGATCTTTGCGCAAGCGATGACGGAGACACAACGGCATTACTCGCCGAATATCCTCAACAGTCACTTCTTTGCGCCCTTCTAAGGCAGCGAGTGCCGTGGCAGCCCGGTTGGTGACAATATCGCCGCGCAGCCCATCTACATCTAATTCGCCGCAAACTTGGGAAACTTGTACCCGCAAGTCATATTCCATCTGTACCTGGGGCAATAATTCCTGGGCTTTGACAATCTGCTGTTGCAATTCCGTTTGCTGTTGTTCATAATGCTGGGCAAACCCTTGGGGATCTTGGTCAAATTGCGATCGCTGTTCGACAATTTTAACCCGCAGTTCAGGATCTCTAACTGTTCTCACTTCCACATTCATCCCAAAGCGATCTAGCAGTTGGGGACGGAGTTCTCCTTCTTCCGGATTGCCGGAACCCACTAACACAAAACGGGCCGGGTGGCGAATGGAAATGCCTTCCCGTTCCACCGTATTCCAACCGCTGGCGGCGGAGTCAAGCAGCACATCAACCAGATGATCATCTAACAGATTCACCTCATCCACATATAATAAGCCGCGGTTGGCTTTTGCCAATAATCCCGGTTCAAAGGCTTTTACCCCTTCCGAGAGGGCTTTTTCAATATCAATGGTGCCGCAAACCCGATCTTCGGTTGCCCCTAAAGGCAAGTCAATCATGGGAACTTTTTGTTTGGTTGTATTGAGCGGCAGTTCCTGTTCCCATTTTTCCCGTACCTCGTCGCCCATTAAATCGGGATCATCAGGATGGCTATTGAACGGATCATCAGCCACCACATCAATTTCAGGAAGTAAATCGGCTAACGCGCGAATGGTGGTGGATTTACCCGTGCCGCGATCGCCCATAATCATGACCCCGCCAATTTTCGGGTCAATGACATTCAGCAACAAGGCCAATTTCATATCATCTTGGCCAATAATTGCGGTAAAGGGAAAGACGACACGACGGCGCGTCTTTTGAGACAGGGCAGGAGTTTCTTCGGCAGTAACAGTCATATTAAATGTAAGTTGATTATTCCGTAGTTTTGATCTGGATACAAACCACTAACCTTCTACTCTAACGCAATGCTTTCTAAGGCTAGTAAGAAGGGAGATTCGGAGACGGCAAGCGTTGTTATTTTGATATTGTCGCTTACTTATGGCTGGGTACAGGGGTTAGCGGCATGCAAGAGATTCTTTGGTGGATACGCCAGTGGTGGGGTTAATCCCAGATGCTCTTTCACAAAGTTTTCTCTTTTGTAAACTATCGACAACAGCATTGGTAAAGTCGGCACCGGTAATGGTGGCTTGATCAAAGGTAGAACGCAACATCATGGCTTCGGTGAGAATAGCATTGGTTAAATCAACACCGGTAAAATCAGTGAGATAAGCAATTCCATTTTGAAAGTTTACTCCTTGCCAATTGGCATTGAGCAACTTAGACCCATTGAACACAGCACCTTCTAAATTGGCGTTGTGGAAATCAGCCCCTTTTAAGTTTTCATCATAAAATTCTGCTTCAATCAGGGTTTGTTCCGAAAAGTCTTTCGTTTTTGTTTGCACCGCTTCATTAAAAGAACGAACTGCCCGCGGCGTAGCGGCAAACACCGGCGAGGAAAGGAAAAATAGCGCGATCGCGCTCACAATTGCACTGAATTTTACAAGTCTTGGCATTTTAAATTCCCAATTGCGACTTTCATCTTCACCTTTCATGTTAATATTTCTTTACGATTTGCGAAAGAGACAGGAGCCAAATTGCTGTACGGTTAGGAACTAAGACTCAACGCGCTATTCAACTGTCCATGACTTCCACGACTGCCTGGTCAACGTTACTGCAACAACTGCTGGATCAGCAATCCCTCTCCCAACAGCAATCCGCTGCCTTAATGCAAGGTTGGCTCAATGAGGAAATTCCCCCTGCCCTGTCTGGTGCCATCTTAGCGGCGATTCAAGCCAAAGGCGTATCTGCTGGGGAACTGGCAGGCATGGCACAAGTTCTGCAGCAACAATCGCTGCAACAACCGCTTTTCAATCATTCCCAACCCCTTATTGATACCTGCGGCACTGGCGGCGATGGTTCCTCGACCTTTAATATTTCCACAGCAGTGGCATTTGTGGTAGCAGCAGCGGGAGTGAAAGTAGCCAAGCACGGCAACCGTTCCGCCTCCAGTAAAGTGGGATCGGCTGATGTCTTAGAAGCGCTGGGCATCAACCTGAACACCGGCATTGAACAAACCCAAGCCGCCCTCGACCAAGTGGGCATTACCTTTTTATTTGCCCCAGGCTGGCATCCTGCAATGAAAAGTGTAGTTCCCCTGCGACAAACTCTCAAGGTGCGAACGGTATTTAATCTACTGGGTCCTTTGGTGAACCCGTTGCGCCCTACAGCGCAAGTAATGGGAGTATTTGACGGCAAATTGATTGATACCGTTGCCCAGGCATTTCAACTGTTGGGGATGAAACGCGCAATTGTTTTGCATGGGCGCGAACAACTAGATGAAGCCGGATTAGCCGCTCCCACAGATCTTGCTATTCTAAATGAAGACAACATAGAAATGACCAGTGTTGAACCAGAAGCCTTGGGGTTAAATTCAATGGGAACAGAGGCATTAAGAGGCGGAGAATTAGAGGAAAATAAACGTATCCTGCAAAACGTGTTACAAGGAAAAGGGAGTATTGCCCAACAGGAGGTAGTTGCTTTGAATGCTTCTTTAGCATTGCAAGTGGCAGGGGCAGTTCCTCTCAATGCTCATGAACAAGGCATTAATCAAGCAAAAGAGATTCTCAGCAGTGGGGCAGCTTGGGACAAATTAGAAGCATTGGTGCAGTTTTTAGAAACAAAATAGAGGGCAATTCAGAAACTTTATCAGCGTTATGTGACAAGTTAGTCTGGTAGTGGTACCTCCATAGGTTAGAAGCAATGACCACTCGACCCAAAATTATTGCCCTTGATGATGACCCCACTGGTTCCCAAACTGTCCACAGTTGTTTATTGTTAATGCAGTGGGATGTGGAAACATTACGCCTGGGATTGCAGGATGAGGTTTCCATTTTCTTTGTTTTAACCAATACGCGGGCATTATCCGCAGAAGAAGCATCGCAGCGAACCCGAGAGGTTTGTCAAAATTTAAAAAGCGCGATCGCGCAGGAAAACATTACAGATTTTTTAGTCGTGAGTCGTTCCGACTCTACCCTACGCGGTCATTATCCCATTGAAACCGATATCATTGCAGAAGAACTCGGTCCCTTCGATGCCCATTTTCTAGTACCTGCTTTCTTTGAAGGGGGACGGATTACCCGGGATAGCATTCACTATATCGTCTCTGAGGAAGGAGAAACGCCGGTTCATCAAACAGAATTTGCGAAAGACTCTGTATTTGGTTACTCTCATAGCTATCTTCCTGACTATGTGGAAGAAAAAACCCACCGTGGCATTAAAGCCGATGCGGTGGAACGCTTTACTTTAAATGACATTCGTCAAGGAACCAAAAACCGTCTCCTGCAACTGAAAAATAATCAATGTGCCGCAGTAGATGGGGAGATGCAAAGCGACTTAGATGCCTTTGCCAATGATGTGCTAGCTGCCACGCAAGAAGGAAAACGCTTTTTATTCCGCAGTGCTGCCAGTTTATTAACCTCTCTTGCCCAACTTGGCAAACAACCCATCCCAGCAGAAGAAATGGGCAAATATGATGCCACCTCAAATCCAGGAGTGGTGTTAGTAGGATCTCATGTTCAAAAATCAACCGCGCAACTCTATACCCTCTTAGAAGAAGAAAGCGTTACGGGAATCGAAGTAGATGTTAAAACGCTGCGAGATTCTCCTAATCAAAAAGACCAACAATTAACTCAAATCCTCAATCAAATTAACACTGCTTACCAAAAACAACAAACCCCTGTTATTTATACTAGTCGGGAGGAACTGCAATTTAGCAATACCCAACAACGTCTCAATTTCGGTTTCCAAGTTTCTTCCTTTTTAATGGATATTGTGAAAAGATTGCCCAACGAGATTAGCTTTCTCATCAGTAAAGGTGGCATTACTTCCAATGATGTTTTGAGTGTTGGTTTACAATTACAATCAGCACGACTCCTTGGACAAATTCTTCCCGGTTGTTCCTTGGTTCGCACGCCAGAGACACATCCGCAATTTCCGAGTCTACCGGTTGTATTATTTCCTGGCAATGTAGGAGATAATCAAGGATTAGTTACTGTTTACCGTCGTTTAAATAAACATTATGACTGACGATATTGATAAGCGCAAACTCCTCTCTGCCCTTGCCCATGGATCTATTTTTTTTAGTGCTTTAGTTTTTTCGGTTGGGGTCCCCATTGTCATTCTCTTTATCACAGAAGATGAAGTGACCAAGGAAAATGCCAGAGAAGCACTAAATTTCCACTTTAATGTGTGGCTATATGGCATTATTTTTGGCATTCTAACGTTGATAGTCATTGGCGCTATTTTACTAGGAATTTTAGGAATTGTTGTTATTATTATGCCGATTATTGCTATTGTGCAAGTATTAAATAATCCTGATAAAGCTTACCGCTATCCTTTTATTTTCCGATTGCTTTAAAGCAAAAAAATAACTAACAAAGTTGCGTTTGAAATTGATTTAACGCAACTTATAATCATGATAATTTTCATTCTAAAAATGATATGAAATGGCAAGACGTCATTAAGCATCCCAGTTTACAAGATTTGCCATTTAAAATTGAGCTCAATGAATATGGCAAAATTGAAATGAGTCCTGCTTCTAATCGCCACGGAAGACTGCAAGCGAAACTTAGTTTACTCTTAGCAGAACATGGTTCAGCAGGAGAACTTTATTTAGAATGTTCCATTGAGACAAGAAAGGGCGTAAAAGTAGCCGATGTTGCTTGGAGTTCTCCGGAATTTTTTGCCGAATATGGAGAAACAACACCGTTACCGGTTGCACCAGAAATTTGTGTCGAAATTGTGTCTCCTTCTAATTCAACAGTAGAAATGAACGAAAAGATTGATCTTTATTTAGCCAAAGGAGCAAAGGAAGTTTGGCTATGTGATGATGAGGGAAATATTACAATATATACCCCAAAAGGAATGCAGCAAATCTCTGCTATTTTAGAGACTTTTCCCAATAATATCCTAGAAAAGTAGCTTCGAAGGCGCGCTCCCTATAATAACTTTACGCTAAAATCAAGGAGAGGAGAAGAACTTAATTGCTATTGTTCAGATATCACTTATCACTCAATCTTTGTTGAGATAGCCAGATGAAAACA
Source organism: Cyanobacteria bacterium SW_9_44_58 (assembly GCA_003021905.1). GTDB lineage: Bacteria > Cyanobacteriota > Cyanobacteriia > Cyanobacteriales > Rubidibacteraceae > Halothece. The sequence continues at coordinate 17,010 of PXPI01000039.1, read as the reverse complement.
ACTTGAAAGCTGGGGAGTTATCAAGCATGTCCAATCCAATCGTTCACCAAAGAAATAAGGGAACCGCTTATGCCTTATGGTTGTTTGGTATTTTTTCAGTTTGCGGTATTCACCGAATCTATGCAAGACGTTATTTTTCAGGGATTCTCTATTTTCTAACATTTGGTTTCTTTGGATTAGGTCATTTTATTGATCTGTTCCTAATTCCTAATATGATAGATGAGGAAAACTTAAAACTTAAAGCCCTCTACGGTTATCAACCCAATCAAGCCAGTTTTACCAGACACCGGAAAGTATTGTTGTCAATTTACCCCAAAATCAACCGCCGCCAATAACCGCTGAGTCAACGTCTAAAAAATCCAAACAACAAAAAGATATTGATCGCGAAATTTTAAAAGTGTGTAAAGAAAATCAAGGTGCAACGATGGCGGAAATTTTTCTAGAAGTTGATGAAGAATTTGAAAAAGTCGAACAACGCATTGAAGACTTAATGAAGAAAAACTTGCTTGTCATTGACAATCGTGCTGATGATGGTGCTGTTATTTATAAATTGAATTAGTAGCCTTTAGCGAGAATGATTGGGGTTGCCAGCGAAATTTCTTACTTTTAGAGTTAATTCCAAAGACTCTTGCGGATTGAAAATTTTGCTGCAGGGCAGAACGCAAATCCAATATGCTGCTAGTTTTTCTATTGGCGATTAAAAGGTAATTTGCATAAAAACCGCAACACCGCAACGCGGAATCGCATTCCGCACCTTGTGAAGATCTAATTCGGACCGCAGCGACGCAGGAGCAAAGCGACGACCGTAGCGACGCAACGAAGTGAGGAAGTGAGGAGAGTGAGGATTTCCTCCGAATGTAAGAGACCCGAACCAAAGGAACGCCCCGTCTCACCACCAAATCAGAGATTATGGTGGGAGACTTCTGAGAACGGCTAGTTAAAAATAGTTTTTAGAATTGATTAAAATTGATTGAATAATCCGTGTCCAGTTAGCAGTTCCAAAGCCAGCAGCGAGACAAAGCCAATCATCGCTAGACGGCCATTAAGGCGTTCAGCGTAGCGCGTAAAACCAGCGCGGGATTCTTGTTGCACGTAAACTTTGGGTTCAACGGCAAAGTTGTTCATTTTGCCCTGGTCATCAACGATAGAACCTTTTGCTGTCGTCATTTGTTTAATCCTTATCTTTAACATCTACTTAACGAAAGTATAACAATCTTAATTAAAAAATGTAAATAGATGGAGAGAAAGATTTACTTATGGAACTTAATATGATAAGATTTAGCGCTTCAAAACGTTTTCCCTTAACGATTTCTCGGGGAACCACCAGTCAAACCACGAATCTCTGGATCAAACTTCAACACCAAAGGATGGAAGGCTGGGGAGAAGCAGTTCCCTTTTCCATTGGTGGGGGGGTCGGAGATAACAGTGAGCAATTACAGCAACAGTTCAAAAAAATTGCACCAGCGTTAAGGAATTTTACGCCATTAGCGCGATCGCGCCTTCAAGATTATTTAAAAACCGCACAAGTGTCTTCTGCAGTACGTGCTGCCATTGATGTTGCTTGTTACGACTGGTTGGGCAAATGGGCTGGACTCCCTGTTTGGGAAATTCTGGGCTTAGATATAACTAAAATTGTTCCCATTTCTGTCACCATTGGCATTAGTTCCCCAGATGATGGCAAAAAGCGGTTGGAAAACTGGAAAACCATTACCGGTGGCAAGCGAATTAAAGTGAAATTAGGCAGTTCTCAAGGACTAGAAGCCGATAAAAATCTTTTCCAAGCCCTATACGAAAAAGCGCCCCATGCCCAATTTACAATTGATGCCAATGGCGGGTGGACATTAGAAGATGCCATTGCTATGAGTCACTGGCTAGCAAACTACAACGTGGCTTATCTTGAACAACCCCTTGCCGTTGCAGAAGACAAAAAACTTCCCACTCTCTCCAAAAATTCACCGTTGCCTATTTTTGCCGATGAAAGCTGTTTTACCAGCCAAGATATTCCGCGACTGGCGAGTTTAGAGATTGACGGCATTAATATCAAATTGATGAAAGCAGGAAGCCTGACAGAAGTCTTGCGAATGGTTTACACGGCTCAAGCTTGTGGGTTACAAGTAATGTACGGCTGTTATTCCGATAGTAGCCTTGCCAATACTGCAATGGCCCATTTATCGCCATTAGCGGATTATCTTGATCTTGATAGCCATCTCAACTTAATCGATGATCCATTTCGCGGTGCTGTGTTAAATAATGGATATTTACAACCCAACTCTTCACCAGGACTAGGAATCACTTATCATGCAGTTAACGGCGCAACATCGGGTAGCAATTTTACTTCATGAAGGCATTCGCGGGGATCATGGCAAAACCGGATTAACCTTTTTGCGCTACAGTGAAGCAACGGTTGTGGCTGTGATTGATAAGCAGTGTGCCGGCGAATCATTAGCCGCTTTTCGAGGAATTCATCGCAATGTTCCCATTGTTGGCGATCTTGCCGCAGCCTTAAACTATCATCCCGACGTGTTGTTAATTGGAATTGCCCCCTCTGGTGGACAGTTGCCTCCGGCTTGGAAACAAGAAATTAAACAAGCAGTGAAAGCCGGATTATCTGTGGTGAATGGATTGCATACTCCCATTCGTTCTCTTTTCGGCAACGAAGATCTTATCTTGCAATCGGGACAACAATTATGGGATGTAAGAGAAGAACCACCCGAGTTAGGCATTAGTGGGGGAAAAGCGCGCTTTTTATCTTGCAAAAGAGTGCTAACGGTGGGAACCGACTTTTCCATTGGCAAAATGTCTACCAGTTTGGAACTTGTCAAACGGACAGAACAACAGGGATATCGCGCTAAGTTTCTGGCTACCGGACAAGGGGGAAAGATGATTAGCGGGGACGGCATTCCCTTAGATGCTATACGTGTGGATTTTGCTGCGGGTGCCGTGGAAAAAATGGTATTAGAGGCAGGAGATCATTATGATTTTTTGTTTGTGGAAGGGCAAGGTTCTCTATTCCATCCCGGTTCAACGGCAGTATTGCCACTATTGCGAGGCAGCCAACCCACTGATTTGATTTTAGTCCATCGTGCCGGACAAACTGAAATTCGAAACTTTCCAGAGATCAAAATTCCCCCGTTAGTCGAAGCTGTTAAATTATATGAGATGCTGGCAAGCGGTGTGGGGGCTTTTGGCAATATTAAGGTTGCCGGAATTGCTTTAAATACGTTTCATCTTGATGAAGAGAGTGCTAAGCGAGAAATCGAAAAGGTATCTGAACAAACAGGGTTGCCGTGTAATGATTTAGTTCGTTTTCCTGGGGAAAATGTTTTTTCGGCTTTAACTGAATAGCAATCTTCTCTGTGTTCTTTGTGTCTTTGTAGTTCATCTAATCAATCTGTCACAGGAAGCATCACTGTAAACGTGGTTCCTTGTCCCGGTGTGCTATCCACCTTAATCGATCCCTGATGATTATCAACAATGGCTTGCGCGATCGCGAGTCCTAAGCCTGCCCCCGTCGCCCCTTTGGTTTCGCTATCTTTGGGATAGGGAGACACCCGATAAAAGCGATCGAATAAATGGGGCAGCGCTGTTTCGGAAATCCCCTTTCCGGTATCGGTCACTTGCACTTGCAGATATTGATGATTATTGCGTTTGATCGGCTGAAGCTGAACTGTCACTGTGGGGGAAGTACTGGTTTCATTCGGCAGGGAATGTTCGATCGCGTTGCTGATTAAATTGGTAAACAGTCGGGCTAACTGATGCCAGTCTCCTGTGAGAGTCAAGGCTTGATCGCTGTCTGATTCAGGAAAGTCTAAGGACAGTTTAATCCCTTTTTGCTGCGCGATCGCGTTCTGTTCTTCAATGACTTCCATTAACAATGCATCCACAGGAACAGACTGCTGTTTCGTCTCAATCATCCCACTATCAGACCGCGCCAGGAACAATAAATCATTCACTAATCTTCCCAAGCGTTGCGTCAACCGTTCAATAACTTGTAGCTGTTGCTGCTGCGATTCTCCATCGGGATAAGCCAACGCCATCTGCACATTGGTTTGAATCATGGCAATAGGATTGCGCAATTCATGAGAAGCATCAGCGGTAAATTGCTTGAGACTTTGATAGGATTCCTTCACTGGTTGGATCGCAATTCCCGACAGCCACCAACTAATAGCAGTAACCAATATCACCATGCTGCTAATGCCAATGGCTAAATCAACCAGTAATTGTTGAATGGGTTTAGTTACTTCAAACCAGGGATGACTAACGCGAAGATAACCCAAGGTTTGTTTTCCCAAAGTAATCGGTTCGGTCACTTGCCGAAGCAGATATCCCGAGGAAAGATAGACGGTTTCCACTGGACGATTTTTGTGTAGCGGATGATTTAAAGGTTCGGAAAAGGTTGACCACACTAACTCCTCTTGCTGGTTAAACCATTCTAAATCAATATGGTCATCTTCCACCGTTCCCGTGTCGTTGCGAAAGCTGGCTTCAATGTTGAGACGATAGCCATTATCTTGGGTTGCAATGGGTTGAACAATCAGCGATCGTTCTACGACTTCTACAACATGCTTTAGAGTATCATCAATCCGTTCAATGAGGGTGCTTCGCACATAAAAATAGACCCCTGTGGCAAACAACAGCAATAAAATTGCCGTAACCGTTGCATACCATAATGCTAATCGTCTGCGTGTAGTTTGAAACATGGTTTGAGTTGAGTCTCTATAAGCATCGCTTGGGTTCATCCCATGGGGATGCCCTATAATCTATCTTCCCAGAAGGGCTAATAACTCCCTTGATGAGTAGTAATCCCCCAGCTAAAAACGATAAACTTAAAGAAAATTTACAAATTAACCCCATCATGAAAACTGCCCTTGTTACTGGCGCCTCATCCGGCATCGGGGCGACCTTTGCCCAGGAATTAGCCAACTGTCAATACAATCTGGTTTTAGTTGCCCGTTCTCAGGACAAATTGCAACAACTTGCCCAACAACTGGAAAAAGACTATCAAATTCAGACTGAGGTCCTTTCCCAAAATTTAACAGAACCGAATGCCCCGCAAACCCTCTTTGAGACTATCACTGCTAAAGGAATCAACATTGACTTGCTCATCAACAATGCAGGCTTTGGCGACTATGGGCTGTTTGCCAACAGTTCTCTAACGAGGCAACTGGAAATGATTCAATTGAATATTAGCGCGCTCGTGGCCTTAACCCATCTTTTCCTAACCCCCATGCGTCAGCAAGGAGAAGGAGGCATTATCAATGTTTCCTCCATTGCCGGGTTTCAACCAATTCCGTATATGTCAATTTACGCGGCCACCAAAGCCTTTGTTCTGAATTTTAGTGAAGCCCTGTGGGAAGAAAATCAAGATGCTGGAGTTACAGTCACTTGTGTGTGTCCTGGTCCCAAGGAAACAGAGTTTTTTGTTAAAGCCAATTTTCCCAATTCCATAACCGAATCCAGTCAGCAAAACTATACTTCTCCCGAGGAGGTGGTCAAAGCGACACTGAATGCCTTCCAGCAAAAGCGAGCCCATATTGTTCCCGGAGGATTCCCGAATCAACTGATTGCCAACCTTCCGCGTTTTTTGCCCAGAGAGACTTTAGTCAAAGCAGTGGCCCAGCAGTTTCGCCCCAAAAACAAATAGCGATCGCGCTGCTAAACAGGATACAATCAAAACTGAAAACTGTAAACAAAGTTTACACAGACGCGTTTAACTCTTGATAGTGGATTCGCAAGCAACCTATCCCATAGAATTTGATTCCATTGAACAGGCGCTCGAAGATTTTCGGGCGGGTCGCCCCGTTGTTGTAGTTGATGACGAAAATCGTGAAAATGAAGGGGACATTATTTGTTCCGCCCAATTTGCCACCCCAGCCATGATTAATTTTATGGCGGTGGAAGCGCGAGGACTGATTTGTCTGGCCATGACCGGAGAACGGCTAGACACGCTCAATTTGCCGTTAATGGTGGGCGAAAATACTGATAGCAATCAAACCGCCTTTACAGTTAGTATTGATGCCGCTAAACATTTGGGGACCACCACTGGCATTTCTGCCGAAGATCGCGCTCGCACCATTCAGATTGCTATTAACCCCACCTCCAGCCCAGAAGACTTAGCCCGCCCAGGTCATGTTTTTCCCATTCGCGCTAAAGAAGGGGGCGTCTTAAAACGCGCCGGGCACACCGAAGCGGCAGTGGATTTATGTCGATTGTCAGGATTAACCCCTGCCGGGGTCATCTGTGAAATTCAAAACCCCGACGGGTCAATGGCCCGTTTGCCCGAGTTATCGGAATATGCCAAAAAACATAATCTCACCCTAATTAGTATTGCGGATTTAATTAGTTACCGTTTAGAACACGATCGCTTTGTGTATCAAGAAACCATTTGTCAGTTACCGACGCAGTTTGGCGAATTTCAACTTTACGCTTACCGCAATCAGCTAGATGACACGGAACATCTCGCTATTGTCAAAGGCGATCCCAGCACCTTTGCCGAAGAACCGGTGATGGTTCGCATGCATTCGGAATGCCTTACTGGAGATGCGTTGGGTTCCATGCGCTGCGACTGTCGCATGCAGCTGCAAGCGGCCCTGAAAATGATTGAAAATGCCGGTAAAGGGGTCGTGGTCTATCTGCGGCAAGAAGGGCGCGGCATTGGATTGGTAAACAAGTTGAAAGCCTATTCTCTGCAAGATATGGGCTTGGATACGGTAGAAGCCAATGAAAAATTGGGATTCCCGGCAGATTTAAGAGATTATGGGATGGGCGCACAAATGCTCAATGATTTGGGCATTCGGCAAATTCGCCTGATTACGAATAATCCGCGCAAAATTGCCGGTTTAAAAGGATATGGTTTGGAAATTGTAGAACGGGTGCCGCTACTAATTGAAGCCACTGCCTACAATTCCGTTTATTTGGCTACCAAGGCGAAAAAATTGGGCCACATGCTGTTGCAAACGTATTTAGCCAGTGTGGCCATTGATTGGCGAGACAGTGTGCAATCGGTAACTGACCGCTATCAACGGTTGGAACGCTTGCGAGAATTGGCCAATGACTATCATCTCTTAGTGCAAGAAGAAGCCCGTCCCGTCGCGATCGCGCTGTTTGGCACTCCCGATATTGCGGTTCATTTTGGCTTGGATCAACCCCATGTCGCTAAACCCGATTGGTATACCAATCCCAATCATCCCTATGTTATTGCCATTAGCAAAATTCTCGATGAAATTGCCAGTTGGGAAGAAGTAAAACGGGTAGAATTTTTAATTTCTTCCGGCAACGATCCCATGACGGGATTGCAAGTAAAACTCAATCGCGAACCGCATCAACGAGGCATCAAACCCTCTGCTGTCTCGAATCATCTCACCCTGCAAACGATTTATAGTTTCGTTAATGAGTGAAATGTGTTATTGGTAATGGGGAATGGGTTATTAATTCATGGCCTAGGGATCGCGCTTCTAGGGAGTTAAGGATGAAATAGCCGATTTGGGGAGCAAAACCTCGCAGATAACAATCAAATGAGTATGGAAGCAACAGTGGGAGAGGAACTCATCAAGGAGAATTTAGAACAGTTTTTAATTGTTCTTTCTGTTTCTTTAGGGGTAGCAACGCTATCGCAAATTTCTGATTTTTTTCGACAAATTCCCTATACTTTACTGTTAGTCATTGTCGGATTAGGACTCGCTTTTGTTGATATTCGTCTTGTCAATCTTTCACCGGAATTAATTTTAGAAATCTTTTTACCGCCGCTTCTATTTGAAGCTGCTTGGAACATTCGTTGGCGAAATTTAAAAAAGAATCTGGTTCCGGTTACCTTATTAGCCATTGTGGGGGTAGTTATTTCTGTGGTTGGGATTGGTTTCAGTCTCAACTATTTTACAGGATTACCCTTGCCCATTGCCCTGCTAGTGGGCGCTAGTTTAGCCGCGACTGATCCAGTCGCTGTAATTGCCCTTTTTCGAGAATTAGGCGTTGGAGAACGCTTAACTGTTTTAACAGAAGGAGAAAGTTTATTTAATGATGGCGCGGCAGTGGTTGCCTTTAGCATTTTAGTGGGCATTCCGTTGGGCGTCCAAGAATTTTCTATCACCAATAGTCTAGTGCAGTTTGTTGCTGTAAGCGGCATTGGCATTGGCATTGGCAGCTTAATTGGCTTTGGCATTTCTTATTTAACCCAACGCTTTGATCTGCCGTTAGTAGAACAATCGTTAACGTTGCTTTCTGCTTATGGCGCTTATTTATTAACGGAAGAATTAGGCGGTTCCGGTGTCATTGGCGTTGTCACCGCTGGGATTATTTTAGGTAACTTTGGATCGCGCATTGGCATGAATGCCCGCACCCGTTTATCGGTTTCCGAGTTTTGGGAATTTATTGCCTTTTTTGTTAACTCAATCATCTTTCTCTTGATTGGCGATCAAATTAATATTTCCAGTTTAGCGGATAATTGGAAATTAATTTTGGTCGCTATTATTGGTTTAGTTGCGATTCGCGCGATCAGTATTTATGGGTTGGGAACGCTAAGCAATTTAATTACAAAACAAGATATTACTTGGCAGGAAGAAACCGTTCTCTGGTGGGGCGGATTAAGAGGTTCGGTTTCCATTGCCTTGGCATTGAGTGTACCAGTCATGTTAGACGGCAGACAGGATATTATTGAAACGGTGTTTGGGGTGGTTTTATTTACCTTATTAGTACAAGGGTTGACGATGCAGACCGTAATTGAGAAACTGGGACTAGTTGGCGATCGCGCCCAACGCCAAACTTACAGGGAATTGCTTGCCCGTCGCAATGCTTTAGAAAGGGTATTGCAACATATCAGTTCCGTTGAACTTTCTCCCAGTATTGACGAAGACTTCAAACAGCATCAGCAGGGACTAGTGCAGGGAAAACTAGACGAGGTTAACCAAGAAATCGCGACGTTGCAAAAGTCTTACCCGCAATTGCAATCCCTAGAACAAGAACAACTGCAAGAACAACTGTTAGATATCGAAGCAGAAACTTACGCAGACTTAATTCGGTCCGGAAAACTGAACAAAAATTTGTCTCCCCTGTTACAAGATGTTCTTTCCAAGCAAGAGTGAGATCCAAAAATGTTTCATTCTCAAGTTATTAAGTGCTATGAGTTGCCTTATTGTACATTAGAAATTTTTGCCAATAATCGCTTTTGTTTATTGATCGAAAATTTAGATTCTACGAATGAATCTTCTGTTAAACTAAACAGCGATCGCGCTCAACTAACCGAACTCATCAACACGCTAAAACAACAACTTCCTGCCCTCAGCGAACCAGCCACGCCGCAACAAGCCAAGCAAACGCTTTATCCTGTTACCCTGCCTAATAACAACCAATCCGCAACCGCTCACCTCAGTTGGCAGCAACTCTCGGATTTAAATAAAATTCTCGATCAATATCAAACTGACGTTGCCAATAATAATCTATTTGTTGGTCGCAATCAACGACGTTTCTGGGGAATCTGTTCGCTACTTCTCTTACTCTTTATTGGCGGCCTCATAACCCGATGGAAGTGGGATGCTTCCTCCTCCCCCCAAACTGCTACTGGGACAACAAAATCGCTGCTGCCCAATCCTCCTTCTTCTTCCTCATCTTTAAGGGAAAGCAACGCTTCTCCTTCTCTTCCTGAAATTGCTAAAACAGGCAACCTGCAACTGTCTGAATCCCTCAAACCCCTTGATAAACTCTCTCCTCCCACCTCAATCGACCCCCCTTCTTTCCCTGATTTGACGGCTAACAAGCCACTCCCGGGCCAAGAAAACAACCAGAAACCAACCTCGCTACGCCCGCCAAAACCAGCCAATGATCCCCCTTCTCTAGCGGTTCCCGAATTTCCTTCCTTCCCCTCGCCATCTGAATCTAAACCAACTCCCCCTGTGCAACCGGACACCTTATTTGACCAATCTTCTCAAGTTGCTGAAGTTAGACGCTATTTCCAACAACAATGGAATCAATCAAAGCCATTAACCCAACATTTAGAATATCAACTGATTATTGATCAAAACGGTTTCCTGCAAAATATTGTTCCCTTGGGCAATGCTGCGCAAAACCATTTGCCAAGTCTTCCTTTTCCCAGCAAAAATCAGCCCTTTGTTTCTCCTTCTACCAATGAAACCCAGCAGAAAATTCGACTTGTCTTTTCTCCCAACGGACAAGTAAAAACGTTTCTGATTGCCAACCGGTCTCGTTCGGCTACTTCAAACTAGATATCGCCTTGGGCTAACAGGGCGCTTCCGTAAGCCGCATCGGTATGGGGAGAAGGATGCACCGCAACCTTTAAATATTGTTCTCGAATGGTTTGCCAAGTTTCATTTTTTGCCCCGCCTCCTGCCGTGTAAACCCGAGATAAAGGCGTTGCCCCTAATTCCTGAAGTTTCTGATATCCTTGCGTTTCAATACGGGCCATACTTTCCAATAAGCCCTGCAAAAAAGCAGCATTATCTTCAGGACGAGGCCTCAATTTTGGCAATAAATTCGGATCATTGATGGGAAAACGTTCACCGGGTTCTGTTAAGGGATAATAGTCTAGGGAAGTCGGTTGCGCTGGATTGATTTGCGCTGACAGGTCTTGCAGCTGCTGATCGCTGAAAAATTGCTTTAATACCGCCCCACCAGTATTGGAAGCACCGCCGGTTAACCAAAAGTTCCCAAAGCGATGACTGTAAACCCCATATTGCGTTGCTTGCACTGGTGTTTTACTAAGAAGCTTTAAAGCTAAGGTGGAACCGAGGGAAGTAACCGCTTCTCCCGGTTGCCTTGCCCCACTGGCGATAAAAGCGGCAATGCTATCGGTGGTACCAGTGCATACTTGACACTCAGGGGGGAAACAAAATTGTTTTGCAATCTCGGATGTCACCGAAGCAACGGGAGTTCCCGGTGGAAGCACTTTTGGCAGAATTGGGAAACAGCTTAACTCTTTTAGCCACTGCGGATAAGATAATGCCTTGACATCATACCCCAATTTTAATGCATTGTGATAATCGCTAATCCCGAGACGGCCATGCAATAAACATGCTAACCAGTCCGCTTGGTGAAGAAAATATTCATTCCGGGAAAGCCCCTCTTGCTGTTGCCAGTACAGCAATTTGGCTAAGCTGGAAGACGCGCTTTGCACGACATGGTCTGCCGGGGCAATCTGTTGAATTTGTTCTAGAATTGATTGAGAAGCGCAATCGCGATATAACAGCGGCGGAGATAGCGGAACCCCAGCGCGATCGCAGCGTAAAACCGTGGAAGAAGTACCATTAATCGCAATCTGCCCCACTTGCTGTTTTACCGGCACGGGAATTTGATTAAGGAGAAAAAATAGCGCCTCGCGCCATTGTTGAACCCAATTTTTCTGTGTTGTAAAGGGACATTCTTGTTGGGCTTGAATGGTTCTATTTTCATCAATCGCTACTGCTCTTGCCCCTGATGTGCCAAAATCAATCCCCAGGTAAAATGTCATCGTTTCTGCACCAGCTATCTTTTAAAAATAATGCGGAACCCGGGACTTGAACCCGGAAGTTCTTACGAACACTAGAACCTGAATCTAGCGCGTCTACCAATTCCGCCAGTTCCGCTCACCTTATATCAATAGCCCAAATGGAAATTTTCTCATCCCAATTTCAAAATTGTCAAGTTATGGCAAAAAATTTTTCCCCGTTTCTTGAACGTTTCTGGATACACTGTTTAATATAGAAGAACCCACTATACTAGATTAACCTAACAAGATGTTTTAAAGTTGAGCAACAAGCACGTTCCACCCACAGGCGCAACCGGGCCGTAAATCAAGAACCGAATTTGGCAATAACGGCTATTGTTTAAAATTTTTACCAATTTAATCATCAATGGCAACGGTGGAATGACTGCTGAACTAACGTAATTGCCAATCAAACATCAAACTGAAATATGAATGACAATAGTATGCAGCAACAACAACCCTTAAATAATGTCGCCCCTTACCAAGGACAACCTTGGCTAGTGGAAGAACGAGATGCTTGCGGTGTTGGTTTTATCGCCTCGCAACAGGGTCATGCTAGCCATGAGTTAGTCCAACAAGCCATTAGTGCCCTGGGTTGCTTAGAACACCGGGGAGCGTGCAGTGCTGACCGTGACTCCGGTGATGGGGCCGGCATTATGAGTGCCATTCCCTGGCAGTTGTTCGAAAATTGGTTGCAGGAAAATAATCTTCCCGTTCGCTCTCGCCAACATTTAGCAGTGGGCATGTTATTTTTGCCCTTAGAAGAACAAGCTGCAACTAAGGTAAGAGCCTGTGTTGAAAAAATTCTAAGCCGAAGAAATTTAGAACTGTTAGGCTGGCGGGCTGTTCCAACCAAGCCAGAGGTTTTAGGAGAAAAGGCGAAAGAAAATCAGCCCCGAGTCGAACAAGTTATCCTCGCTTCTCCCAACCAACAAGGGGATGAACTAGAAAAAACCCTTTATATTGCCAGTGCTGAAATTAACCAAGAAGTGGTTTCTTCCGGCGCGATTGATAATCCCGAACAATTTTATGTTTGCTCATTCTCCAACCGTACCATTGTTTACAAAGGCATGGTGCGCTCAGTGGTCTTAGGAGAATTTTACGAGGATTTTCAAAACCCAGACTTTACCAGTCCCTTTGCCATTTATCACCGGCGCTTCAGTACCAATACCATGCCGAAATGGCGCTTAGCCCAACCTATGCGATTGCTGGGGCATAATGGGGAAATTAATACCCTACTGGGCAATATTAACTGGATGGAAGCTCGAAAAGCTGATTTAGCCGCCCATCATTGGACGCGCGAAGAATTAAATGCAATTCCGTTTGTCAGTCAAGAGAAAAGCGATTCCGCTAACTTGGACAATGCCATGGAGCTTTTAGTCCAGGCTGGGCGCAGTCCCACCGAAGCACTAATGATTCTGATTCCGGAGGCATACCAAGATCAGCCGGACTTAGCCAACCATCAAGAAATTGTTGACTTCTACGAATACTATAGCGGCATTCAAGAACCCTGGGATGGCCCTGCCCTAATTGTCTTTAGCGACGGCAAAACCGTTGGCGCTAACTTAGACCGGAATGGGCTGCGGCCTGCTCGCTACTGTATCACCAATGACGGGTATGTCTTTGTTGGGTCAGAAGCAGGAGTTCTGCCGATTTCCGAAACCAAAATTACGGAAAAGGGCCGCTTAGGTCCTGGACAAATGTTTGCAGTGGACTTAGAACGCGGGCAAATCCTAAAAAATTGGGACATTAAGCAACAAGTGGCGCAACAATATCCTTATGGGGAATGGCTGCGGCAAGGCCGGAAAACAGTGGAATTGCAAAATTTCCCTGATTCTCCCCAAATGGACAGTACCGATGTTTTGCGCAAACAATCGGCCTTTGGGTACACTGCTGAAGATGTGGAAATGATTATTCAGCCCATGGCAACTCAGGGCAAAGAAGCTGTCTTTTGTATGGGGGATGATATTCCCTTAGCGGCCCTTTCGGATAAACCGCGCTTGCTGTTTGATTACTTTAAGCAACGCTTTGCCCAGGTCACTAACCCTGCCATTGACCCCTTGCGGGAAAGTCTCGTGATGTCATTGCAGATGTCGCTGGGGGAACGGGGAAACTTGTTGGAAGCTACGCCTGAACAAGCCCAAATGTTGCAAATTAAAACCCCCGTTCTCAATGTTGGGGAGTTAGACGCAGTGAAAAATTCTGGGTTTGCCAGTACTGAACTTTCCACGCTGTTTTCCGTTGCCGATGGCCCCCAAGGCTTAGAAAATGACCTGAAACGCCTGCAAAGAGAAGCGGAAGAAGCGGTCCAAGCCGGGAGTAAAATTTTAGTGCTATCGGACCGTGCCGGTGACGGCATCACGGAAAACGAGAGCTATATTCCGCCGCTGTTAGCTGTGGGCACGGTTCACCATCATCTCATTCGCCAAGGACTCAGGATGAAAGCCTCCTTAGTGGTCGATACGGCCCAATGCTGGAGCACCCATCATTTTGCTTGTTTAATCGGCTATGGCGCTTCTGCGGTCTGCCCCTATTTAACGTTTGAAACCATTCGTCAATGGTGGGCTGACAGTAAAACCCAAAAAATGATGAAGAAAGGGCGATTAGAGAAAATTTCCTGTCTCCAAGCCCAACAACAGTATCGCCATGCCATTGAAATGGGGTTGCTGAAAATCCTCTCCAAAATGGGGATTTCCCTCTTATCCAGTTACAACGGGGCGCAAATCTTTGAGGCCATTGGTTTAGGACCGGAAGTTATTGACTTAGCCTTTGCCGGAACCACCTCTCGGGTTGGCGGCTTAAACCTGCAAGAATTAGCCCAAGAAATTATCAATTTCCATCATCGGGCCTTCCCAGAATTGCAAAGCAAAAAACTGGAGAACTACGGATTCATTAACTATCGTCCCCGCGGGGAATATCATATGAATAGCCCCGATATGGCGAAAGCCTTGCATCAAGCAGTGGCTGGCAAAAACTATGACCATTATGAGGTTTATAAACAGTATTTGGAAGAACGTCCGCCAACAGCGCTTCGGGACTTATTAGACTTCCAAAGCGATCGCGCTCCTATTTCCATTGACGAAGTAGAACCGGTGGAAAACATTGTCAAACGCTTCTGTACCGGCGCCATGTCGTTAGGGGCATTATCCCGGGAAGCCCACGAAACGTTAGCTGTTGCTATGAACCGCATTGGCGGGAAATCCAATTCCGGAGAAGGCGGAGAAGATCCTACCCGCTTCATTGTCATGGATGATGTGGATGAGGAAGGCAACTCCGAAACCTTCCCCCATCTCCAAGGCTTGAAAAATGGCGACACTGCCAGTTCGGCGATTAAACAGGTTGCCTCCGGCCGGTTTGGCGTTACTCCAGAATACCTGACCAGCGGGGAACAAATTGAAATTAAGGTTGCCCAAGGGGCAAAACCCGGTGAAGGGGGACAACTGCCCGGAAAAAAAGTGAGCCCCTATATTGCCATGTTACGCCGATCTAAGCCCGGCGTTCCCTTGATTTCGCCGCCGCCCCACCATGATATTTATTCCATTGAAGACTTAGCCCAGTTAATTTTTGACCTGCACCAAGTTCATCCCAAAGGGAAAGTCTCAGTCAAATTGGTTGCAGAAGTGGGCATCGGCACCATTGCAGCAGGGGTGGCAAAAGCCAATGCCGATGTGATTCAAGTCTCGGGGCATGATGGCGGAACCGGCGCCTCTCCCTTATCTTCCATTAAACATGCCGGAACGCCCTGGGAATTAGGCGTCACCGAAGTCCATCGCACGTTGCTGGAAAACGAACTGCGCGATCGCGTCACAGTTCGCGCGGACGGCGGCTTCAAAACCGGCTGGGATGTTGTCATGGGTGCCTTAATGGGCGCTGAGGAATACGGCTTTGGTTCCGTTTCCATGATTGCCGAAGGTTGTATTATGGCACGCATTTGCCATACCAATAACTGCCCGGTTGGGGTTGCAACCCAGCAAGAAAAACTGCGGCAACGGTTTAGCGGCACGCCCGGTCACGTGGTGAACTTCTTCTATTTTATTGCGGAAGAAGTCCGGATGCTGTTAGCTCGGTTAGGCTATCGTCGCCTAGATGAGGTCATTGGTCGGTCCGACTTACTCACCCCCCGTGACAATGTTAATTTAACCAAAACCGGCTCCCTCAACTTAGATTGTCTGATTAACCTGCCTGATGTACGGGAAAATCGCGATTGGCTGCAACATGAAGAAGTTCATAGCAATGGGCCGGTTCTCGATGATGAATTGTTGAATGACCCCGAAATTGCGGATGCTATTCAAAATCACCGTTGCCTCACCAAACCCCTGAAAATTGCGAACACTGATCGCGCAGTTGGCGCCAGGATTGCAGGCCACATTGCTAAACAATACAGTGACACCGGCTTTAAAGGGCAACTCAGCTTTAAGTTCCAAGGCGCGGCGGGACAAAGCTTTGGGGCCTTTAACGTTCCCGGCATGAACCTGAGTTTAACCGGAGAAGCCAACGACTATGTGGGTAAAGGCATGCACGGCGGCGAAATTGTCATTGTTCCCCCGCAAGAAGCCAACTATGTGCCTGAAGACAATGCCATTATCGGCAATACCTGCTTGTATGGCGCAACCGGCGGTTACCTTTATGCCAATGGCCAAGCCGGCGAACGGTTTGCTGTGCGCAACTCCTTTGGCTACGCGGTGATCATGGGCGCGGGGGACCATTGCTGTGAATATATGACCGGCGGTGTCGTGGTTGTTTTAGGCAAAACTGGACGCAACGCTGGCGCTGGAATGACTGGCGGTATTGCCTATTTCTTAGATGAAGAAGACAATTTCCCAGTTAAAGTCAACACCGAAATTGTTAGCTATCAGCGCATTGCAACCCAAGATGGGGAAGCGCAATTAAAACAATTAATTGAAACCCATGCCCAACGCACCGGCAGCAAAAAAGCGCAAATGATTTTAGACAATTGGGAAACGTATCTTCCCAAATTCTGGCAAATTGTTCCCCCATCAGAAGCGGAAACGGCAGTGGCGAATCCCGAAGCCTCGGAACAAGAGAAGACACTGACCAGTGTTAAATAATCTCAATTTGGTTTCGGTTTAAACCAAACAGCGCACCTGGTTTCGTATCAGGTGCGTTTTTTAGGACTAAATTAAATTTAGGTTAGAATACTTGATAGGTTGTTGTTTAATTTTACTTTTTCTAAGCCAATACTTCGTTTCTACAAAAAATGTGAAGAATTTTCATAGCAATCCCATTGCAAATTTAAGGGAAACAACTAACCACAAAGGATTAAACAATAGAAAGCTAAAATTCATTGAGGAAATGCTATGGCGCTAGAGGTTGTCGGGGCAGAAATTTCGGAACTGGTTGTTTTACTCAATAGTATTTTGACCAGCTTTTGTCAGTTGCTAGCTTTATTTGTTATTGCCATTGGGGTAAGCAAAGCACTGTTTATAGCAATTCTCAGACCAATAAGGTACACTGAGAAGGAAAGACAGTAGATTAAAATAAGCGTGTCCATGCAACCTTATTCAATTGATTTTCGGAAA
>PXPI01000038.1 GCA_003021905.1 Cyanobacteria bacterium SW_9_44_58 | reverse complement strand
AGGTTCTGTACCCCCTAGGAGGGGTTCTAACCAAGCTCCTGCTTATGCCTCGGATTTCATGAAAAATCCTGCGATTTCACAGGAAACGAATCGCACGAGAAGTACGCGCTTAGTTTTTCCGGTAAATTGGTCTTAACAAATTGCCAAGCGGTTTCGGTTTCAAATAATGCCATAAATAAGGTAATTCCCGGAATAAAAATCGGATTGTGCGGTTGATGCAAATCAATGCAAGCAAAGGTTCCTTCTGGTTTCAGGACACGATACACTTGCTGTAAAATTTGCGTCAATTGTTCCGGTTTCATTTCATGAAGGGCAACACTGGTTTGCACTAGATCAAACCTGTTATCGGAAAACGGCAATTCTTCCGCTAATTCCTCCGCATATTGCGCTTGTGGCACTCGCTTTTTCGCCCGTGCCAACGCCACAGGGGAAGCATCTAACCCCGTCACGCGATCGGAATATTTCACTAAGAATTGAGTTGTTTGCCCAGCCCTACAACATAAGTCTAAAATTTGGGTATGCTTATCAATAGAGAGCCCTTTAAGCGCCAGTTGCCGGAAACGGGCTTCCCCGCCCACAGTTAATGCTGAAAACTGCGCGATCGCGTCATATAGCCATTGGTATTGGTAACTCCACTTTCTGAGAATTGTTGCCATAGTTAATATGGTACCGTTAAATCCTCATACCATTTATTAAAAGTCACTGGACACTCAGTTCCAAGTTAAAGAGAAGTCAGACTCGCGATCTCTCTAGCTACTTTTGAGAATTGGTATTAGCCCCCATTCCATTTTAATGATTCAAAATCATGAACTTTCTTACTCAGAGATTCTGGCTAAAAGCAATCGAACAACGCTAAATTTATGGTTATTCGTGGGATTAATAGGGTTAATAGGGGGGTTATTTTATTCATCAAGAGCAATAATGTGAGGTTGAAGCATTGTTGCAACTTTCGGATCGTGGGAGGTAAAAATAAGAGCGCCCCCCTCCTCAGTAAAAGTTCTCAGTGCTTTCAGCATTAACTCCAAGGAGGTAGCATCTTGACCCACCATTATTTCATCTAGCAAGCAAATTGTTGGTTGACGAGCTAGAACGGCCCCTAAAGCCAACCGTCGCTTTTGACCTTGCGAGAGAGCATGAGGATGCTTGTCGCTACAATAACTTAAATTCAATTGTTCCAATAACTGTTGAGCTTGGGCAGTCGTAACGCCAGGCTGCATCACTTCCGCACTGACGCTTTCCGCAAATAACTGATGATTCGGATTCTGTAATACAAAGCCTACTGTCTGCGCAATCTGTACAACTTTTTTATTTGTTTGATCCTGTCCTTCAATTTCCAGCCATCCTGTATTCGGTTTCAATAACCCGCTAAGAAGTTTCAGGAGTGTCGTTTTGCCGCAACCATTGTCACCTTTTAGTAGCACAATGTCTCCTGCCACAACTTTGAAATTCGGAAAGGCGGGATATCCCCCAAAACTAATATCATGGGTTTGTAACACTATCCTCGCGTTTGATTGGCGAGGACCTGGATGGGTAGAGGCAGAAGTTTGAAAAAGCGATTCAGCAGGAGTCGGTAGCTCTGATAAATCCCAACAATTGAGGCATCCGGCTTCAAGGCCATAGGTACGATTCGGCAATCCGCGTAACAATTCCAAGCGATGTTCAATCAGCAAAACGCTCTGTCCCCGTTTAACACGCTGTTGCAAAAGTTCCAGCAAAAGCTGGACTCCAGCCGTATCTAAAAAAGCAAAGGGTTCATCTAAGACAAGAATATTGGGATGACGAGTCAGCAGACAGGTTAGCAGCAAGCGTTGCTTTTGTCCTGCTGATAGTTTAAAAATCCGCCAGTCTTTTTGGCTCATGAGGTCAAACTCGACTAGCGCTGCTTGCGTAAGCTCTTGAATTTGTTGAGGGGGAAAATTCCAATTTTCTAAACCAAAAACAATCTCTTCTTCAACTCGCTCGGTGAATAACTGGGTCTCAACATTTTGCAAGACAATTCCCATAAACCGAGAACGCTGGCGAACCGACCAGCCGGTAATGTCCTCGCCTTGGCAAATGACCTGTCCTGTGAGCTTTCCCCCTGTATGTTCAGGAGCAATGCCAGTTAGACAATTCAACAAGGTACTCTTGCCGCTGCCGGTTGCTCCTGCTAGAACAACGAGTTCTCCAGCATTGAGGTTTAAATTGATTGCCTCAAGGGTTGGCTCGCTTTGTCCAACATGAGTAAATGAGAGGTCTTGAATTTCCAGTAGTGGTTGGGAATTGCCGATGGTATTACGGGTCATCATGCTTTAAATCCCCCACTCTACATAACTAATTAGCCCTAGCCATAACAGTGCCATTAAGCAAAACAGTGTATCCACTTGCCCCCAGCGAATCGGTCGGCTATTGCTGCGAGGAGCTGTGGGAGAATAACCTCGGGTTTGCAGACCAATGGTTACTTCATCCGCATAAGTCACCATCTGAAACACTAGAGGTACAATGAGTCCTGAAAACCATTGTCGAGGTTGGCGTTTGAGATCAATGCCGCGAAGTTGGTTGGCTTCCCAAATTCGCTGCAACTCCTGTTGCATTAAGGGAAAAAAACGCCAAATCAAGGTTAGGCTTAGAGTTAAAAAACTGGGCAATCGGGCTTGCTGAAGCGAACGGATTAGATCGGTAGGTGGTGTGGTTAGGGCTAAGACGGGAGCAGGTAATAAAATGGCAAGCAATCGCAATGTATTAAACAGGGATTGAGACCAATTTCCTGATAACCAAGCAGACACAACAGCAAATACAGTCAATGCCAATAAGCTATACATTAGCAATGGCCAGGGGACTTTAACTTGGAAAAGTAAAACTGATACGCCCCCAACTAATACCAGCATTGATGAAATTTGTTCCAGGAAAAGGGATAACGCAATTAATGCTAAAGAAAGTCCGATTTTAAGAAAGGGGTTAATTGCCTTGAGAAAATCGGAATGGGATTGTTGCTGTTTAAAGGTCGTCATCTAGCTTACCTGCCCGTTTTAGTTGAGAGACAATGTTCTCGCCCAACCACCAGCCAATGCCGCCTGTGATCGCGCCCGAAAGCGAAAGCAATGCAATTAACCAAGGCTTCGTTAACAGTTCAGCAAATACGTCTCCCACCATCAAGCCGCCGCCGACGATCCCAATTGCGACAGCACTGGCAAAGAAAAGGACAGTTCCCAATAATCGATTCCGTTTTAAGCGATAATTGCCGCGGAAAAAGACGACAGCTTCCGTGAACAAAACTGTTAGAACTAGATAGAGGGTAATTGCTGGAGAAAGGGGGATGACTAAGACTGCCAAAGGGAAAACCATCAAAGCAACGCTGCCCCTCTTTTGAAGCCTAGCCATGCCAAGGGTGAGAAAAATGCCACCAACAGGCCCCCAAGCGACTACATCTAAAAATGGCGGAACTAAGGGACCAATGATAAAAACGGATGCCACCATGCCAATGGTCATGAAGGCAGCAAAAACGTAGTCTCGTAAATTCCAATTGAGATTAATCATAGCTAAGTTTGAGCCATGCTTTAAAACTTTACAATAAAGAACTTGTTCAACAAAAGACAACGTTTCACTATCCTTTGCGCGATCGCGCCGGCAATGCCGTCTCTGTTGCTTATACCATCAATTCTTTCTTTGGGGCAGGAGCGGTGGCAGAAGGAACTGGCTTTTTCTTAAATATTGATTCGGGTGGAACAAAGGCAACTTCCAGGAATCAATATCGATCCCCGTCGTCATGCCGGACAAGCTAGCGGTTTTCAACAATAGCTATGATAGTTTAACCATAGATTGCCTCACTCTATCATGATTCTTGGCTTGATCGGAGAGGTTTCTATTGACTTTTTATTATGGCACAACAAACCAACACGCAAAAAAATGAGCAACAGGAGAATTGCAACCAACCTACAAAAAAAGTGGTGATTATTGGGGCTGGGCTTGGCGGGTTAGCGGTCGCGATCGCGCTTCGGAAACTCGGATATGAGGTTCAAGTTTATGAAAAAGCCCGAGATTTTCGCCCTGTGGGAGGCGGCTTAGGATTGCTGCCCAATGGTTTAAATTCTCTTGATGCTATTGAACCCGGCATAGTTGAAACGATTAAACAGTCGGCTTGTGAAGTTGGCACCACGTTCTTGAAAAACACACAAGGTGAAACCCTGTCTCAAAATGCGGATGAGGCTAAATCGCGGCTTCTGGAGCAATTAACCGATTGGGGAGAATCATTGCGATCGCTTGTGGAAGCGATGCCAGCCGAACAAATTATGGAAAATCCGATTTATGATCGCTTACCGGTTCCATCTTGGAGTCACGGAAGGGTGACATTATTGGGCGATGCCGCTCATGCCATGGCCCCTGCTCTAGCCCAAGGGTCTAATACTACTTTTGAAGATGCTTATGAACTGGCATCGTGCTTTTCTCAAGCATCCAGCATTCAACAAGCCTTAGCTTATTACGAAAAACGCCGTATCTTTCGGATACAACTCATACAAAATTGTAGTGCTTTGGGTGAAAAGCGTTACTACGCAACCAAGCAAGAGCAAGAGGAAATTAATCGACAAATGCAGGAACAATCATCAATGAGTCGTGAAGAATTTCAGAATTGGCTTCAGAATTACAAACCATCGTATCAATTGAATTAAACCTAGATTAACATTTACGGAAAAGTCGGATAAAAAATCAAAAAAATGTCTATTTCTCAATTACCTGACGGTCCGAAAACTCCAAACTGGTTACAACAAATTGAATTTATTGTTGATCCCATAAATTATCTACAACGATCTTATCAAAAGTATGGCGATATATTTAATGCCCCAGTAGTTGGAAACTTTGAAGAGTTATTGTTAGTAAGCCATCCCGAAGGATTGCAAAAACTTTTGACCAGAGATACCCAAGAGTTTTTTACGCCTAGCAATCCAGTTTTAAATCTTATTGTGGGAGATTACTCAGTTTTCTGCTTAGAACATGAACGCCACCAACGGGAACGCAAGCTTTTAATGCCTCCTTTTCACGGGGAGCAAATGCGCAATCATGGGGAAACTATTTGCCATGTTACAGAACAAGTCTTTAGTGACTTAACACCTGGAGAGACTTTTTCAGCCCGTAGCATTGCTCAAAATATTTCTATTGAAATTATTTTAAACATTGTCTTTGGCATGAATGAAAAAGACCGTTTCTATAAACTTAAACAGTTGATAACTGAGTTTATGGATTCCCTGCAATCTCCATTAATTTCTAGTTTATTATTCTTTCCTTTCCTGCGAAAAGATTGGGGAACTTAAGAGTCCTTGGGGCTATTTTCGCCGTTTACAAGAGCAGATTAGCCAATTGCTTTACGCAGAAATTCGCGAGCGACGGTCGCAATATGATGCTTCTTGTCGGGACGTTCTCACTTTACTTATGTCGGCGCGTGACGAACAGGGAGAGCAAATGAGCGATCAACAATTGCATGATGAATTGATAACGTTGCTGCTTGCAGGACATGAAACCACAGCAACCGCTATTTCTTGGGCATTTTACTGGCTTCATAAACAGCCGGAAACCTTAGAAAAATTACGTCACGAGTTGGATAATTTGGGTCATTCTCCCGAGCCAATGGAGATTTCTAAACTCCCCTATCTGAACGCTGTTTGTAATGAAGCCCTGCGAATTTCTCCAGGAGTGTTGTTAACTAGTCCACGAGAAGTGAGAGAGCCAGTCCAATTAATGGGTTATCAATTACAACCGGGTACAAGAGTGTATGGTTGTATCTATTTAACCCATTACCGGGAAGATTTATACCCCAATCCCAATCAATTTAGACCGGAACGATTTTTAGAAAAACAATATAGCCTATATGAGTTTTTCCCGTTTGGGGGCGGTGCACGACGTTGTATTGGGGAAGCATTAGCGATGTTTGAAATGAAGTTAGTGTTGGCAACTGTCCTCAAGAATTATCAATTGGTTTTGGCTGATCATCAAACAGTAATACCAAAAAGGCGCGGTGTTGTCATTGCTCCTGCAAATGGTGTAAAAATGCATTTGCACCGAAGACGATAAAATAACTCTAAATTAGGCTGGTTATTCGTTTAAGTTGACATTAAGCGTTGAAAAGCAGCGTTGACTATTTATGGGTCAAACTGCAACTCCCAAAGGCAAACACTTGAAACTTTTGGCAGTTTCGCAAACCAAAATTATTAACGCTGATTCATCTACCGACTAAATTAAAATTGTAGTCGTAGGATTCTCAGCCCTCTTGCTAAAAATGCTCGATTCTACTCTTGAAGACCAATCCCCAACACCGGCGCGCAATTCTCCGATTCAAGGGGAGACGGAAGTGACACTTACCATTAATGACGAGTCCTATACTGTAAACATTGAACCGCGAGTAACTTTATTAGATGTTCTACGAGAGCGTTTAGGGCTCACTGGCAGCAAAAAAGGATGCGATCATGGACAATGCGGCGCTTGTACAGTGCTAATTGACGGGGAGCGAGTTTATTCCTGTCTCTCCTTGGCAATTATGCAGGAAGGCAAAACAATTGTCACCATTGAAGGTTTAGGCAGCGAGGAAGAACTCCATCCGCTTCAAGCAGCGTTTCTGGAAAATGATGGCTTGCAGTGCGGTTATTGTACCCCTGGGCAAATTTGTGCATCAGCCGCCTTGCTGGAAGAAGTCAAACAAGGCAGTGCTAGTGCCATTACCCCTGATTTAACATCTCTTCCCGACCTAGAAACTTTATCGGAAGCAGAAATTAAGGAACGGCTCAGCGGCAACCTTTGTCGTTGCGGTGCCTATAATGGGATTGTTGCTGCAGTGCAACAAGTTTCGGGACAAGCCGCTCCCTCTCCTGCTGCTAATATCTTAGTTGAGGAGCCTGAGCAATGAAACAATTTTCCTACGTCCGGGCTAGTTCCCCTGAAGATGCTGTCCAACGCGCGATCGCGCATCAGGAGTCTCAGTTTATTGCCGGCGGTACAAACTTAGTTGATCGCCTCAAGGCCTTCCTAGATAATCCCTCCGAACTCATTGATGTTTCCCGCCTGGGGTTAAAAGAAATTGAAACCATGCCAGATGGGAGCATCCGCATCGGAGCAATGGTGAGCAATACCGCAGTGGCAAACCATCATCAAATCCGAGAGCATTACCCCCTACTTTCCCGTGCGATTTTATCGGGGGCATCCCAACAAATTCGCAATGTGGCAACTGTCGGCGGGAATTTACTGCAACGAACCCGTTGTCCTTACTACTATGACACAGCCTTTGCTTGCAATAAACGGCAGCCGGAAAGCGGTTGTGCCGCTCGCCACGGGATTAATCGCATGCACGCTATTCTCGGAGCAAGCGAGAAGTGTATTGCAGTGCATCCGTCTGATATGTGTGTTGCCCTAGCTGCCCTCGATGCAGTGGTGGAAGTGCAAGGAGCAAATGGGCAACGGCAAATTCCCTTTACTGAGTTTCATCGGTTGCCGGGGAATACCCCGCAATGGGATAGCAATTTAGAGCCGGGGGCGCTAATTACAGCAGTTATCCTGCCGCCCAATCCAGCAGCAAAAACGGGAATTTATCTAAAACTGCGGGATAGAACCTCCTATGCCTTTGCTTTGGTTTCAGTGGCGGCCATGGTTGCGGTAGAAGGGGATGCGATTCATCATGCCCGCTTAGCCTTAGGAGGCGTTGCCCATAAACCCTGGCGTTCGTTAGAAACAGAATCCTTCCTTGAAGGAAAAACCGCTGCATCTGAGACGTTTGAGCAGGCAGCAGAAATTGCATTACAGCAAGCTCAACCCCTATCTCATAACCATTTTAAAGTCAGCATGGCGCAACGAGCCATTAAGCGTGCATTTACGATTTCTGCCCAGGGAGGAAGCACGGCATGAATAAAGTTGTCGGAACATCAGTCAGCCGTAAAGAGGGTTTAGCGAAAGTCATGGGGAAAGCTCCCTATAGTGCTGAACACTCTATTTCGGGAATCATTCATGGCTATTTAGTTACTTCAACCATTGCTAAGGGGCGAATTCAATCAATTGATACTCAGGCTGCTGAACAAGCGCCAGGTGTTATTGCTGTGTTTACTCACAACAATCGACCCCTGATATTTGAGCCGGATAATGACTTCCAAAACTCGAAAATTTATGAAAGCCGTCTCCCCTTATCTGATGATCAGATTTACTACGGCGGCCAGATTATTGGCTTAGTGGTCGCTGATACGTTTGAACAAGCGCGAGAAGCCTCCCAATTAATTGAGGTGGAGTACGAGGTGGAAACGCCATTAGTCGATTCCCGGCAAGCCACTTATGAACCGGGGATTTCTATGTTTGGAGAATCGATGACTTTTAGCAAGGGCGAGTTTGCTGCTGGTAATTTTGAAGCAGGTATTGCCAATGCAGCGGCCAGTATTGAGGCAACCTATGAAACTGCCACAGAGTTGCACTCTCCCATGGAACCCCATGCCATTATTGCGCATTGGCAGGACTCAGATTCGCTGACGGTTTACGAACCCTCTCAATTTGTCATGAATTCCCAGGGCACGTATGCGCAATTGTTTGGAATTCTTCCGAAAAAGTACGCATCATTACCCCCTACATTGGCGGCGCCTTTGGCTCGAAAGCGTTTCCTTGGTCCCATAGTGTTCTTTGTGCCGCTGTTGCCCGTGAACTCCAGCGCCCCGTAAAATTAGCGGTCACTCGGCGTCAAATGACAGCTAATACCGGTCACCGTTCGGAGACAGAACAAATCCTTCACTTGGCTGCAACTGCTGAGGGGGAACTCTTAGGAATATCCCACAATGCGCGATCTTGCACTTCTCCCGTAGAAAGCTTTCCAGAGCCTTGCACCAGCATTGCGCCGGTTATGTATAAGGCTCCCAATCTCCAATTAAATCAGGAATTGGGCACTTTAAATGTTGGGGTTCCCACATTTATGCGTGCTCCTGGAGAAACGCCGGGAATGTGGGCGATGGAATCAGCCATGGATGAACTGGCTTGGGCGTTGAACATGGATCCGGTGGAACTGCGATTGAAAAATGAAACAACGCAACACCAGCAAACGGGATTACCTTTTTCAGCCAAATATTTTGCCGATTGTCTGCAAGTAGGAGCAGAACGCTTTGGTTGGGAAAACCGTGCACCGCAACCTCGTGCCGAACAAACCGAAGATGGTAAGCTCATCGGTTGGGGGATGGCAGCTGCTTCTTTTCCGGCTTGGCGAACCAGTACGTCTGTAACAGTCCGGTTGTTGCCTGATGGTAATGTTCATGTTCTGACATCAGGAAATGATATTGGTACTGGCGCTTATACCATGGTTGCCATTACTGCGGCAGAAGCCTTGAAAATTTCTGTTGATCGGGTAAATGTGGAACTGGGAGATTCCCGTTTTCCCAACGGCGGAATTGCAGGGGGATCCATGATGACTGCTTCCCTTTCTCCTGCTGTCTTTCAGGCTTGCCGGGATGTTCTGGAAGCGGCTAATGCCAAAACAGTGGCCGAAGCTTGTACCCAATTGCAACAATCGGGACAAACCCATTTTCAAGCAACCGCTTCTGCTGCGCCCAGTGAAGAAATGCAACAATGGGCCTTTCACTCTTGGGGCGCTCATTTTTGTGAAGTGGCAGTGGATGAAACGCTTGGACAGTTACAAATTACGCGCTGGGTTTCGGTCATCAATATCGGACAGGTGATGAATGCGAAAGCGGCTGCCAGCCAAATTCGAGGCGGTGTCATTATGGGGATTGGGGAAGCATTAATGGAAGCTTGTCATTTTGATCCCCAGACTGGCTATCCGACGGTTTATGATTTGGCAACCTATCATTGTCCCGTCCATGCCGATATTCCGCGGATTGATGTAACCTTTGTGGGCGAACCCGATTATAAGTTTAATCCGTTAGGTGTTCGCGGCGTGGGGGAAATTGGCATTACGAGCGTTGCACCAGCAGTGGCAAATGCAATTTATCATGCCACCGGCAAACGATTGCGAAGTTTGCCCCTGACACCGGATAAGGTTATGGCCTAGCGCTTGCTGGAATGAGTGATATGAATGAGTTAAAGCGTATCTTGCAAGCTTTTGAACAGAGTCAACGACGCGGACAACAAACCGCTTTGGCAACCGTCGTACAGACTAGCGGGTCGGTTTATCGGCGACCAGGGGCTCGGATGTTATTAACTGAGGAAGGAGAGATCATTAGTGCCATTAGTGGAGGCTGTTTGGAAGCAGATGTGCTGGCACGCGCGCAATCCAGTTTAGAAGAGGAAACGCCGCCATTTGTCGTGCGATATGACACCACCAACACCGAGGAGGATCTGTTATTCGGCTTTGGTTTGGGTTGCAATGGCATTGTTGATGTACTGATTGAACCGCTGCATAAAAAGAATGGTGGCAGTCAGCTGTCTTTTATTCGAGAGTGTTTAGAAACTCAACACTCCGGCGTTATCGCAACCGTATTTGCCGTTGAGGGTGTTTCTAATTTGGCAGTGGGCGATCGCGCGATGATGAAATCCGATGGTACTGTTATTAATCAAATTTCCGATTCCGATTGGGGTCAAACGCTGATAGCAGACACGCAAAAAACCCTAACTAAAGGGAAAAATCATATCCAATCCTATAGCTTGCCTCAAGGCGAAATCCGTGTTCTATTTGAAGTCATTCATCCCCCGTTACCGTTGCTGGTATTTGGTGCCGGATATGATGCCGTTCCCGTGGTCCAATTTGCCAAACAACTGGGATGGCAAGTAATGGTGATTGATCATCGCGGTGAGTACCTAACGCGCGATCGCTTTCCGCAAGCGGATCAATTGCTAGAATGCAAACCGGATCCTGCAGATGCCTACCAGCATTTATTAACCCCGAAAGCGGTGGCTGTGGTAATGACGCATCGCTATGTCAGCGATCGCGCCTTTCTCAAACACTTAATCCCATCTCCGATACGCTATTTGGGGATTTTAGGACCCAAGCAACGCACGGCAAAATTGCGGCAGGATTTAGGGCAACAGAAGATTACAGCAACGTCAGAGCAACAACAGCGCATTTATAATCCTGTCGGTTTGGATATCGCAGCGGAAACGCCAGAAGAAATTGCCATCTCGATCATTGCAGAAATACAAGCTGTTATTGGCGGCGGGAATGGCGGTTTTTTGCGCGATCGCGCCGGTTCAATCTACACTCCGATCCAACACTCATGGGCAACATCGGCATTATAATTTTGGCAGCTGGGGCTTCCAGACGGATGGGGCAACCCAAACAACTCTTACCGTACCAGGGAAAATCCCTAATTCAACATATAACAGCAGTGGCGATAGATTCTGCTTCTCAGCCGATTGTCGTGGTATTGGGTGCCTATGCCTCCCTTATTGCGCCTAAAATCAGTGATTTGAATATCCGCATTGCCTACAATGAACAGTGGTCAACCGGGATGGCAAGTTCCCTTAAGTTTGGGTTAAGCAAAATTCAAGCGATAACATCCCATCTGGATGCTGTGATTGTCATGCTAGGGGATCAACCTTTTGTCTCGACTGCTCTTATTCAGCAATTGGTTAGCAATTATCGAAGCAATAATTTCCTTATTGTCGCGTCTCAATACAATAACATTGTTGGAGTGCCAGCCCTATTCCATCGCGCCTTGTTTCCAGAATTGGGAAAAATTGAAGGGGATGCGGGGGCAAAATTTATCATTCGCCGTTACTATTCCAGCGTTTTAAGCATTCCCTTTGCTGAGGGGGCAATTGATATTGATACGCCTCAGGATTGGAAAAGACTTTCAGAGTGAACAAGCCGGCATTTTGTTGTGTTTAATGAAAATAGTCATAAATTTGTTGAGCTAAACTTTTGCCAATGCCAGGCACTTCTTGCAATTGTTCCAAACTCGCTTGCCGGATATATTCCAAGGATCGAAAATGGGCTAGTAAGGTTTGCTGACGCTGGAAGCCTAAACCGGGAATGTCATCTAGGCGCGATCGCTGCATTTTGGCCGTGCGCTGTTGGCGATGAAAACTGACAGCAAAGCGATGGGCTTCGTCTCTAACGCGCCGCAATACTTGTACCCCTAGCTGTTCGGCATCCGTTTCCAACGGCAAAGATTCTCCCGGTAAAAAAATTTCCTCCCGTTGCTTGGCCAAACTAATGACGGGAAGATCCCCTAATAAATCCATTTGCTGCAGCTGTTCCACTACTGCCGAAAGTTGTCCTTTCCCGCCGTCAATCATGACTAAATCCGGAAACGCTGAGTCTTCTTGGCGCGGTAAATCCGGATTTTCGGCATATTTGCGAAAGCGGCGCCGCATCACTTCCGCTAAACTGGCGTAATCGTCAGAGTGGCCCTCTCGGACATTGGCATCTTTAATTTTATACCGGCGGTAATGCTGTTTCGCCGGAATGCCATCAATAAACACAACTTGCGACCCCACAGCATTGGAACCTTGAATGTGGGAAATATCGTAGCCTTCGATACGACGGGGAACTTCTGGCAGGTCTAGAATCTCTGCTAGGTCTTGCAAGGCTTGTTGGTTGCGATCGGCCACGCGCTGAGTGCGTTCCAATTCATAGTGGGCATTTTGTTCCACCATCGCGATTAATTCCGCCTTGGCTTGGCGTTGGGGAACCGTTAGCGCAACTTTTCGCCCCTTACGGTGGCTTAACCAGTTGCTAATGATCTCTTGGTCGAAAATGGCTTGGGGCAATAGAATCTCACTGGGAATTTCCACATCATCGACGGTTGCGTAATGATCTTGGATTACCCGTTGTAAAAGATCTTCGGAGTTAAAGGCAGGCGAAACATCGGCAAAAAAACCTAGGCGTCCCACTAATTTTCCGGCCCGCACTTGGAACAGTTGAATGGAGGCGTGTTGATGATTGGAAACGATCGCGATCGCGTCTCGGGAAACCGTATCATCCGGGAGAGAGACTTTTTGATGGGCATTGAGTTGTTCCAGGGCTTGAATCTGATCCCGCAGTTTCGCCGCTTTTTCAAAGTCTAAGTTAGCGGAGGCTTGTTGCATTTGCGAGGAGAGATCTCGCACCAGTTCTTGGGATCGCCCTTGGAAAATCATCGCCACTTTTTGCAGGGTTTGGCGATACTCGTCCGGGGAAATGAGTTCCTGACAAACCCCAGGACAGCGGCCTAAATCGTAGTTAAGGCAGGGCCGATCTTTAAATAGCGGGCGCGGGCGTTGTCGCAACGGGAAAATCTGTTTGACCAGTTGTAAGGTGCGCCGTAAAGCCCCAGTATCCACATAAGGCCCATAATAACGATCCTTTTCATTGTTCCGCCGCCGTTTCCGGGTAATAAAGATGCGAGGATAATCTTCCGACCACGTAATACACAGATAGGGATATTTCTTGTCGTCTTTTAGCAGAACATTGAAATAGGGTTGTTCCTGCTTGACTAAATTGGCTTCTAAGGCGAGTGCCTCTGCTTCCGTATCGGTGACAATAAATTCAATATCCGCTACCTGTTGCACCATCAGTTGTTTTTGTTCACTGAGGGCTTGGGACCGGCGAAAATAAGAACGAACGCGAGACCGCAACTTTGTGGATTTACCGATATAAATCGCATTGCCGTCGCGATCGCGCATTAAATACACCCCCGGTTGCAGGGGAATTTCTTGCAAACGGGCCTCTAACTGTTCCGGGTTATGGATTAATGTCGGAACTGCCGCGGTCATCTCACTACTGATTTAACTGCAGAAAATTGTCTAAGGCTTCCACCATTTGGGGAGGCCAACGACGCACTTTTTCCAACCATTCTATATCCCGATAACGGGAATCGCTTTCCTTGACCGAAACCCAGTTGCTTTCGGCTTCTCCTTGTTTTCCTTGCGCCCACAACATGGCCGTTAAGGCAGCGCGAACATCGGGGAAATTGGGATATTTCCGAACCAATTTGCGCGTTTCATCCAGGGCTTGTTTTTCGTCGCCCACTTGGTAATGGTTTAGCGCGGCATTGGAACGGGCAATGGCAAAATCGGGTTCCAAAGAAGCTGCTTTTTCGTAGTCGCGAATTGCTTCCTCATAGTTGCCTTTGCCGGCTTTGGCATTTCCCCGGTTATTATAGGCCATGGCATCTTCGGGATCCAATTCTAAGACTTTATCGTAATCCGCGATCGCGCTTTCCCAGTCTTGTTGAACTTCATAGGCAATCCCTCGGTTCAGGTAAGGATCCGGTTGCTTCGGGGCAATGGCAATGGCTTTATTATAGTCCGCGATCGCGTCTTGGATTTTATTTTGGCTTAATCTAACATTCCCCCGATTGCTCCAGACTGCAGGATTCTGGGGAAATAACTCAATCAACTCCCCCCAATAGTTTTCAGATTTAGCAAAATCTCCCTCTTTGAGGGCTTCAAAAGCTTTTTCAGCAATTTGATCTCCCCGTTGCAATTGTTGTTCTGTAATTTGCGAGGAAGCGTCTGTTCCTTGTGCCCAACTGGGTGCGGGGAAACTTAATAAAAAAATGAGGAAAAATAAACTTACTAAGATACGCATTGTCTTTTATGGATAATTTGCCGTTGGTTAAGAATAACCCGATCTTTCTCTTAATTTAATTTGGGTTGTCTAAAAATCGCAAAGGAAGAGGTATACCCATGTAAAAAGGTTTGATTGCCTACAGGACCAATTTCGCCATTGCAGAAAAATCCCCCTAGAGGAATCTGATTCATAGCTTGACGGAACCGTTGGGAATCAAAATTCGGTTTTCCGTATAATTCTTTCCCGCGACCTAAACAAGAAAACAATAATGCCCCCACTGGGAAGGAGGTTTTCTCCTGTTGTTGATAATTTTCCAGCAACACTTCTAAATCTTCGGCAGAGGTATTGCCGTCGCGCAGGTGAAACTGAATTCGCTGTCCCGGTCGCAGTCGATCACCAACCGCGATCGCGCCTACTTTGGGATCAACCCCCAACAAATTTCGAATTAAAAAGTCTCCCTGTTGCAACTCCAACTGAAATTCATCCCGGGCAATCCCCAAAAATAGAGCATTTTGCGCCAACTCCTGATCTTGGGGGCTTAACTCATTGATAAGTTCCCGCAATATTTGTAAGGGAGGTTTGGCTTGTTCCACTCCATCTTCCTGAACTTCTGCCATTTCGGTAATAACATTGCGTTCGGCTTGGGTAATCTGATATTGAGGGCCAATGGGACGACAGCCTTGGGCAACAATAGCATCCACTTCAATGTTGTTGCCGCTAAGGGCAACGCCGACAATCCCTTCTCGAATTAAAGCGGTATCGTCATTATCGGGACTATGATAAAACAAACCCGTTTGCATCCCCATTGTCATGGCACTAGCCAAGCCGCCGATTTTTTTCGCTTTCGGATAAGCAAAATCGAGTCCTTCCAGTAAGTCATTAACCTTGGAGAAGAAAGGATCAGCCAGTAAAATAAAATCAGGGTCTTGTTCCGGGGAAACTCCCGTTAAATCCGTCCAGGCTTGTGCGCCGCTATCTAAGTCGGGAATTTCATCGCTGCTAATCTGGAACGCTTGTACATCAACTCTCGGTAAATGGGCGACGGTTAGACTTAAAGCAGGATTCCCTTCAATTTCTTGGGCTTGGTTGTCAGTATCAACCCCGATAATGCCGCCGCCTCCGCTGCCGATTAAAACCGACATGGGAACTTTTTCCAAAATTAAAGGAACCAGACGGGGATACTCACTGGCATAAGCAGAAGAAATAAACAAAAATCCCAAATCGGGAGAAGCAGATAGCTGTTGTTGAACACGTTCGGTTACCTCCGCAATTGCGGATTCTAAGGAGAGACGATTGGATATTGCATTTACCCACTGGATTTGCTCAGTCATAAATGTAAGAATTAGCAACGGTAAGGCATATTTCCTTGGTTAAGGATATCTTAATTCCCCAACGTTAAGATGTTTAGGCAATAGTTAACTCGCTTTCCGCAAAATTGAGCCACGGTCGTAGCAGGTGCCTCCCGTCTAGGGAAGCGTCATTTCCAACTAATCGCGGCGCGGGTAACCGAAAACGTTAGGCCATGCCTAAGCATTGATGATAGATATCTTTATGTATGAGTTTAAAAATGCGTTGAGCCCAACTAATTAACTGCTTTAACTTGATAAAAAGTCTTTGATATGCTAGACAACAAGAACGAGTAGCGTTGCAGTTCCCTTATTGAGAAGAGGCATCCACATCAACTGCTTCCACATCGATTGTGCCAGGAGGGGTAATGCGCTTAAATTTGCCGTTTTCGATTTTTAGGGGTTCACTACAGTTTGGGCAGCGAGACATCGTTCCATTAAATCCGGTAAACTGATATTGGCAGACGGGACATTGATCTTCAACGACATTGCGTCTTAGCCACCACTGAACAGCAAAAAGCGCGATCACAGGAAGAATTAGCATTAATCCCAATACAATTAAGACACTATTAACGACCCACCCGAGACCCACGGAGGTTAATAATAACGCCGTTAGAATCAGCGTTAACCAACACCCGATTCCAGAAAAATTCAATTGGGCGATTTTTGGGAAGTTCTGGCTCACGAAACACCCTCCAAATACCGAGCTTCTTCTATCCTAATATAAAATTAGGATGAGTGGTTTATGATCCTTTGTTGGTTAACCGAACCGACCGCTTGCACCTTTTTCTTATCCTCAAAATTAATTGCATATTGAATCTAGAAAATTATGCCACGCATGCGCTCTTTAATCTCTTTCTTTTTAGTAGCAACTATCTTATAGCAATTCTCGAATTCATAAGGTACAGTAACAACAGTGAGTAAACCAATTCCGAATATCTTGATTAGTTACTTTTAGCATTGCCTCTGTAATCGC
>PXPI01000037.1 GCA_003021905.1 Cyanobacteria bacterium SW_9_44_58 | reverse complement strand
TCAAGGTTCTGTACCCCTGTGGGGTTCTAACCAAGCTCCTGCTTATACTTCGGATTTCGTGGGAAATCCGAAGTATAAGCAGGAAACGAATCGCACATGGCTAATATGGCTAATTAAGTTAAGCAATCACAGTGAGTCAAAGGGAGAGCAGGTTTCCCCGCTCACTAAAAACAACGCTCAATATATTGCTCATTGCAAGCGGCAGTGGGAACTGCTCCCAACTCATTGCCCACTCAAAATGCGGAGAAAGTAAACAAGGGACATTGCGCTATGCCGTCAACCCAACCCCAAAACCTTAACCGAAATCAATATTTAAAAGAAGCGAAAACCCATCTTGAAACCATCGAACGTGGGTTGCTCAATTTGTCAGGTGCTGTCAAACAACCGGAAACATTACAACGTCTCTACGAGGCAGCTCAATTTCTGAATACGGGGGCAGTTACTCATGAGATGGAAACGATTCAGCAATTCGCTCAGTTTTTTGAAGACTGTTTTGGGGTCATGCGAACTGCCTCTGTGGTAAGCGATAAACACCTAGAAGACTTATTGTGGCGCGTTTTTGATACCTTCCAGGGGTTAGTGGATATGCACGCCCTCTCAGACGAACCCAGCGAATATACCCAAGGGGTGGAAAAGGAAGTATTGAAAGGAATTCAACCCACTTTTACCGAAACGAAGAATTACCTACAGTCTCGGATTTTGCATGAGGAAGCCACAGTCAGCGAGTTGACGCCGGAGAGCGAGTTTTTCCATCAGCAAGTGGATACCGAAGTGAAAGCGATGGAAGCGATTCTCCAGCAGGAAAATCCCGCTTCTTATCGGAGCGAGTTGAAAGAGCATTGCCAAATTTTAGAGCAAATTGGGGCACAAGCGCAAGTTCCCACTTGGGTGAAACTGCTAAAAACCGCTCAAAGCGCGATCGCGGCTACAGAAAACTCGGTCGAAATCGCCACCAAACAAGCTATCCAAGAGATTCAGCAAGCGCAACAGCTAATTAAGTTAGAGCAGGCTCACAATATTCAAGCCAGCCAGCGGCTGCAAGCTATGGCGTTACAGTTATCTTCTCCCTGGGATAATAGTCAAGATGACGAAGAACAAGCCGAGGAGAACTTAACCGAAGATAGCGCCAATCAAGACAATGGAGAACAAGAATTAGATGAGAAAGCAACCATTGCCGATCTTGAAAGCATTCCCGAAGTTAGCAACAGCGGCGGGCAAGAAGAAGATTTCCTAGAAAGTTTCGAGGTAGAAGGGGATGTTTGGCAAGAAGCAGACATGGAAGGCAATGAGTCCTCCCCAATCGATGATTGGGATTTGCAAGGCCCAATAAGCGAAAACAATGCCGATTGGCGGCATGAACAAGATCTAGAGCTATGGTTAACTGACAATAGCCAAGAAGAAGGTAATGAAGACGATCTTTTAAGCGACTTATTCGGAGAGGAATCATCGCAAGAAAATCCAAGTTCCCAAACCGAGGAATCAGCTTCAAACCAAGACGCGATTGAACTGGAAACCATTATCCAAGATGAAAGCGAAAGCCAAAATAATCAAAATAATGATGATGAGTGGGAAGAACTGTTTACAAGCCTAGATTCCTTAGAAGAGGATGGCAAAACGGAACAACAAGAAGAATTGGATGATTTTCTCTCCGCTCTCAAAGAGTCGCCAAGGGAACCTGAAGATGAGTTTGATGACTCCTTGCCAGCCGAAGAAGTCAACGAACAAGCCCTTTCCCGGTCAGAACAAACTTTTGAGCCCTTAGAAGATTTAGAATCGATTTTTGCCAACGAAGAGGAAAAAACGTTCATTCAGGAAGCCCAAAACAACCAAGCCTTCCAAGATGAACCCCGGGAAGACGAAACTGTTATTGAAGGAACATCCCAACAAGCAGCAACCGAGAAGAGTCAAAGCCATCTCCAATATTACGAACTTATAGAGAACCTGGAGGCGCTCATTGATGCACCGGCGCCCATGGAATTAACAGGCGATGTCGATTTTGCCTCTCTAGAAGCCTACATTGAACAAGCGCCAACTGTCTCCGCCGAACAAGAAAAAGCAGTTTCTAGTCCTGGGAACCAGCAAGCAGAAAAAGTGGAAGCAACACCTGCCCCTGCCAATACTGGACGAGGAGGAACCGCCTTATTTGAGCAAACGGTGAAAGTCCCGGTGCGCTTAATGGATAACCTCAATAACTTAATTGGGGAACTGGTGATTAACCGCAATAGCCTGGAACAAGATCAAGAGCGGCTGCGGCGATTTTTAGACAACCTATTGGAACAGGTACAAAACTTGAATGATTTAGGGGGACGAATGCAAGACCTTTATGAACGGTCTTTGTTGGAAAACTCCTTACTGGCTAGCAAGTCTTCTACCGGTGCTTATCAGACAATACGGGGAAATGGTTCTCAGGCTAATGGAGAAACAGATTCCGGTTCCAGCAGCAATCATCGGGAAGAATACGACCCCTTGGAAATGGATAGCTTTAGCGGCTTCCACCAGCTGTCCCAGGAAATGATGGAATTAATTGTACGGGTGCGAGAGTCCACTTCCGATTTAGAATTTTTAGTGGATAGCGTTGAACAAGAAGCCCGAATTTTCCGTCAGGTTACCACCCAGCTGCAAGAAGGGTTTACCGCCGCGCGCATGGTTAGTTTCTCACAAGTGGCTGACCGGCTTCCTCGGGCAGTGCGTGAAATTTCTTTGAAATTGAACAAAAAAGCCCAACTTAAGGTGGAAGGAGAAGACACCTTAGTGGATAAAATGATTCTGGAGCAACTTTACGATCCCATGACGCACTTGGTCAATAATGCCATTACCCATGGGATTGAGTCGCCGGAAGAACGAAAAGCGGCAGGAAAACCGGAAACAGGCACCATTAAAGTAGAAGCGCATCACCAAGGCAATCAAACCATTATTTCCCTTTCCGATGATGGGGCGGGACTTGATCCGGTGCGGATTCGGCGCAAAGCAGTGGAAAAAGGCTTAGTGTCTCAAGTAGAAGCCAATAATTTACCCGATATCGATATCTTCGACTTCATTTTCCATCCCGGATTTAGTACCAAAGAAAAAGCAGATGACTTTGCCGGTCGGGGGGTCGGCATGGATGTGGTACGTTCTACCTTGAGTAAACTGCGAGGCAGTATCAATATTGACTCCACTCTCGCCAAAGGAACCACCTTTACTATTGGATTGCCCCTAACCCTCAGTATTACCACTGCCCTATGCTGCAAGCTAGGCCAATCGAATATTGCGTTTCCCATGGATGGGGTGGAAGACAAGTTTGAAACCAGCAAAGAGAATATTAAGGTCAATCAGCAAGGAGAGCGCTTTGTGCGCTGGCAGAAAAGTTCTACCCTGCTTCCGTTTAAACATTTATCAGAACTTCTCTCCTATAACCGTACCTTGACCCGCACTGATGTCTATGCCGCCCAATCGGAAAGCGATGAAATTTCGGTCGTGGTGCTGCGCAGTACCGGAAATTTAATTGCCGTCCAGGTAGATCAGGTTGTAGGACAGCAGGAAATCGTCATTAAACAACTATCGGGCCCCATTCCCAAACCCGTGGGTGTTGCCGGCGCTACGGTAATCTCTGATGGAAGTGTCATGATGATTGCGGATGTGTTGGAACTCATTGACCTGTTCTATGGAAGGGTTCGTAAAGATGTTATGAACTCCATGCTGGCGCAGCAAGAAAAAGCGGCGGAACAAGAACAGGGAGAAGCAGAACCGATGGTGTTAATTGTGGATGATTCCATTACCGTGCGGGAATTGCTCTCTCAAAGCTTCTCAAAAGCGGGATATCGAGTGGAACAAGCTCGCGACGGCAAAGAAGCCTGGGAAAAACTCCGTTCCGGGTTAGCTTGCGATATGATGTTGTGTGATATTGAAATGCCAAGAATGGATGGATTGGAACTTTTATCTCGGGTGAAAGAAGAAGAACGATTTGCTGAATTGCCAGTGGGAATGCTTACCTCCCGCGGGGCGGAACGTCATCGACAAATGGCAAATCGGTTGGGGGCAAAAGGCTATTTCACCAAGCCCTATTTAGAAGAAGTCTTGTTGGATGCGGCAAAACGTATGCTCAAGGGAGAAAACATGATGAACCGTAAAGCGAGTGTCAGCAATTAATGATCAAGCAAACAATTGGGTTAGGCAGTGGGGTAAGCGTCTCAGTGATGGGATTGCTGAGCGCATTTGCCCTATTTGCGCCGGTTGCCAAAAGTGAATCCTTTCCAATTGAAGTAGGCATTGTCCAACGGTTTGGAGAAGAACTCAGCGATAAAATGACCATCGCGAGTCCCAATCAGACCCCCCTCAAACTGGAATTTCAACAAGAGGGAGAATCCCAAACCCTAAAAACCCAGCGTTTCCAGTTAGAAATTCAAACTGTGCCGCTATCTCAGCCAAAAGTGAGAGAACGTGTGGTCTTAAGCGATCACGCTACCTTTGAAACGGCGGAAAATCGTGCCGAAACCTGGGAAAAACGCGGGTTAATTGTCGAAGTTACCCAACCCGGGCGCTGGCAAGTTTGGGCCAAACCGGAAGTCTATAATACCCCCTTATTGCGGCGGTTTCTGCTGGATAGTTTAGAAGATGATGGCTACCAAACGCCGTATCTGGAAACTGAGGTATTAGAAAAGGTCGTAGATGTCTCTTTTACCATAGATGGGAAACGCTATCGTCCTGACAAGCTGGAAATTAGCCACGAAACAGAGCGAATTTACGTGGATACCAATGAGGCACCGCGCCGTCTTTATCCGGGAAATTTACGGTTGCAGCCCAATTCCTACGGCAATTATACCCTGGTCAATATTGTGCCCCTTGCCAGCTATCTGCGGGGAGTAGTTCCCCATGAAATTGGGCCCAATGCGCCTCTCGAAGCTGTGAAAGCCCAAGCCATCCTTGCCCGGACTTATGCCCTGCGCAATCTTCATCGGTTTAAGGCCGATAATTATGAAATTTGTGCCAATACCCATTGTCAAGTGTATTGGGGCCTAAGCAAAACCAATCCGCGCAGCGATCGCGCTATTCAAGAAACGGCGAAACAGGTGCTAAGCTATGACAAACAACTGGTGGATGCCCTTTATTCTTCGACAAGCGGCGGCGTGACGGCCAAATTCAGCGATATTTGGGATGGCAGTCAACGTCCCTACTTAAAGTCTGTTGTCGATTCTGCTCAGGGCGTGTGGGATTTAGAAAAACGTCCCCTCAGTCAGGAAAAGCATTTCCGCGCCTTTATTGACCAAAAACAGGGCTTTAATGAAACCGGAACTCAAGCCTTTCGCTGGGAAGGAAAAAGTAAATTAGAAGCTTTAACCAAAGATTTACAGAAGTATCTCAAGCGCATTAATCACGACAAAGCAGAGGAAGTGAGCGAAATTCAACACATGGAAGTGGTTTCGCGATCGCGCTCTGGGCGAATTTTAAAAATGGCAATCGAAACCGATCAAGGCATCATTACCTTAGAAAAAACCGAAGTCCGCAGTGCCTTTGACCCTCCCCGCAGCACCCTATTTTACCTAGAACCGGTTCGGAACGAACAAGACAAGCTAACCGGCTATCGATTTGTCGGCGGTGGCTTTGGACATGGGGTAGGACTTAGCCAAATGGGGGCTAGGCATCTCGCCAAACAGGGTTGGTCGGCCCAAGAGATACTCTCGTTTTATTATCCCAAAACCGAGATTATTGCGTTGGATGAAATCGAAACCCAATTAACTATGGAAGAGTAGGGATCTCAAGGCTGACTCATTATGACGACTTTTTCTTCTCTTGCTTCATTAGGCGTCGGAACGCTTGATACATTTCGGGAAGGCGTTTATAAATGGCGCTGGATCGCAGATAAATGGCATTAGAAACCGCAGGAGAACCGGAAACGATTTCTCCCGGTTTAACATTGCGGGTTACGCCTGATTGAGCGGTCGATCGCCCTCCATCGCCAATGACCACTTGATTGGCCACCCCAGTTTGTCCCCCCAATAAAACATTGTTGCCCACTTTCACACCGCCGGCAAGGGCTACTTGTCCGGCAAAGGCGCAATTTTCCCCAATGCGGCAACCGTGTCCAATGTGAACGGCATTATCCAATTTGGTATTGCGCCCCACACGGGTTTCTCCCACAGAAGGCCGATCAATGGTGCTATTGCACCCTACTTCTACTCCCTCTTCCAAGACCACACAGCCTGATTGCTGCATCTTATACCATCCCTGGGCAGTGGGAACAAAGCCAAAGCCTTCGCCGCCAATGACCGCACCGCTATGAATCATACAATCTTTGCCGATGCGAGTGCGTTCCTGAATGGTTGTATTAGCGTGTAAAACGGCGCGATCGGCAATTACCGCATCGGGATAAATGACCGCATTGCCATAAATGCAAACCCCGCTGCTAATGGTGACATGGGGATAAACCACCACATGGGGACCAATGTAAACATTTTCTTCAATAACGACTGAAGGATCAATGACGGCAGTGGGGTGAATATCAGGGCTGGGTTGAAAAGGACGATAAAACAGGTTTATCGCAGCAGCAAACAACAGCCGGGGAACTTCACTTGCTATCCACGGAATGTCTCTGGCTGTGGCTTGAGCTTGCAATGCCTTATCTTGCGGTAAAATCAAGGCGCTGGCAGCGGTGTTATCAAGGTATGCCGCAAATTTTGCTCCTTCGATATAACTAAGCGTATTAACCGTTGCCTCTTCAATACCAGCAACTTTGGCAATTTCAGGATTATCAATTTGGTTAACCGTTATCGGTGTTATTTTTTCCAACTTGTTGACAATGTCACTAAACTTCATTTGTCTTCTCACTTATCTTCCCATGGCCTGTCCTGCTAACCAGCCGGTTGTCCAAGCATTTTGGAAGTTAAACCCGCCGGTGATACCATCAATATCTAAAATTTCACCAGCAAAGTAAAGCCCTGGGACGAGTTTACTTTCCATGGTTTGAAAATTAATCTCTTTTAAATCTACCCCGCCGCAAGTGACAAATTCGTCTTTAAACGTACTTTTTCCTTCGATTTGAAACTTGCCTTGAACCAATTCCTTGGCCAGTATTTTCATTTGCTTTTTCGAGAGTTCTGCCCAGCGTTGCGCGGCGGAGACACCGGCAACCGTTGCTAAATTTTGCCAAAGGCGCTTCGGAATCGAAACCGGGGAATGATTCATAATTTGCCGACGCGGGGTCTGGTTTTTTTGGGCCAATAATTGTTCTTTGACAGTTTCCATATTGTGGGAAGGAAGCCAGTTAATGAATAATCCCATTTGATAGCCGTGATCATGGAGAATTCTGGCGGCAAAGGCTGATAACTTCAAAATCGCTGGGCCGCTTAATCCCCAATGAGTAATGAGAACATCGCCGGTTTGCCGATATTTATGCTTGCCTTGGGTTTCTAATTGAACCTCAGCCTGGTTAACCGTAATCCCAGCTAAATTTTCAATGCGTTCATCTTGAATATTAAAGGTAAATAGAGAGGGAACCAGGGGAATAATATTGTGACCGAACTGAGTTAGCCATTGATAAGGACGTCGTTGACTGCCGGTTGCCAAAAGAACGCGATCGCTGTTTAAGCACTCGCCGCTTTTCAACTTAACAAAAAACTGATGATTATCATAACTCACTCCTTCCACTCTCGCCCCCGTTTTCCAATGAACCCCGCAGCGTTGCGCTTCCTGCAATAAACAATTAATAATGGTTTCCGAGTTATCCGTAACCGGAAAGATGCGCCCATCGGCTTCTGTTTTTAGGGAAACCCCTCGTTGTTCAAACCAATTGACCGTATTTTGGGGTTGAAAGCGTGTAAAGGCACCTCGCAGGGCTTTTTCCCCGCGAGGATAGGCTTGGACAAGCAGTGCCGGATCAAAACAGTGATGAGTGACATTACATCGCCCGCCGCCGGAAATCCGCACTTTGGTTAAGGGTTGACGCCCAGCCTCTAACAAAACGACTTCTGTTTCTGGAGAGACACTGGCACAAGCAATAGCGGCAAAAAAGCCCGCTGCACCACCGCCGATGACGATTACACGCATTCAGAAAATTGCCTACTCCACCAATTGCTTAATTTAAATAAATCTTTGGATAAACAGTTCATAAACAGACAAAACAATTTCCACAATAATTAAAATGACAATATACCATTCTGCCCGTAAACTCGTGCGATGTTGCATCAGTTCCAAAACCGTTTGGGAAGTACGGGAAATTAAATCCAATTTTCTCTCCAACGCCATATGACGTTCTCGAATTTCATACTCATCTTCTAGGCGGGAATAAAGATTATCCAACTCTGGAACTTCCCACAATAATTCCGGTTTATCAATAATTTCTACTCTCGC
Organism: Cyanobacteria bacterium SW_9_44_58; assembly: GCA_003021905.1. Classification (GTDB taxonomy): domain Bacteria; phylum Cyanobacteriota; class Cyanobacteriia; order Cyanobacteriales; family Rubidibacteraceae; genus Halothece. The sequence continues at coordinate 8,440 of PXPI01000037.1, read as the reverse complement.
TACCATCTTATATTGAAACAGAAAGGTACTGCCTAATTCGTGGAGCAATTCTTCTCCCGGCTGGGTGAGTCGATAATTTTTTTGCAAACTCGCTGTAAAGGGTTCAATTTTGTCAAAGACCGAAGCGAGTTTTATTTCATAATGCGCTAAAACAACCGTTTTTGCTAAAACATCAGCAACAATTTGCAAATGTTCCACACTGTATTTTTTCAGGCAAAGAACGCCATTTTTTACCCGTTCACTTTTTTCCGGATTGAGTTGAATTTCCACCGCTTCCATTTCTGGATTGGAAAACGGTTCACTGACATATTGGGATAATTCTTTAAGAAAATTGTTTTCTTCCTTTTGACTTAAACCAAATAAAACGACAACGCCATAGGGAAAGAGAACAGCAATTCCTGTCTCACTCACTTTTACCACAGACGGTAACGTTGCAATACACTCATAGTTGTTTTCAATGGAACGACAGTCAATGGCTTCCCCTAAAAATCGCGCTTGCGTTGTAATTGTTTCAGTTGTTTGTTTCGGAAATGCTAAGGTTTGCATATAGGATTGAACCGTTGTCCTTAAAGGTAAAGATTGAATCTTCTCTTTTTATGATACAGAGAAGTCTGGAAAGTCATCATTAAGCTGGAATATGGGCGTTAATAACGAATTCGAGGGTCAATGTAGGCGTTGATAACATCAATAAGGATACTGGCTAAAACCACGATCGCGCCGAAAAAGACCATAATTCCCTGGACGGTGGGATAATCCCGCAAGGAAATCGCTTCATACAAACGATTGCCTAAACCTGGCCAAGAAAAGGTCACTTCGGTTAACACCGCCCCGCTAAGCAACGCGGCAAAGGTTAATCCTAATACTGTAATCACTGGAATAAGCGCATTTCGGAAAGCATGCGCAAACAAAATCCGCCTTTCGGAGAGACCTCTTGCCCTAGCTGCTTCTACATAGTCAGCTTGGAGAGTTTGCTTTAAGTTAACACGGACAATGCGCTCAAAAATCCCGCTTAATAGTAAGCCTAAGGTAAAACTTGGGAGTGCCAGATAATATAGCGCCGTGAAAAACTGTCCTAAGTTTCCCTGAAGCAGGCTATCAACCGTATAAAGCCCGGTAATATCCGATGGGGTAGGCTGACTCATGGGAAAGCGGGTTCCTAAGGGAAACCAATCCAGTTGCACAGCAAATACCAGTTGTAACAACATGCCCACCCAAAATAAGGGAAGAGAATAGGTGATCACTCCAAATAAGCGCCCCATTGCATCAATAATCGTTCCCGATCGCGCGGCCGCTAGCATCCCCACTCCCAATCCAATGAACAGGGCAATAATCATGCTGAATAACGATAATTCGGCGGTTGCCGGAAAATAATCTTGAATCACCTGCCAAACGCTTAACCCGCGACTGGTGAGAGAATTGCCCAAATCCAACTGCAATAGATCGCCTAAATAGTCAAAATACTGGAATAATAAGGGTTGATCCAGTCCCAGTTGTTCTCGAAGTGCCTCTTTGGCTTGTTCCGGCGCTCTTGCCCCTAAAATGGCATCGGCGGGATCCCCTGGGGTTGCCCGTAGCAACAGAAAAACGAGAGTAGTAATTGTCCACAACATGAGGGGGGCAAGGAGTAAACGAACTAGAATATAGTAACGAAGGGCTTTTGCGCGAGACATAAGTTAAAAACTGCTCTCAATGAGACTGTTATGAACAGGCACCGGAGACGATGTTAGATGGCCTGTCAACAGACATATTTGTACCATATTCCCGAGCGCGATCGCGCCCGGCATTGCTTTAGATCCTCTAATTTGCCTTTTCCGGGGAACTTTCATTTCTCAAGCTGTACCAATAGTTAAGATCTAAATCAGCAACTTAATCTTATATAGCCTTTTGCCAGAAATGGCTTTCATAGGGATAGCTCAATTCGCTGCTTTTCTGGATCAAGCTCTTCTTGCTCACTCGCAACTTCCAACCAGCCTTGAATTGCATCTCGCAACATTTCTAGCAGATGTTCGTAGCTATCTCCCCAAGTATGGCATCCTGGCAACGCAGGAACAGAACCGCACCAAACGCCATCTTCTTGCCAAATCACAGCTTTGATTTTCATATTATTGATATTTAATTAAGTTCTCTATTATTTATATTTTAGGTTCTGATTAAGAACAGATTAGGACTTACGCATTGACAAGAACACCATATTCGTTAGAGAGCCCCATTAGGATGGGGTTAAAGCGGTAACTTTATATTGTTTGACTACTGCAGTATGGGGAGGCGAACCCGATTCGCCTGCGGTTGTTAGTTCCCCAGCGCTTTCAATGGTTGCCTTGTAAACGCCCTGATCTGTTCCATCGGGAGAAGAATAAGGAATGCAAACCTTCGCCCATTGTTGATTCGTCTCGTCAGCGTCTAGTACTTCCCCAGTTTTTAAATAATGAAACCAATTCCAACCATGATTAACCCAAATTTCTTGTTCTGCAATTTGTGCCCATTGCGGCAATCCTGTCCAACCCCGATAATAGAATTTTAGGTCCCTGAGATTTCCTTCCCGGTTGGTAATTAAATTAAGGGTTTCTGGTTTTAAACGTCCCCAGTATCGGCCATCAGGCAGGCTAATTGCGGTTGGGGCAAAGCGATGTCCCCCAAAGTGGCTGCAACGCCAGACTCGAATTTGTGAATTGGCTTGTTTTCGCCAGGCTTGGTAGAGTGGATAGCCATACCGAGAACAGGCAACATCAACATTTCCATGAGTACAAATGAATAAATCATAGTGATGATCCTTGTTTTGTTGATACCCATAAAAGTTGGAACGTTTTTCCGGTTCTAGGAGAAGTGCTGAGACTAAGTGGCCCAATTCGGCATCCGGAATCAGATATTCTTCTCGCGTGTAGTGGGAAAATAAGGTGGCAGGGCGACGGTAGAATAAAACTCTGGTATAGCCCGGTTGAGAGTAGTCGGCGTCGGGCGCGATCGCGAGGGGACGAAGTTTAACGCCTTTTTGGTAAACTAAGTATTTAATTTGCGCTAAATAGGGCTTTAACGCCTCGCTTTGATCCAGCGCCATTTCTGACCAAGGTTGCGGCAATTCCACCACTAACCAATAATCATAATGCCCGGCAGTTCCAATTGGGTTTTCTCCCACTGCTTGAGACACATCGGAACAAAATCGGCATTGAGTAAGATGGTTGGGTAAGGATGACATAAATTGTTGCGAATTAGTTATCTTTTTCTAACAGATAAGTTGACAAATCATCGAGAACTTTATTAGCAGCAATAGGCCCCCGACCAATCCAGTATCCGGGAACTTCATAAACCTTTCCCGCTTGCACAGCATCCAGTTTTGACCATAACGGATCATCTTGCAGGCGTTTTAAGGCACTTTCCGCTTCGCTACCCAATCCCCACACAAAGATGACATCCCCATCGGCTTTTTCAAATTGTTCCTGAGAGATCTCAATCCATAAATTCTCTTTATCCTGACTGGGCGGACGAGACAACCCCACATCTTTCAGAATTCCGCCCACAAAAGTATCGTTCTGGTACAGGCGCAATCCTTGTGGAGATACTCTGACCACTGATACTTCAATCTCTTCAGGATTATCCAAGCGCGATCCTAATTTTTCAGCGCGCTCATGATAGGCTTCGAGAAGGGCTTTTCCTTTCTCTGGTTTTCCCACTGCTTCTGCCGTGAGCAACAGTTTCTTTTTCCATGCACTGGTGCCACGTTTTCCTAATAAAATAGTCGGGGCAATTTGGTTAAGTTGGCTATAAACCGCTTCAACATTTTTGCCGCCAATAATTAAGTCAGGATTGAGTTGGGCAATGCGTTCTAAGTTTTGTTGGTTTTCCGCTAGTTTTTGGGTGGTTTCGGGAACTTTGTCCCGCAGATGCACTGGAAATTTCCCAGTATTAGAATTAATCAGCGCCGCAATGGGATTGACTTGCAAAGCGAGAACACTGTCTAAGGCAATATTATCTAAAGCAATGACGCGCTCGGGATTAACGGGAACAGCGGTTTTTCCCTTGGCATGAGTAACCATGCGAGCCGGATCAGGCTTTGGTCGGGTAAAAGTCTCATTGTTTTGACATCCTGTCAGTGTCAAAAGCCCAAATAGGGCAAGGGATACGGTGAAATGTCGCAGCATAATCTACCAGTTCAATTGATATTGCAAACTAATGGTGCGACCTAACCCAGCCGCAAATTCTCGATTTCTCCTTTGCGTTTGAGAATCAACGGGGAAGAATTGGTTATCGAATACGTTTTGAACAGCAAAGGTGAGTTTTCCATTGCCTAAGTCGAGGCGACTAATCCAATCGAGAGTGGTATAACCGTCAATGGGAAAAGGATCAATCGTATTTCCCCCAATTGTATCCTCAAATGCGCGATCGCGCGAACCGACAATTAATAACTGTAGGCGATTGGACCAATCCGGCGTGGTTTGGTTTTCCACATATAAACCAACTTTAATCGGTTGAATATCAGTAGTACTTAAGGCTACAAAATCATCAACATCTTCTGGGCTACTTTCCCCTTCGACCCAAGTGAAATTGCCGCCCAACTGCCATTGGTCGTTAATTTGATAATCCGTTGTTGCTTCGATGCCATAGGTACGTTTCGGTTCACGGCTAGAGGTTAAAAAAGAACCATCCTCACTTTGCCGTTCCGTTTGTCCGAATTCCGAATAGGTAAAGAACCCCGCTAAAGAGAACTGAACGTTGTCCCAATTGCCTCGTAACCCGATTTCGTAATTATCAACAACGATTGGTTGGGTAACTTGAATATCTTCGCTGACTTGGACTGGCAGTCGATTAGCAAATTGAGGTAAAAATCGCAGAAAACGGCGAAAATCAGGAGCAGAAAACCCTTGAGAGAAGTTTGCAAAAATATTCACTTCATCATTGACATTGTAAACGGCACCAATATTAAAGACCACATCATCAAAACTGACATCTCCGCCTCTGACTTCTTCTGCCTCAGGAGGCACTCTCCCAAAGGCGATTTCTTCTCCTAACACATTAAAATCATTCACCGACATCTTGAAACGTTCAAAGCGCAATCCGCCCCTCAGGGATAATTTGTCATTGGCTTGCCAACTTAATTGGCTAAATAAGCCAATGCTTTGCAAGTCATAAGGCGGCGAAAAGAAGGCTTCGTCGGTTTGTTCAAATTTTGTTCCTCCGCTATTGTCAAAGACCGTTGGATCGAAAATTGTCAGCGGTTGTTCAATGGATTCATCGGAATAATCTGCTCCCCAGAGTAAATCTAAATTGCTGGCGAGAGGCGTTTCAATATCTAGGCGCGCTCCTACTTTTTCCGATTCGGTAATGGTGCGAGAAACCGATTGAAAGATAGTATTGCGATTATCTTGAGGAATGGTTAGGGTTGTGGAGTCTTTAAAGAACACTTGGGCATCAAGTTGACTGCCTAATAGGTCATCATGGGAATAGCTTAAATTAATCGTTAAATCTTCTCGACCAGGCAGTTGGTCAACATCTAATTCTCCGTCAAGATCTAAGGGTTGTGCTTTGACCCGTTCCTCCAGTTCATCGACACTCGGATCAGCTAAAGTGGGCGGATCTTGTTTATCATCAAAATAATTAACCGTTAATTCTAATCGTTGGTCGCTAGTAACATCTAATCCTGCTTTGGCTAGGATATTAAATGTTTCTAAGTTATCCAAGCCCTGTGACCTGCCAACTGGAATCAAATCGCCTTCGGCATCAAAGCGATTGCCGCTTTCTTCATAAGAGGCAGCCACAACATAATCAAAATCGCCGACTTTACCTGAGAAAAATTGTTCTACTCCCGCCCCAAAACTCTGAGAGAATTCTGATAGAGATAAGGCGGGACCAATGGAAAAGGTGGTGTTAGCAGTAAAGGTTTCTTGGGGTTTGCGGGTAATAATATTGATAACGCCTCCCCCAGCTTCTGCCCCATAAATTGCAGTAGGACCGCGTACCACTTCGATTCGTTCCACAGCATTGGGTGAAATGCTGCGCAAGTCTTGAAAAACTTTCAGGTTACTATCAATGGGAACCCCATCAATTAACACCGAGGGATCGCGCCCTCGCAATTTTTGAGTCCGGTTAGAGGCACTTTGGGTAGGTGGCCCTAACCCAGGAACTGTCCTGCCTAGAATATCGGGAAGATTATCAGACAATTGCGATTGTTCTTCAATTTCCTCTCGCGTAATGACTGTCGTCGAGCGCGGAACATCCCTAGCTTGTTTTTCAGTCCGAGTAGCAGTAACGACTAATTCAATGGGTTCGCTATCAGTACCGGCTTGTGGGGAAGGAGCAGTTTCTGGGGCTTCAGGAGCGGTATTTGCTAAACTGCCTTGTTGGGGAAGATTAAGGGCAATGCCATTGGAGACAGAACGAACGTTGATTTCTGGAAGGCTCGTTGCGCCTTGAATTTTCACCTGGATACTTTCAGGCGATTGTTGAACAACGGTGATTTCCTGGATTTCTGTAGAAGGCTGAGACCAGCGAATGCTTTCTCGTTCCGGCAATTGCAACTGCGTATTGGGAATCTCAATTAATAGGGTGTTGTCTCCAACAGGAGTAGGAAACGTTTGTATCTCCTCAGAAGCATCAGTAATCAGTAACAGTTGCAAGCTCTCGTTGGCCGTACTCTTCAGTTGAACATCGGTTACAGCATTAGGGGCAGCGTGAACGGCATTGCTGACTAGAAGCGGCGTTATGGGAACAAATGCATACCAGAAAAGATGCTTATTCATGGCGCTCATCGGGATTTTATTAAAAGGTAATTGCAATTAAGTTAATGCACAGTGTATCATTTAATGCGAATCTTATTAATAATTGTTTTGAAACAACCCTAGAAAATGGATATTAGGGCAACCTGCTTTAATAAGCGGAAATATGAAGACTCTCAGTATTTAATAATAAGTTTCAATCGTCTTTAAATTCGAGAAGCTGTAACCGGCGATTCCCACACAGAGCAATCCCAGAGAAGAAAGGGTATATAATAGGGCAAGGCCACTTCCCTCACCGGTACCAAAAACCCCGCCAAAAATCTCTGTTAATCTTCCTCCTTCCTGCATAGCAGGGGTAAAGATGCGATCTGCCAAAGGACCGGCAACTAATTTTGCCAGAGGAGATGCCACTCCCACGAAAGCGGAACTAATGGCAATCACTCGTCCTTGAACATCAGCTTGCACTTGGGTTAACACAATGGCTTGTCTGGCACTGGCCATAATGGGAAAATGAGTGGAGGAGAGAAATTGCGCGGGAAACCAAATTAATAAGGTTTGTCCCAGGCCAAACAGAATTTTACTTAAGCCAGCACCCATCATAGTGAACAGAACTAGATCAATTTTCCGCCCTGGAATGCGCCAAACACTGACAACAATTGAACCTAAAATGCCACCGATTCCTGCTGCCGCACTAACCATTCCCAATATTTGCGTATCATTCCCGCTGCGTGCCAAAATCATTGGCGAGTAGAGGGCTTTGCCAATATCGTGGGAAAACTGAAAAACAGTTGCAATCAGAATTAGGGTGAATAAGCCGGGGCGGTTTAGCAGATACTTGAAGCCAAACTTAATATCTTTCCCAAGTGAAGAACCAGGGGTATCTTGTTTTGCGACAGGAGACGCAGAAGCGGGATTGGGAATTGTAACCAATAAAACCGTCGCGATCGCGATGGTAAATGTTGCTAAATCAATCACTAAAATCCCTAGCAAATCGACAATGGGGTATAACGCACCAGCAACTGCCGGGGCAATAACAACCGATCCATAGTGCAATACAGATCCCATCCCGCTGGCGCGAGTGTAGTCTTGTTGGGGAATCAGCATGGTAATAGAAGCGGTGTAAGCTAATTTCTGCAACCGGGTAAACGCACCGTTGAAAACCCCAATTAGGTATAGATGCCAAATTTCTAAGCTTCCACCCAGATACAGCCATAAAATTATCACAGTGGATAAGCCGGCTACGCTATCACCGAGGATCATTAATGTCTTACGAGGAAATCGATCTGCGATCGCGCCCGCAAGAAGAGACGCTAAAATCCCTGGAATCTCAGTAAAAAACGCCAGTAAGGCAATGGGGGTGGCTTGTTCGCTTAAATTCCAAAGCCAGATTGTCAGTGCAAAGCGAGTCATATAGCTTCCAACAGTGGAAGCCATTTGCCCACTCCAGACTGTGATAAACCTGCGCCAATTTTTCGAGGGTGGCATTAGAGACGGCATCTTCTCTAAAGCTTATTGAAAAGCTCTTATCATTAATCTCTCGTTTTTTAGGAGAGTTGTCAAATATCTTTGCTACAAAATCAAAAACCAATTAGCATACCTTGATAGTAGAATATCGCAAAACTGATAAGCTTGAGAGCTTGTGCGATTCGTTTCCTGTGAAATCGCAGGATTTTTCATGAAATCCGAGGCATAAGCAGGAGCTTGGTTAGAACCCCTCCTAGGGGGTACAGAAC
>PXPI01000036.1 GCA_003021905.1 Cyanobacteria bacterium SW_9_44_58 | reverse complement strand
TTGATTCAGTCTTTCTATAATTCTTTCGGTGGGATGGAGACGGCTCCACCCCGTTTTTGTTTAATCCACAAACTTTCGCCCAAAAAACGCGAGGGCTATTAACAATTCTAATCATGATTGAATTGATGATCTACATATAAATCAAAAATTATTAATCCCACATTTAATAAAGAAAAAACTGGCGAAAAATTTATTTTTTTGCTTAATTAGCTAACGATTGCGCTTTTCTTAAAATACAAATAGTTGCGATGCCACCAAAGACAATGAAAATCAAACGCTACGACACCTGCCAATTTTATAGCAACAACCCGCATCTGGTTTTTGCGATTGGATACGCATCCTTAATTTACCGGTGTCTGTCCTAATTGCAGTTATCAGTTTCCAGCCGTTCACTACGATTGTCCTGCTTGCGGTTAGGTTGATGATAGGGTGTAGAAGCTAGCAGAAATGGCATCTAATATGAAACATTATGAAATCAAGTCAAGAAAAAACAGAAAAAGCGACTGATTATGCTGTAGATACCATCAAAGTAGTAATAGGAACCACATCAACCACATTAACTTTTACCGCTATCTATGTCGGAAATATCGATAATATAGACGGTTTGACTTTATTGATAACAAGCTGGTCTTGTTACTTTTTATCTACTGTATTAGGAGTAACCACACTACTATCTATCGTAACTGAATTTTCTAAACAAGATTATAATCAATTAAATAATAATTATTATCAAGCATCCATCCAAAAAGCAAATCAGATACATACAACGACATCCAACCAATCTGGGGGTTCTTTAGAAAAAGTGCCGCTGATCTATCAAATTAACACTCGCCAAGCCCAATTTCACTTTATTTTGTTTCTTATTGGTTTTCTTTGTACGATAATCTTTTTTATTCTTAATTCCGTTAATATTTTCGAGTCTTTTTCGTTATCTGAGTTTCTGAATGTTGTTCTCTTCCAAGAAATGGGATTCAATAAGTTTTTTATCTTAAGTGTCATGTATCTTTTGATTGGTTTTATGGTTGGCGTATTTTCAATGATTTGTTTTTATCAGAAAAAGATTGGAATTTTTCCGAGTATAACTGGAAACAAGAAGGACAAATGACCTATTCCGACCAAGCGCGATCGCGCAGTTCAAACAGTAACGCCTAAAATACGTAGTACTGCACCAACTGGATTTTGACAGTGGAGAAAAGAATGAGAAACTGGAAAAAAATCCAGATGTTCCATGCCGGAAAAATATCTTGTTAACCTTACTGCCCAAGAACGAGAAGAACTACATCAGCTAACTTACCAAGGTTCTCTGTGGGCTCGCAAGTTGAAGCGTGCTCAGATGCTGCTGTTAGCAGATGAAGGTCACGATGATGCCACCATTGCCCAAATGTTGCATGTTGGGGAATCAACCGTGCATCGGACTCGACAAAAATGTGTGGAGCAGGGAGTGGAATTTGCTCTCTCAGAACGCCCTCGTCAGGGAGGTCAACCCAAACTCGACGGAAAAGCAGAAGCCTTTTTAGTCGCTACTGCCTGTAGTGAACCACCAGAAGGTCGAAAGCACTGGACGATGCAATTGTTAGCCGACCGATTAGTAGAAGTGCAATTAGTGGAGAGCATTTCTGATGAAACCGTTCGCAAACGGCTGAAAAAATCTGTTTGGATTTTTCCAACCTCAAACTGGCTGGCGACATCTCAAGGTAACCCAGCATCGGACCAGTCAAGACTTTGCTTTGTGTATGCCATATCTGGTAGATGTTCTATTTCCCGTTTCTGATTTGATCCAGCTCGTGCTTGATCATCTCAACACTCATACCCCAGTAGCGTTGTATCAAACGTTTCCGCCTGAGGAAGCCAGACGCATTCTGAACCGTTTGCAATTCCGCTACACTCCCAAGCATGGTAGCTGGCTCAATCTGATTGAGTTGGAATTTTCCGTCTTATCTCGGCAATGTAAGTCGATACTCTTCCTCCCAACTCGCGGTTATTTTTTCCTGAGATTCCAGGGAATTTGATGTCCCATAGCTGCCATTGCTCCCACCATTCCGGATGCAACGGGAAGATTGAGCGAGGTCCGGTTTTGCCGTCGGAAATTTTAATAATTCCGGGGCTTTGCGCTAGAGACTCGGGATCCACATAAAACGGTTCATGATTTCTCAATCCGTAGCAGGCAATCATGCCGTAATACCATTGCCATCTCACATGGGAGATACTTTCAAACCGCTCCGCAATCCGTTCATCGCTTGGAAGATCCCGAGGCTGTAGCGTTTTGTGGCAGTGAGACCCTTTATACCGGTTGGCATCAAAATCGATTCCCACAAACTGCGCTAGCGACCCGCAAGCGATACAAGTTCGCGATCGCGAGCGAGTATTTGCTTTCGTATTCAGCACAGCTTCCAATAAAATCTCTTTGCTGATTCTTTCCTTTTGAGGCAGCTTCTTAAATACGTCGCCATAATCAACCTTCCAGGTGGTTTCTGTTTTGGGAGTGCGACCCCTAATCTGGAAGTAGTCTTGTTCAAAACGCGCGATCGCGTTTTCAATAATGGGGTTGGGCTTTTCACTTTCAATCCAGTCAGCCCAGTCAAACTTCTGCATCACGATGGCATGAGCCACCTGATGAGCTTCCGCTTCCGCTCTTTGGATTCCTGCTATGTTTGCGAGAACGCCAAGAGCAAGGCGGCGCTGTTTCGATTTTTCTTCTCCCTTGCGCGTCGGGAGCACTCCTCGTAGATAAAGGCGGTTGTTTTGCCGCTGTATCGTTAACCCGACTTTACCTGCCTTGAGGCGCTGGTTGGCATGGGCTAGGGCTTTTTCCGTTTTTTGATCGACCATTGTAGGCTTGCCTAAATTATAAAGGAAATTCCCTAATATTTGGTCAATCTGTGACAACTCTCAATCTCGAACGCTAGGCTGGGAGCAAGCTGGAGAGGGAGATTTCGGAACGGGTGTGGCAGGATTTGAACCTGCGACAAACGGATTAGAAGACCAGCTTTCTATCTCTGGAACTCTTTCCAGCAATGCATGACAGAGGCTTGCAATTTGTCTGTACTAAATCTGAACTAATTGTATCTTAAAACAAAAGTTTTCACCATTAGAGCCATGACTCTAAGGAAAAATTCATGACTTCTTTCATTCGGGAAAAGTCACGATCCATAGAAACAATGGTTAAGCCGTGGTGAATAGCAGTGCAGGCAATCCAAAGATCATTATCGCTAATCCCAATGTTTGCCATGTTAGTTCGGCGACGCTTTTGACGTTCATTGGGACCAAAGTGGCGGATTAATTCCGCTTTGAATTGACCATAACTTTCCGCAATCGTGCTATTGAGAGGATAGATTTGAATATCTTTTAAGTAAGCCTGGATATTAGCTAAATTCTCCTGTTTTCGTTGAGAGTTATAAGCCATATATAGCATTTCACCTTCAGTGATGATACTAATTGCAACATTTAACTCTCCAACTTTAGCAATGTTTTGTCTAATGGAAAAATTACCTAGAACGAGTCGACTGAAATGATTGGTATCCAGTAAATAGCTCATCTAAACTTGAATCTACGATTGAGATGAATCTTCACCGATGCGAAGCATTGATCGCGTTTCGTAAACTGTTTGTAGGCATTGTTCAAAGTCGTCTCCTTGCCAAGTCTCGGTATGGCTGAGCAGGGAACCTTGAGCTGAAATCGACTCGCTCTCTGCATCAACAGAAGAATTTTGTTCCCGATGTTCTTGTTGTGCAAGGAAGGTAATGAAGTCTGCAACTAAACGCAAGCGATCGCTGGAAAGTTGATTCAGATAGCGATTAATCGTCTGACGAAGTTCTGATACATCCATAGTCAAATTCGTGCAAGCTCTTGGTTAATCATAACGTTTCAGGAGATGGCTAGTAGAGTCAGATTAGGTTTACGATGACACATATGTCCTCTATGCCAAAACGGCTTTCCGAGTTGATAAAGCCTGCTCTACAATATCTGCGGCTTTTGTTAACTGCCAGCGTTTTTGATTGCTTGTTGCAATCTTAAGGCATTTTTTTGATAACTTTCTTGTGTTAGTATTTCTCCAGCCCCTGTCCTAGCTATTCTTGCAGCAAGGATCGCGCCTATAGCGCGGCAATCGCGCTCTAAAAGTTTGCAACCGCTCCGAAGTCTAACGACCCCATCGCGGATTGAAATTCTTGCACTAAAAATCAGACCAGCTTCGCTCGTCTTATCGGTAACGATGCAGCGAAGCTACTTGCTTTCTTCGCGATGCTCGCGTAGCGAGCCGACGCGGAGTGTCTATCGCGCAACTTGTGGCAGGAATAGTAAAATCAAACAACAGTTTCTTGCACGCCTATTAATCGGTGAGTGGGGGCAAAGCCCCCTTTACTATTTCTTGCACTATCGCGCCTGGGCGAAAAATAAAGTTGCGGATGTTGTGCGGATTGAAGATTGA
>PXPI01000035.1 GCA_003021905.1 Cyanobacteria bacterium SW_9_44_58 | reverse complement strand
TAGTCTGGCGTTGTTTAAGAGGAGCGGTGTGATGGGAAACTGTCACGCACCGTTCTGAAGCCGAGTCAGGAGGGCGACCTTCTGGCTTAGGTAACTCTTGCTTTTCCCGATTTATTTAAAGAAGGGAATTTTGGCGCTCTCATTGTCGGTGCTGAGCCTTACTTAACGGATCTTGATGTAGCAGGCGATCCCAATTTTAGTGAGGATGTTCCGATCCACATTGAAGCACTTTACAAACATCGCATTAATGACAATATGCTGTTAACACCAGGGGTCATTTGGTTATTATCTCCCAATCAAGATAATGATAACTCAGACGCTGTAATTGGCGCGCTGAGAATGACATTTCAATTCTAAAATGTGATTGAACGTTCACTTAACCTAAGGAAATGAGTCGGGAGGGGAGGAATGAGTTTGTCCCATTACTCCCATTCAATGGTACCTGGGGGTTTCGAGGTAACATCATAGACCACTCGATTGACCCCTTTCACTTCATTGACAATGCGATTGGAAATTGTTTCCAGCAAATCGTAGGGCACCCGTGACCAATCGGCCGTCATCCCATCTTCACTGGAAATGAGCCGCAGCACCACTGGATGAGCATAAGTCCGTTGGTCGCCCATGACACCCACACTGCGAATGGGTAACAGCACAGCAAACGCCTGCCAAAAATCTTGATAGCAGTTTTGCTTTTTGATTTCGTCTCTAACCACAAAATCAGCATCACGGAGGATATTTAACCGTTCGGCAGTGACTTCCCCGATGATGCGAATCGCTAAACCAGGACCAGGAAAAGGATGACGGTGGATAATTTCTTCCGGCAATCCCAAAGACAGCCCGACTTTGCGAACTTCATCTTTAAACAGTTTCCGCAGCGGTTCCACCAGTTTAAACTGTAAATCTTCCGGCAACCCGCCAACATTATGATGGCTTTTGATTTTAACCGCCACCCGTTCCCCGGTTTTCGGGTCAACATTGGTATCTGCCGACTCAATGACATCGGGATAGAGAGTGCCTTGGGCTAAATAGTCAAAAGGTCCCAGTTCTCGGGATTTTTCTTCAAAGATTTTGATGAATTCGTGACCGATGCGACGGCGTTTTTCTTCGGGATCGGTGACGCCTTCCAGTTGCGCTAAAAAACGATCGCGCGCGTCAACATATTCTACCGGAATGTAAAATCGGTCTTTGAAAATTTCAATCAACCGTTCCGGTTCTTCTTTGCGCATGAACCCTTGGTCAATGAACATACAAACCAATTGATCGCCAATGGCTTGATGCAGGAGAAAGGCAAGGGTGGAAGAATCTACGCCGCCGGAGAGGGCGAGCAACACGCGCTTATTTCCCACTTTCGCCCGCACTTCCCGCACAGCTTCTTGGACAAATGCTTGGGAAGTCCAGGTGGGTTCACATTGACAAATTTTATAGACAAAATTGCGGATAAGTACGGCACCCCCTACCGAATGGACGACTTCCGGGTGGAATTGAACGCCATAGCATTTTTTCTCGGGATGCGCGATCGCGGCACAGGGGGTATTTTCCGTATGGGCTAGTACCTGAAACCCTTCCGGAAGTTCCAGACAAGAGTCGCCATGACTCATCCACATGGTTGCCCCATCTTCTATCCCTGGCAACAAAATTTCTTCTTGATCAATTTTGAGAGAGGCTTTGCCATATTCGGCTCGTTCGGCACGCTGGACCACTCCTCCCAGTTGTTTGACCATTACCTGCATTCCATAGCAGACACCAATAACAGGAATGCCTAACTTCCAAATTTCGGGATCAATTTCCGGCGCGCCTTCATCATAAACTGAGTTCGGGCCCCCTGATAAGATAATGCCATGGGGGCTCAATTTCTTGAGTTGTTCTGCCGTTGTTCGGTAAGGAAGAACTTCTGAATAGACTTGCATCTCGCGGATGCGTCGGGCAATCAACTCCGAGTATTGAGAGCCGAAATCCAGGATGGCAATCATTTGCCGGTTAATGCTCCCGGTGATTTCGGCTTGCTCAATGGCTGCGCTTTTTTGGGATGAGTCAGTTGAAGTAGTCACGGTATTTCCGGGGTCTTTCTTAAGAGCAAATTAGCAACTTAAAATGAGATATCCCTTCATTATAGCAAGGGTTAAGTTTTAATAATTCTTAATGTTACTGCCAATTTAACATAATCAAAACATGGACTGACTCTGATGAAGCGAAATGGCGCAAGATTGCTGGGAGCAGCTACCTTAATTGCGGAAATAACGTCTTAACCAAGGAACTAACAGTTAGAATCTGTCTTTGGCGGTCAAATAAAACCGATCCCACACGAACACTGTTTTTTGCATGTTTGCGGATATAATCTTGCGCATGTTGATCAATGGAAGACGCGATCGCGCTGTAAACCGCTTCCACAATTTCGCTTCCATTTTCCTGTTGTCGCAAATATTGCAACGCGGCTTCTGTGGTCTCACAGGCTAACAACTGCTGTAACAAATGAGTGGAAAATCCCACCTTAGCAGCAAAGGCAGTTAAAATTTCCAAGCGGGCATCAGCGAGATGGTGATGGGTGTGAAAGACGCCGCCGGCGAGTTTAATTAACTTGCCATGATAGCCGAACAGCACCAGCGACTTCACCCCTTGTTCTCCTGCCGCTACTAATAAGGGGCCTAGCCAATTGGCCGTTTTAAGCAACTGATTGGGATTAATTCCTTGCTTTTGGGCCAAATCTAAGCCATTTTCTCCCACACAAAAGACTAAGGTGTCAAATTCCTGGGATTTCCTCGCTAATTCTTCCTGAAAGGCTGTTAACTGACTCGGGGCGCTTAAGGGTTGAGAAATTCCTGTAGTTCCCAACAAGGATAACCCTTCTACTACCCCAAAGGCTTCATTAGAGGTGCGTTTTGCCAACTGTTTCCCTTCTGGAAGGATAATCGTTACCGTAACTTGTTGTTCCTGGGTCAGTAAGGGCTGTATATTATCGGTTAGCAACTGTTTGGCATAGTAATAAATTGCTGCTTTCCCATCTTCTTCTTGATGCTTGCCCACACCTTCTCCCCCTTGAACCGCCACTTGTTCCTCATGGGGTTGTTTATTTCTGATACTCACCATTGCCCAGATGGGCGTATTTGCCGTTAAATCCAAATTATCCCCGGGATCACTGCGGGTAATAGCTAAGGCTTTTCCTGTTTCCAGCAATGCCACCTGTTCTACTGGAATGGTTACCTGTTGCGGTGGGGTAACTAAATTAATCGCTACGCTGTTTAAGCTTTGAGGATTTTGCAAATAGCGCAGAGCGGCAACAGCGGCAGCGCAAGCAAATACGGGCAAGGTATAACCGGAACGGGGTTCATTCATGATTTTTATTTTGTTCAACTAAAATAACAGGGATGGGACTACTTTCTAACACAGTTTGAGATGTTGATCCCAGTAATACTGTCTCTAGCGGTTGATTGCCCCGTTTGCCCATTACAATATCGCTTACTTCATAGAATTGAGCGTAATCGACAATGTCACTAGCGACTGTCCCGTTGGCGGTGAGAAATTGGTAGGAAATATCAGCAAGGCGTTGTTGCGTCAGTTGGCGCAATTGTTCCGTATTTTGTTGATCAGCGTGGCTAATTACATGGAGAACAATGACTTCGGCGTTGGTTTTTCGGGCTAAATCGCCTGTTTTGTTTAAAACCTCGGTTGCTAGGGGAGAATTATCCACAGCCGCCAAAACTCGGGTGGGTTGATTGACATTGACTTTCGTGGGATCAACATCGCCTTTTTGCAGCAATCTCGGCGCAAACACCGGAATTGCCCATGCCCCAAAGGGAGCGGTCGCTAAAATTGATAAGATCGCGATCGCGAGGATGATTTCGCCCCCTTCAATACCCTGGGAAAGCGGAATGGCGCCAATGGCAGCTTGGACAGTTGCTTTGGCGGAATTTCCCGGCAATAAAAATAATTTTTCTCGCCAATTCCAATTGCTGCCCACAGTCGAAAGATACCAACCAATTGTCCGCCCCAACAGCAATCCGAGAACTAAAATGGCTAAGCCTGGGAGAAATACCGCTTCTAAAACATTGAGCTGCAGACTGGCGCCCAATAAAACAAATAAAACAATTTCGGCAACAATCCAGAGATTATTGAATTCTACCCGCAACCGCCGCGCCAGAGGGGCATCAAATTCAATCAAGAAAAAGCCCAATGCCATGGTTGCCAAGTAACCGGAAAAGTAGGGAAAGGTTTCGGCAAGGATGATTAAACTTAGAGCAACACTGCCAACAATAATGACTTCCTGAACCGCATTTTGGACGAATTTGACTTTGGCTAAAATGAAAGTAATGAGCCAAGCTAGAGCGAATCCAATGACCACTCCTAGCACAATTTGCGAAATAACCTGAAAAGGAAGGAAGACAAGAGAACCGCTATCAATGCCTTGTTCAAGAAAATTGAGCAAGAGGCTAAACACCAATAACACGAAAACATCCGATAAGGCACTGCCAGTGAGAATGGCATCGGGAATCCCTTTCCCGACTCCCCAACCGCTGCTTTTGAGGCGCAACATTCCAGGAACAATAACAGCAGGAGATTCGGCGCTGATCACACAGCCTAGCAACAGGGCAGTCCCCACGTTAAAATCAAACAGGAGTGTCGCAAAAAGCGCGATCGCGGCCATTTCTGCTAAAGCGGGTAAAAATCCTAATCGCAAAGCAACACTTCCCTGTTGTAAAAGTTTTTCGCGGTCTAATCCCAACCCGGCTCGCATTAAAATGATCATTACGGCAGTAATCCGCAACTCATCCGCCAAATTCATCACGATCGGATCTAAGGCATTGGCAACGTCTTTTCCCAAAACAATTCCTACCGCAATCATTCCCAGTAAGGGAGGTGCCCCGAGTCGGCGGACAATTTCCCCTCCCAACAACCCCAGTAGTAAGATCAAAATAGCACTTTCGAGCATTGTTTTCAGGACAGTTGATTGATTTAAGCGATTTTAACAATTTGATGGGTTTAGTCGATCCCTTACAACTCAGTATCCTTTTCTTGTTTGCAATTGTTTTATGTCTTGGATTTCTTTTAATTGCAGGATTATCTTATGTTCCCCTGTCCAAAATATTTCAGGCGTTTGTCAAACGCTTTGCGCCAGGAGAGATTTGTCGTAATACGAGTACTGCTTTTAAGCTGTGGTTCTTTTTAAGCATTGTCATCATTGCCTTAGATGCCATATTTTTAAGGCTTCCCAGTCCAACTTGGTTAGAGTGGTTGGAATTTCCATTAGGTATTATTGTTGCCATTGATGTTTGTTTATTTAGTTTCCAAATTATTAATAAATTATTTGATCATTATTTATTAGGCGTTGCTTTAGCGGATCAAAGCAAAATCAATAGTGAACTGTTAGCACTCAGTCAATATTTAAGCAAAGCCACCACCGTTTTAATTATTATTTTTTGTTTTGCCCAAACTCATCAAATTAATTTAATTGGTTTAGTGGCTAGCCTAGGAATTGCTGGTGCCACAATTGCTTTTGCTTCCCAAAAAGTAATCGAAGAAATTTTATGGAGCATTGTGTTATTAATTGATCGCCCATTTAGTGTGGATGATTATATTCATCTTCAAGATCGAACCATGGGAAGAGTTGAATCCATTGGCTGGCGTTCGACGAAAATTCGCCTCTCTGGAAAAAATACATTAGCGGTAATTCCCAATAGCAACATTGTCAAAGAAAATATTGAAAATCTTAGTCGGGCTAAACGAGTCATTTCCATGATTACCTTAACCTTTTTTACAAGCCTCTCAGAAAATGAAAGAGCACTCATTCGGCAATTGATTTTAGAAAGTACCGATGATATTTTAGGAATTGATAGCGAATTAACTCAGGTTACTTTTAACGACCTTGTTGATCGCAGCGGTCGTCAATGTGTTCAGGCACAAGTAATTTTCTTCATTTTAGGAACTACCAGTGCATCCATGGAACTGCGCCGCGGCTTATTAGAAATTGCTCGCGATAATGTTGTTAACCGCTTGCAAGTTTATGGGATTGCTTTTGAATGTGAACAAGCGACTGTCGATGTGCCGCAACCCATGAATATTTAGTAGCGATATTTAAGTGATAATCAATTGTGCAAATTGAATGGGAAATTCTTAAAAATGTTTTAGAGTTAATGGGGCGGTTGGGATTATTTTGCCTCGCCATTGCAATTTCGCCATTTGTGGGTCGATTTTTACCCAGATTGATTTGGCGTTGTTTGCAATTAACCCAACGCTATATCAATATTGACGCTCAGCATGCTTATGATCAATTTATTAAACCGTTTCAAAATCTGATCGCGATCGCGGGAACCTTTTTATTTGTTGCGATTAGCTTAAACTTGCTTGTGCAGTATGAAGAACTGTATCAATTTTTAGGCTTTTTTGTTTACTCTGCCCTTTCCATTACTCTCGCTTGGATTGCCCTGAGAATTAGTCGTCAGTTAATTCGACGCACAGTTATTAGTTTAGTCCAACGTTGGTTTGGAGGAGTCAGCGAAGTTGTTTTAATTTTTGAAACCCTCATTTATGTTGCTATTATAATATCAGCAGGAATTATTTTTGCCATTGGTTTAAGGCTCAATATTACTGCGATCGTTGCGAGTTTAGGGATTAGTGGGGTTGCCATTGCCTTTGGCGCTCAACAAACGCTCAGTCGGCTATTTGGTACCCTAGAGATTTATCTGGATCGGCCTTATCGCCCCGGCGAGTACATTCGGATCAATTTTAATCCTTATGATGAAGATGCCTATGGCCGCATTGAATCCATTGGTTTACGTTCTACCAAAATTCGATTAGTGGCGACTAATACCATTACCATTGTTCCGAATTCTTTGATGGCGGACAAAAGAATTGAAAATGTCAGTCGAGGCAAAAAAATTGTTGCCATGATATGCTTGGATTTTCTAAGAATTTTAGATCATGGAGAACGCGCTTTGGTAAAAGAAGTCATACAAGAATCGAGTCAAGTGTTTTGGGGATTTAATAAAGCAAGTATCCATGTTCAATTTTGCGGCTCTGATCAACAATCAGGCACTCGGGCACGAATCATTTTCTTTATCTCCAGCGTTGATGAAAGCTCTCTTGGGCTACGGAAACGTCTTCTCGAATTAGCGAATAGTTCCATTGCCCATAAACTGGCCGCTTATAATCTTAAATTTACCACCCCAGAACCAGTGGTTTATATTGACTCTCCCATGTCTCTATAGGTGAATTGCCATGAATCCGCAATCTTTCTCAGATTTTAACCAAGAAACCTCTCAACCCGAAAATCTTTCCGAAACTGTTGAAAAATTAGAAGTCAAGTTCCAGCGCTTGCAAGGATTAGTTCATACTTTAATCAGCGGCTTGATCGTAGCAATTTTAATTAGTATCGGTGTTTCAGGATGGTTTGCCTATCGCTCAAGCTTGCAGCAACAAATGGCAGAACAACAGGCCAAAGAGTTTACTCAGACAGAACAAGAACTTCAAGAGAGATTAGACAATTTAGAACAACGATTGACAAGACAACAGAAACGAGTAAAACGCCTCGATGAACAATTGCCTCAAAAATTAGACACGCTAAATAGTACTGTCGATTCCAACGAACGAGAAATTGAAGCATTACAGGAACAACTCAATCCCTCTAAAAGCTCTCAGAAGCAAAACAACTAACCTCCTCTTGCCTTGTTTTCCCCTACCCCGAGCAATAAGAAAGCAAACCTCGATCTACTTTTTGATATTACTGACTATAAGACAAAATAACAATTCCTGCTAAACACAGGAAAATTCCCAGTAATTTGCTTAAGGTGAGGGGTTCCTTGAGAAAAATCAAGGCTAAAATAGCGGTGACGAGAGGATAAAGACTGGTAATGACAACGACCTTAGAAGCCTCTCCCAGCGCGATCGCGTTAAAGAAGAAAAATGCCCCTAAACTTGTAAAAACGCCTACTAACATGGCTAAATACGTCCAATGATTTTCCCAAGGTAGGGAAAAAGACTGACGATAAGCAATAATATAAAGGGGAATCCCTAATGCCGATCCCAGCAACGAATAAATGAGCATATTGGGAGCATTCAATCCCATGGTTAAAAACTTTGATAAAAATCCCCAAACCCCATAAATAAAAAGACAAATTAAACTAAAAACTAACCAAGACATAAATGATAATGATGATCATATTCAACCCTCTCCCGCTTATCGAGAGAGGGCAAAAATCGCTCAATGAAGAAGGATAGCCTAATGAGCGGCTGCTACCGCTAGATTTTCCGGCAGCGCATTTCGTAACCGTTGCCCGTATAAGTCTAAGGCATTGCCGCCTAATAACTGTGCTAGATGATCGCGATCATAATCTGCGATGTTGGCCGCATCCCTAACACAATTTTTTAAGACCCCATCCCAATGGCCGTAGTCGCCGGAAAAACAAGCAATACGTTTTCCGACTTCGCCCATGGCTTGGGAAAGATAGGAAGGAGCGGGGTCATCGGATTCAAACGAGGTAAAGATTTGTCCCCGTTCAAAATATTCTAAGGGGTCGCGGTGGCGTAAGTGGTAGTGTTCGTAAAGGCTTTCATCATCAATTTGAGACGGATCGCGCTGTTTGTTCCACAGCAGATCAAACAAATTCCGGGCTTGGGAAATAATATTAACGTTGTTTTCGCCGCCCTGCTCTTGAATCATGAGTTTGGTAAACTCCATTAAGGAGGGACGATAGGGATTTTGGGGGTTAAAGTCCCGAATCCGTTTTTCCCAATGTTCATGGAAGGTATGGGCTAAGTCGGGAACCCAACCGCAACCTCCCTCCAGGAAAGCAACGCGCAGGTCTGGGAATTGTTCAAATGCCCCATCAAAAATCATCCGCGCCAATGCCATTTGTTGCTGATTGCGTTGCACAAAAATATGACTGAGAACAAAGGTTTCAGTGTGATCGGCAATTCCGCCAACCATATCAGAACCAGGTGCTCCATGAATCCCTAAACCAATGTCGAGATCCACTGCCGCTTGGAGTATGGGGCGGAAATCGGGATGGGAGATGGTTTTGGCCGTCCGAATTTCGGGAAACGCGTCAGGGGCTTTGGGATGGGGAATGGGAAGATTCGGCGGCACTGCCACTGAGATCATTCCCAGTTCATTGACGCAACGATACATTTCCTTGACGGCTTCATCCACATCTTGCAGAGGAATGACACCGATGGGTTGCAGCCGGTTGTCATACCCTTTGCAATCATCTGCCATGTAATTGTTGTAGGCTTGACACAGCGCGATCGCGAGGTCTTTATCTAAAATACTAGAGAAAATCAGGTTCAGGGTCCCGTAAATGGTATGAACATCAATTCCTTCCTGATCCATATGTTCAAGGCGGATTTTATTGAACATTGCCCCTAATGCGGTATCGGGATTAAGACCCCGAAAAACGCCTTTTCCTAATCCTTGCGGCTTAGGGAACATCCGCACAAAATCATTTTCTTCGGTTTGCGGATTCCAATCCGCTATCCTGGCGCGTTGATCCCCTAAACTATCAGACACTAACCCGATGCGATCGCGATATTCGGGTTCAAGATACTCTCTCATAATGAGCGGATTTTCTAGTTTATGAGCATCTGCGTCAATAACCAATAGACCGTTATACATTAACTAAGACTCCTCACAAAGGGTTTCCATATAATGATTTAATGGGACTGTTTTTGTCTTGACGGCAATAATTGCCGTAAACCAAACCAGTTTTCAAATGACCAAACCATGGACACAACAATGACAATCCCTGGATATTGCTTAAATGCCGGTTCATTTTTTTCAAAAACAATGTGTCCCCCAATTGCGAAAACTTGGGTTAAAACACCGCAAATTAAAGCGATTCGCCAGTCGATAAACAAATAAGCAATCCCGACAAGTACCAGGAGATTGACGAAATGGTGCAACGCCTGGTTGATTGGGTTTTGGTGACTAGCAAGAAAATGGGCTTTTGCCTGTTGGAAGTAACTCAATGTCACTCTCCTTTTATTCAACGATTATTGAGAATCGGACAATTGACGATCAGGGAATTAAAAACGCTTCAGCGTCAACGCATCCCGATTTTGAGCCGGGCTTATCAGAATAAATATAGATCGCTTCCCCTGAATTTTAATCAATTCAATTTACCACCACTTTAGGGCAAAATATCCTGATTGATGGGACAGTTCTTCTTCTGTCAACCAGTCCACTAATTTATAGGTACCAAACACATGATCCCACCAGTCAACTGCTAAACCAAAGTTATGATGCCACATGCCATATTTATGATGGACATAGTGAACCGGCATTTTCATCCAAAAGCATTGGGTGGGGGTTTCATGCTGCAGTTGATGGGCGTAAGCGCAAAACGCCGCATAAGCTAAAGCGCCTAGCAGCCAACCGATTCCGATTTCCCAAGAAATGAGAAACGGAAGCAGCATGACAACAGCACTTCCTTTGAGATAATCTAAGAATTCCCAGAGAACCCCTTGTCCTTCATTGCGACGATGATGGTCGCGGTGGCGTTCGCCAAATTTTTGGGAAGCGTGCATCAAGCGATGCATCCAATATTCGACCAAACTAGAGGCTATAAAGGCAACAATAAAACTAATGACAGCAACCATAAGGATCATTTCTTAACAACTGCTTTAATCTTGCCATGATTGCTTAATGGAGTGCAAGATTCTGTTTCATCGCTGACGCTTCAAATTTTATAAAGAATTTCTTTGATTTTTTTAACATCACCTTGGAATAAAGCGCTGAAAAATGGCCGGCTTGTTTTTGGCAGCGCCAATAGATTGCCAATAATTAATCGCCAACGCTGCCAAGATAGATATTTTTTGGAATGGGGATAAACTTGCCAAAACCGCGTCACTGAACAAGACATTTCGGCATCTTCCAGGGTAGTAATTTCGTGCCACCATCCTGCTGGTATATAAAGGACTTCTCCTGCTTTAATCGTTACTGTTTTTTGTTGCTTCTGTGCTTGTTTAAATTTGGGAAATTTGTCTAAATTGATCGTTTTTATATCAACAACTTGACTATAACAAGCCCGTAATTTCAGTCCATGCTTTAAGTGAACCCAAATGGGGAAAGGATAGAGTGAGTCAGTCGCCTGAGGCGGAAATAAAACAACTTGTTTGCTGCCATAAGTTTGGCAAAGTGTTCCGTCTAAAATATCATAATGTCTAAAATATCATAATGTAGGGAAGCTGTATGTCCCCCATGTCCCATATACATTCGATAATCAGTAACCGGCTTTAGATTCAGTTTGTTGCCTAGATGTTTTAAGGAGGGAGTTTCCCCTAAAGCAGTTCCCTTAAGAGGGGATTTGGCTAAATAAATGTCTTCTGCTTTGGCTTGACCATTTTTAATCAGTTCTGCATAGGCTTGAAATGGCATTTCGATGGGGTCAATCCCACTGCCGATACTTTGCCATTGTTGATTGCTTTGCTGATATCTTTGTTTGCCGTAGCGGCGAACAAAAACTCGCTTGTCGCCAATGGTATTAATTAAGTCGTCTAAAGACCAATAGGCATCTTCGTCCAGCAATCCTGTAATAAGTACCGGCTGACCCGGTTTTTGATACTGTTGTGAAAATGTCTTCCCTGATAATTCTGAAATATCCACTTTTGGAATTGTGTTTTCCATTATTGCTTTACTCCCAATGTCTAATTTTTTACTAACAGGTCTCACCTTAGTTTCCGAAACAGCAAAATCACAATTTACCAGACAAACTCAGTCTCCTATCAAAACGCAAAAAAGGTTTCTCAAAAAACTTTTATCCGTTCATCAAAATACAGTTTTAGGTCAATACCATCAGTTAAATCGAATTAAAACAATTGATCAATTTCGGGAACAAATTCCGATTTGGACTTATGAGCAATATGAGCCTTATATTAACCGAATTGCCCATGGTGAATCGAATATTTTAACGCGCGATCGCGTCGTTTATTTTAACACGACCAGCGGTTCCACCGGCAAACAGAAACTGATTCCAGTTACTAAGCAATTTCAAAACTCACTGGGTTGGGCAAACTTAATTAGTATTGGTTTTCTCAGTTGTGCCTTAAAACAACGTCAACAAAAATTGAGAAAACTGCTACTAACAAATAGCACTGAAATTTCCGGTTATACCCTGGCGGGTATTCCTTATGGAAGCGGTTCTGCCGGTGTTTTAAAAATGGGAAAATGGGTTTATCAACAACTATTTGCTCATCCCTATGAAACTTTACAAGTCAATAATAGTTTAGCCCGTCATTATGTTTGCCTTTTATTTGCTCTACAAGAATTAGATATGGGAGGCATTGTTGCGAATTTTCCCATGTTAATTTTGCGGACATGTCAATACTTAGAACAATATAGCGAAGAATTAATTCAAGATCTCAAAACTGGAACCATTGCTAATTGGTTAACTTTAGAACCGGAACTCAGAGAAGCCCTTGAAAAGCAACTGTTTCCGCGACCCAAACTTGCCCGGCAATTACAGGCAATTCTAAGCAGCCAAGGTCGATTAACGCCTGTCAAAATTTGGCCTCATCTGTGCTATGTTGCGGCTGCTAGAGGGGGAACCTCGGACTTTTACCTACAACGGTTTCCGGACTACTTGGATGACACCCCCGTTTTTGGGGCGGCATATGCCTCTGCAGAAGCCACTTATAGTGTTTATCCCGATTTAAACACTGATGGGAGCATTTTAGCAGTGGGAACAGGGTTTTTTGAATTTATTCCTGAATCGGAATGGGAATCAACCCAGCCGGCAACCCTCCTTGCGACAGAAGTAGAAGTAGGTAAACGGTATCGTATTCTCGTGACGAATTACAGCGGTTTTTATCGATATGATAATGGGGATGTGGTGGAAGTTGTAGGATTTTATCACTATGCCCCATTGATTGTCTTTCGTTATCGGCGTGGGGGGATTATTTCTTCAACTGTCGAAAAAACAACCGAAGCCCATGCTGTTGCTGTGATACAACAATTGCAAACCGAATTAAGGTTTACCTTAGAAGACTTTTGTATTACCCTTTCGGAACAGGAAACTCCTGCCCCCTATATTCTCAATATTGAAGCCTCTAATGCCCCCTTGCCGAATTTGCTAACGTTGCTGCAACGATTTGATGAACGTCTCAAAGAAGTTAATCCCCGTTATGGCGCAAAACGTCAAGACTTAGTCCCACCACCGCAATTACAGTTGCTTGCCCCAGGAAGTTTTAAGGTGGTTCGAGAACGACAGCGAGAAAAAGGAATGCCGGATTCGCAATTAAAATTTCCTCATATCAGCGAAGACCGCAGTTTAATTGCCGGATTGATTGTTTTAGAAACTGTTCAACTCAGAGAGGAATAATTATTCGTTCTGAATTGGCGAATTGATAGAGGAAATTTAATTAAAAAAAGTTGCTTAGTTAGCCATGAAAATCCAATTAATCCTAAGTTTAAATCAAATTAAAAGGTGAGAGTTAAAGGCAATAAAGTTATCTTCATTTGGGTTATCCCTGACCCAAGAAATACGATTTCTCTAATGGGCACGTTATAATTTGTTACGAAACCAACAATTGTTAGTCATCCCTTATTTATTCTATGAGTAATCCTGCTTTACATGCTTTTTACGTGGGTCGCGCTTTTGCCGAAGTCCTGGGTGAGCGCGTTGAAGATACCGTCACCGGAACCCTAAGCGAATTAGGACAACTAGAGGCAAAACAGCGAGAAGCTATGCGAGAATTTGTGGAAGAAGTCATGGCTCGCGCCGAACAAAATGAAAGCCAAACCTCGACAACAACGGCTTCCACTGAGGCAGGGTCTTCCAATCCCCAACCAAGGCAACGTTCTTCGGAAGATGTGCAAGCGATGATTGATGAATTGCGAGCCTCCATCGCTAGTTTACGAACCGAACTCAATGCTTATAAAAGTCAAAAATCATCATAGAGGAATGAGCTTGCGATCAAGTTTTCCTCTTTACTTAACCGGCAAAAACGCAATCAAGGAATCGTGCTGTGTCTGCGCTCTCTGAGAAATCCAATCAGGTTCTGAACCAAAAAGTTGATTATTCCTCGTCTTCATCGATTGAAGCAGGAAAAAAAACCTATCGTTGGAATCGGGAAAATTATTCTCGCAACCGTCGACGGTTTGATATCTGGCTGTTCGTTTTAAAACTTCTGTTTAAGCTATGGTTAGAAGGGAAAAAATGGAGTTATATCGGCGGTTATAGCGAAAAGAAAAAACAGGCTCGCCGTAAAGCGAGAGCAGTCTGGATTCGAGAAAGCTTATTAGAACTGGGGCCGACTTTTATTAAAGTTGGTCAGTTGTTTTCCACTCGGGCCGATATTTTTCCTGCAGAATATGTGGAAGAACTCTCTAAACTCCAAGATCGCGTTCCTGCTTTTGATTATGAACAAGCGGCAGGAATTATCCGACAAGAGTTAGGAAAACCGGTTGAGCAACTTTTCCAAAGTTTTGACCCGACACCGCTGGCGGCTGCGAGTTTAGGGCAAGTCCACAAAGCCCAACTCCATAGCGGCGAAACAGTGGTAGTAAAAGTTCAACGCCCTGGCCTCAAGCAATTATTTACCATTGATTTAAGCATTCTCAAGCGCATTGCCCGCTATTTCCAAAACCATCCCCGGTGGGGACAAGGACGAGATTGGATCGGCATTTATGAAGAATGTTCTCGCATTCTGTGGCAAGAAGCTGATTATCTGAATGAAGGGCGTAATGCAGATACTTTCCGCCGCAATTTTCAAGATTATAAAGAGGTACGGGTGCCTAGGGTGTATTGGCGTTATACCTCTTTGCGCGTTTTAACCTTAGAATTTGTTCCCGGTATTAAAGTCAGTCACCATGAAGCCTTAGATGCAGCGGGTGTCAATCGGAGCGCGATCGCGCGTTTAGGAGCGGAAACCTATTTACAGCAGCTGCTTTATGATGGCTTTTTTCACGCCGATCCTCATCCGGGCAACTTAGCGGTCAGTTCCCAAGGACAATTAATCTTCTATGATTTTGGCATGATGGGACGGATTAAAAGCAATATCCGGGAACAATTAATGGAGACCTTGTTTGGCATTGCGGAAAAAAATGGCGATCGCGTTCTGAACTCTTTAATTGAACTGGGTGCCCTTGCCCCAGTTGGGGATATGAGTGCGGTGCGCCGCTCCATCCAATATATGCTGGACAACTTTATGGATGAACCCTTTGAAGAGCAATCGGTTGCTGAAATCAGCGACGATTTATATGAAATCGCCTATAATAATCCCTTCCGGTTCCCGGCTACCTTTACCTTTGTTATGAGAGCATTCTCTACCCTAGAAGGAGTAGGCAAAGATCTTGATCCCGACTTTAACTTTATGGAAGTAGCGCAGCCTTATGCCATGGAGCTTATGAATAGCAACGATTACGATAGCAACAAAACCTTTTTTGATGAAATTGGGCGACAAGCAGCCCAGGTTAGTTCCACTGCTTTGGGATTGCCGCGTCGCGTGGAAGAAACCATTGATAAACTAGAGCGAGGCGATGTCCGTTTGCGCGTTCGTTCCATTGAAACCGATCGCATTCTCCGCCGGATGAGCGGGATGCAATTGGGGACCAACTATACTCTTCTAATTGTTGGGTTTACCATTTCAGCAACAATTTCTTTTGTTGGCGGCGAAATTCCCTTAGCCATTATTCTGGCCCTGGCAGCAGGGGCTTCTGCCTTTGCCTTTGTTCGTTTATTAAAACGGCTCGATCGTTGGGATCGAATGCAATAAACCGGTAAAATAGAGCTATTATTTGTATTTTGTAAACTTGGAATCAATGAAAAGGGGCTATGAAACGTCGCTTTAATGGGCGAACCGACACTGGCATCATGCGTGCCGTCAACCAAGATTGCTTCTCCTACGACCCCCAGGGGCGTTTCTTTATTGTTGCCGATGGCATGGGCGGACACGCCGGCGGACAAGAAGCCAGTAAAATTGCTACTGAAACCGTTAGCGATTATTTAGAACAATACTGGGAAACTGAGATAGACTCAGAAACTTTACTGCGCCAAGCTGTAGAAACAGCCAACGAAAAAATTATTGAAGATCAGCAAACCCATCCCGAACGCGCAGAAATGGGAACAACAGTGGTTGCTGTAATTTTCCGCCAAGGCCAATCTTGGTGTGCCCATGTGGGGGATTCCCGACTCTACTTGTGGCGACACAAAGAACTCAATCCCCTTACAGAAGATCATACTTGGGTGGCATGGGCGCTAAAGTCAGGAACCATTTCTCCTGAACAAGCGGCAGTTCATCCCTGGCGTCATGTTTTATCCCAATGTCTGGGGCGTCAAGAGCTCTATAGCATTGATATCGATATTCTAAATATTCAACCCGGCGATCGCCTATTACTATGTAGTGACGGCTTAACCGGAGAAGTCTCAGAACAAGAAATTACCAATTATTTACAGCAAGCGGAAACCTGTGAACAAGCGGTTACACAACTCATAGAAACCGCCAAAAAAAATGGCGGCTCCGATAATATTACCGTAATTGTGATTGAGGAAGGGGAAACTGAGGACAGTTTTTCCAGCTCAATGGAACAAGATTCCCTCTCCACCCAATATTAAAGTTAGATTTACTGAACTTCTCCATAACCGGAAGGAAGATCTAAAGAGGACTCTTCTTCAAGTTCCTCTTCGTCCTGTTCAAAGGGAGAAGGTTCTTCTAAGGGAGCAGCTTCCTCTGGGGAAGGACGCTCTTCATCAACCTCTGCTAAATCCCCAACATTAAACAAGAAGGGAATGCTGCTTTCGTTGTTGCCGCCCATTACCAACACGTTTGGCATTTGGGAACCGCCTTCTTTCCAAGCCGCAATCGCCTCTTTCTGCAAGACCAGCGAGCCGCCTTGGGCGCGTAGGGTTTCCGCTATTGAGCGCTTTGTTCAGCAATTTGTTTGTCTTCAATGGCTTGAGCAAAGGCCTCGGTAAAGTTCAGATCAACGACACTGGTATCGAGGACAATAATCCCGTATTTTTCCAGTCTCTGATTAAGAGCCGTATCAAAATCTTGTTTCAAATCATCCCGTTTCGTAATCGCTTCTTGGGCGGTTTTTCTAGCCGCAGCGACCTTGAAGGACTCTTGGGTTTGTGGCGAAATGATTTTAGAGACGACATTGCTCAAGGTTCCTTGTTTCCGACGAATATCCACCACTTGCACCGGATCCAAGCGAAAATTAATCGCAAAACTTGCCTCTAAATCTTGCAAATCTTTAGTGGCACTTTTCGCCGGCACTTCGTATTTTTGAACCGTCACGTCATACACATCCACCTTGGAAATAAAGGGCGGTTTAAAGTGGATCCCCTCTAAAAGCGCACCTTCACGGGGTTTTCCTAAAACGCTTAAAACGCCTGCTTCTCCGGGATTGATTACTGTATAAGAATTGAAACCGACAAGAATTAGCAATGCAGCAAGTACCCCGCCAATAATGGCGATTAGGCTTTGATTATTTGGTTTAGTCAAGAATTGTTCTCCTGCTGAGTAGGTGCGACTTATTTAATTGATCAATTAATTAGCCAATTATGATCAATATCTCTCCATTTGACTGATTGATGATAACTAGGGAGAAACTAGATACAAAAAAGAATACAGCCCTGTGTCAATTTTCTCATAATTTTTCCCAACTGTTGAGTCTTGGTTAATTTAAGTCTCCATAAGTATCTCCATAAGTAGGAGGCAGATCAACAGAGGATGAGGAGTCTTCCGGTTTTCCCGGTTCTAATAGGGAAGATTCATCTTCGTCTTCAAAGGGAGAGGGTTCCTCTAAAGGCGCAGCTTCTTCCGGGGAAGGACGATCTTGTTCCACATCCGCTAAATCTCCCAAATTAAACAAGAAGGGAATACTGCTTTGGTTATCTCCTCCCATCACCAGAACTCTCGGCATTTGGGAACCGCCTTGGCGCCAAGCTTCAATGGCTTCTTTTTGCAACACCAATGAGCCGCCTTGGGCGCGCAGTGTTTCCGCTAATAGACGTTGCGCTTCTGCTTTTCCTTTCGCGCGATTAATATCGGCTTGCGCTTTTTGTTCGGCTTCCCTAGCAATATAAACAGCTCGCTGCGATCGCTGTTCGGCAATTTGCTTGTCTTCAACAGCTTGCGCAAATTGTTCGCTGAAGTTCAAGTCAACCACACTGGTATCGAGGACAATAATACCGTATTTTTCCAGTCGCTTATTAAGCGCAATATCAAAATCTTGTTTTAATTCATCCCGTTTTGTAATTGCTTCTTCTGCTGTTTTTCTTGCAGCGGCTACTTTAAAGGATTCTTGGGTTTGCGGGGCGATTACTTTTGACACCACATTGCTCAATGTGCCTTGTTTACGCCGAATATCAACCACTTCCACCGGATCTAGGCGAAAATTAATGGCAAAACTGGCTTTCAAGTCTTGTAAGTCTTTAGTGGCACTTTGAGCAGGAACCTCAAATTTTTGTACCGTCACATCGTACACATCTACTTTGGAAATAAATGGGATTTTGTAATGAACTCCCTCTAATAAAGGCTCTTCTTGAGCTTTGCCTAAAATGCTAATTACCCCTGCTTCTCCTGGGTTGATGACAACGTAAGAATTAAAGCCAATCAAAAGCAGTAAAGCGGCAATAATCCCACCAATAATCGCCCTCAGGCTTTGGGTTGTTTGCTTGGTCAAAGTATTGTCTCCTTTTCCTCTTCCTCTGTTAGTTATTGATTATTGTCTCATTTCATTGGCTAATTGAGGTCTCCTTGTTTGAAACCAAATCCAAGCACAGGAAGCTTTGTTGCTATTGCGGCGTTTAGCAATATTTAGATTCCAACTTTTTCCATCAGGGAGCATTAATTTTTATGGAGACGTTTTAATTCTTCCCGTAATGCTTCTACTTGTTCACGCAAGGTATCAATGTCTTCACTTTGTCCTTCTCCTGACGATTGTTCCGTTTTACTTTCGGGTTCATCTTCCTCGATAATTTCAATGTGGCGGGGTTCTCCTTTTCCTGAAGCCTCGCTGGATGACTCGCTTTGCCCTCGTTGAGCTTCTGCAAGCAGCTCTTCCACAAACTGACGAGCTTCTTCGGAGTTCATTTCCCCCCGTTTAACCAACTCATCGGCTAATTTTTGGCTCTGAGTGCGCAGTTGTTTCAATTTTTCAGTTGCTTGTTCTTGCGCGTAATCGGCTAAGCCGACACCGAAATAAAAGGCTTTTTGCAGCATATCGCTGAATCCAAATTGATTTGACATGGATTGAGAATTCCTCCCAAGGAAATCATTGCTATCCCTACCTCAAGCTTAGCTTGTATTTGCTGGTAGGTGCTAATGGCTGAAACCGAACGATGTAACCGTTCCGTTTGTCTAGAAAATTTTTAGTTACCTAAGCCAGAAGGTCGCCCTCCTGACTCGGCTTCAGAACGGTGCGTGACAGTTTCCCATCACACCGCTCCTCTTAAACAACGCCAG
>PXPI01000034.1 GCA_003021905.1 Cyanobacteria bacterium SW_9_44_58 | reverse complement strand
GGTCTGACGGGGGTTGACTTACGAGTTGATCTAGTTAAGAGTCTGAAGCAGGAATCTCCCACTATAGCGACGATAGGAGCTTAGTGGGAGAGGTTCAAGCCTCTGTGGTTGAATTCTTAGCTTTCTTTTTTTGTTGATTCTTTTTGTGCTGCATCCGTCGTTTCTGTACTTGATTTTTCAGAATTTTTAATCGATAGGGATCAAGATCTTTGCGCCAACGCAGTTGATAGCCTTTTAATTCTGCCCCATTTTCTTCTAGGCGTTTTAACCAGCCTCGACGATCGCGAATGGCTTTAAAGTCATCCAGCAGTCCCCAATCCCGTTCTTGTTTGGTGAGGCGAGCAAATTTTTCATAAAGGGGATAGTCCGAACTGACGAGTTTCTCTTTTTCATGAAGGATAGGAGGATTATCTTGATGATATTCGGTATAGTTAACTTTTAAGTCGCTTAAATTGACTTCCATTTTTGCTTTCAGGGCCGGATGCGGATCTGAATCGAATTCGGGATAAGATAAGTAAGCAATTTTGGGTTTGCCCACATAAAACTGCACAACCGTTACCTCTTCTAAGCGGCCGATGGTGCGGCTGGCACAAGCTTCATAGAGACGCAGCAAAGGATCTAATTCTTCCAAACAGCTGAGATGCACTAACAAACTTTTATTCAGTTTTAAGCCAATTTTGCTGTTGCGAATTTTCTCTTCAATAACTGCTTGATCCCCTAAACTGAACAGCATCGCCTCGGCTTCGGCACAAGCATGTTTAAACGTGCCGAACAGTCCTTTGATATCTTCCCGCACTGTGTCGGAAAAGTCTTTGAGTTTGGGACGATGGGTTAGTAAAGCGGTGGCTAAGTACAACTTTAACTCTTCGGTGCGCTGTTGCGCGATCGCGTTCCAATCTTCTTGATTTGTGGCTTGTAAAATCACTTTAAATGCCCTCCGTAAGCCACCCAGTTCGGCTTTAATTTGAGGTTCTTCGGGTAATTCCCCTTTTGCCGGCAACCGTCCCCGTTCCGTCATAAAATCCATTAGCGGCGTTAACAGGACTTGATAGTCTTCAAACCGGCGGACGCGCTTCTGTAAGCGAGGAGTAGCGGCATGAGAGCGAAATCGACTGGCACGAAAGGTTTCTGCTTCCGTTTGATCTCGAAATACCAGATAAATCCCTAACCCAATGGCAACGGCATCCACTTCTAAGATTTGATCAATATAGGATTTAAGTTCTTCTTGTTCATAGTATTTCTGAAAGGTATTGCGACGAGTAATTACGCCATCGCCATAAGCCACTTGTCGGTTTGCCGAATCGTTAATCAACACTTGGGCGGAAACAATTAAGACGCGACGGGTTAATTCCCAAGCTTTCAGGAGGGCTTCTCGTCTTTCCGCAGTATCTTCAATCACATTAATGACATACCCTAAATTGACAATGTCTGCTTCGACTAAGGGCGCATCGGGATGGTAATAGGGATCCCATCCTCGGCTTTCATACCCTTTTTCGGCAATGCGCTGGACATCGCCGCCATGACCGCAACCGTAGTCAAAAAAGGTGGTGTCTGAGGTAAATAATTCCGCTTCTAGGGCAACCCGCACAGGACGGGAGAGTTGCTGCCGAACAATCGCGGCCTTGTGGCGTTCAATTTTGGGCTTTTTTGGAGGCGCAGCAGAGGTATCATGAACAATTACTTCATGGCCCTTGATTTCCACCGCGCGATCGCGCAATCGTTGTTCCCATTCCCGTTTTGTCCCAATAAACCGTGCCTGATTCAACAATCCCAGTTTTTTCTCTTGTTGAGTCAGTTGGACAAATTGCTGGTAATAAGGGTAATCCGGTGTAACAAACGCTTCTTTGCGATGGAGAATCGGAGGATTGGCTGCCTCATCATAGCGACGATAACTCACTTCCGCCGTTAATAAATCCACTTGTACACTCGCATACAAGGGCGGATGGGGATCTTCATCAAAGGTAGGATAAAAAAGATAGGAGAGCTTAGGTTCACTGAAACTAAATTTAATCAGCGTTGCGTCAGCGACTTCCTTGTCTAGGCGAATCTGTGCTTGTTGCTCATAGGCTTGTAACTGTAAGGGAAGTGCGGATACGGCGCTCAGATGCACGTAGAAGGCATTGGGAAGACGTTTGCCCACAGGACTCGCTTGACATAATTTTAGAATTTCATTTGCCCAATTTTCGGGATCCAATTGAGTCATGTGTCCGATTTAAACAAAAAACGAAGGAAAAACCGCTATGATAGTTGCCTATTGAGGATAACACGATACCTGAGTTCTCTTTTTATATGAAAAAGGAAGCGATTTAATACAGAATACTAATTAAATATCAGTTAATTGATTTAATAAACTAATCACACTTGACAAAACAGAAGGAGCACGTATTTGCTAGTTCCTTGTAATGTTAAGTATAGGAATCCCGAAAGAGTAATGCATCAATAAACATTAATGGTCACTAAACCTCAAATTCGTCAACAACTTCCTCGTTTGTTCCGTCCGAGTGTCTCCCGTGTCCTCTTAGCACTGGGATTTATCATTACCTTATTTTTCGTTGCCGTTGCCATTTTTGCCCCTACTTGGGAAAGTTGGGGTTGGCTGCAAGATCCCGGCGCCTCTCTAAGCAATCCTGTCCATCAACCCCCCAATGCAGAACATTGGTTTGGAACGACACGCCAAGGGTATGATGTATTTTCTCGAACTCTCTTTGGCAGTCGTGCCGCCTTACAAGTGGTGGTGGTTGCCACTGCCCTTAGTTTAATCGTTGGTGTTCCGTTGGGCTTAATTAGCGGTTATCTTGGGGGACGCCTCGATCGCGCTTTACTGTTTTTGATGGATACCATTTATACCCTGCCTGGGTTGTTGTTGTCAGTCACTTTAGCCTTTGTCGTAGGAAGAGGGATTTTTAATGCCGCGATCGCGGTGAGCATTTCTTATATTCCCCAATATTACCGAGTGGTGCGAAACCATACCACGAGTGTTAAAACCGAACTGTTTGTTGAAGCCGCCAGAGCTATGGGAGCAACCCCAACGCGAATTTTATCCCGCTATCTTTTCTTTAACGTTATCCAAAGTGTGCCAGTTTTGTTTACCCTGAATGCTGCCGATGCCATTTTAATTCTAGGGGGATTGGGCTTTTTGGGCTTAGGGTTGCCTGAAACTGTACCGGAATGGGGATATGCCCTGCGTCAAGCCTTGGATGCACTTCCCACAGGCATCTGGTGGACGGCGTTCTTTCCTGGGCTAGCCATGACCTTAATGGTCTCGGGATTATCTTTATTGGGAGAAGGACTCAGTGAAGTGTTTGATCCGCGCGATCGCTAAATTGATTCCTCTTGTTTGTGAGGAGATAATTGAATGATCATTTGCTTATCTTCCAAGGCAGAAGTTTGTTCCACTTCTACCCAGTTGGGAAAGGTTTGGACGACACGATTCAATAACTGGTTGGCCAGGGCGGTGTCTATGCTTTTTTGGGCTTGAAACGTGACCATTAACTTAACAGTATTTCCTTTTTGAAGCAACTCTTGAGCTTGATAAATTGAGGTTTGGTAACTCAGAGATTCTTGCAAATAACAACTCCCTCGAAATTGTTTTACCATTACTTCTAGCGGAATTTTGTTTTCCGGAATGGTATCCTCATTGCTTTCAAATTTCTCTGGTATGAATGGGGAAGTAGGAGATAGCCGAATAATGAGTTGGCCCTGGTTTAATTCAGAAATTTTTTCTACTTTTGCCCAATCTTGGAAGGTTTCTACCAAACGATTAAACAACTCATTAACAAGTGTCGCATTGACATTTTGTTGGGGTTGAAAATTCACAATTAAATTAATAATTTCTCCCTGTTGAAGAAACCCTGTAGCATCATCAATGGCAGTTTGATAACTCAAAGATTCTTGTAAATAGACATTTCCTCGAAATTGCTTCACAAGAACCTCTAGGGAAATTGTTTGTTCTGGTGCAGATGGAACTGGGGTTGCTTTCTCTGGTTGGTTGGTACTTGATTTGATTTGCGGTGTTTCCGACAGTGTGATTGCCCCAGAATCAATGAAAGGAATTAAAGAAGTTGCAAAATCGAGTAAATTTTGATTAGTATTCCAGGCTAATTCTCTTAAGGTTTGAGAACCATCTATCATGGAAACCAATGCTAAATTCATCTTGCTTTCATCTTGAATAACTGGGTAACAATTTGGGGAGTAATCGGCTAATCCTGCATTTGTCCACTCTTGCCAACTTGTTTCTGCTTTTTTCAAAATCGAATCAATTTCACTTAAAGGAGGAAAGGAACTGGGAATTTCTTTAGAAGGTTGCGTTTCTGAGATTGTTTCTATTTGAGAAAATTGGACAATATCGAAAAGAAATTCTTGGGCAATTCCACTAACAATGGTTGATAAAATATCTTTTTTTAGGAACTGGCGTTGATATAGCAATTCTCAGACCAATAAGGTACACTGAGAAGGAAAGACAGTAGATTAAAATAAGCGTGTCCATGCAACCTTATTCAATTGATTTTCGGA
>PXPI01000033.1 GCA_003021905.1 Cyanobacteria bacterium SW_9_44_58 | reverse complement strand
CGTACTTCAATGATTTTTTTCCGAAAATCAATTGAATAAGGTTGCATGGACACGCTTATTTTAATCTACTGTCTTTCCTTCTCAGTGTACCTTATTGGTATGAGAATTGCTATACATTTTATACAAAATTAATTAAAAAGATACTAACTACCGGTTTCCCTAACGATTTCATGGGGAACAATTGTTAAAAATGCGACAGCTTTGGCAACGAGTTTGCTAATCCGCTAAGTTTGAATTAACAGAATCCCCTAGGATATTGCATCCGACTATTGAACCAGCAATTTTTTAACCCAAACGGATTCTACCCCTCCTCAATTTTGTGGAATCGCTGTAGCATAGGAAGTGTGAGCAATATGTACTTCCCATTACAATCTTTGCAAAACGGTGACTGGTTTAAACTCATTTGCGGGGCCAGTTACCAACATCTCCCTGCCGTCAGAAGTCTTAGTTTGGCTTATGCCTTAGCCGGGGCGGACTGTATTGATGTTGCCGCGGATGCAGCGGTTGTCGGGGCGGCCAAAGAAGGATTGACTGCGGCGGAACACTTCCGAGAAAGCGCGATCGCGCAGGGATTTCTCATGAAAGGGCGTCCCTGGTTGATGGTCAGTCTCAATGATGGGGAAGATCCTCATTTTCGCAAAGCGAGTTTTAATCCTAACTTATGTCCCACCGATTGTCCACGTCCCTGTGAGGCAGTATGTCCTGCCGATGCCATTAATTTTTCCGGTGTCATTGCCGATCGTTGTTATGGCTGTGGCCGTTGTTTACCGGTATGTCCTTCCCAACTGATTACTGCCGAATCTCATCAATTGTCTCCAACTGCGGTTGTAGAACAATTGCAAGCGTTTCACATCGACGCGATTGAAATTCATACCCAAGCGGGAAGAGAAACTGAATTTCAACAACTGTGGGAGGCACTACAACCGATCATTCCCCAACTCAAACTCCTTGCTATTAGTTGTCCCGATGCCCCAAATCTCATTGACTATTTGCAAACCCTATATGACAAAATTTCGCCCTTACCCTGTCCCTTGATTTGGCAAACGGATGGACGACCCATGAGCGGCGATTTAGGAAAAGGGACAACTCGCGCTACGGTTAAGTTAGCGCAAAAAGTCCTTCAGGCTGATTTACCCGGCTATGTCCAACTCGCAGGAGGAACCAATCAACATACCGTAACCAAAATCCAATCAGAACAACTGCTCAATTGTCCCCCTAATTTTCCGAAACCTTATGTTGCAGGAATTGCTTATGGCAGCTTTGCCCGTTCTCAGTTAAGCTCTTTCCTAGAATCTCTGGAACAATTCCATGATCCCGAAGCAGACAGGCAAACCGAAAACTCTTCCCTGCAATTGGAAGATTATCCGGAATTGCTATGGAGAGCTGTTAGCCAAGCCGATACTTTAGTATCGCAACTCAAACGACCTGGATTTTTATCAAGGGCCGACCAAGCACTTGCAAATCGTGAATCGCGAACAGAATTAACCTGTTAGAAACGTTTATGGTGAGTCAAAATCAACGCCAATTAGACCAGCAAAATCAATTCGATCAGGAGACGGTTAATGAGACAGAAAAGCCTTTAGTGCAACGGATGCAGGTAACTGATGACTTAGATGCCTTATTAGCTACCCTTCCCCCGAAAATTTCCAAGCAACTCAGCGATCACGGTTCCAGAGGAGAACTGATTGAAGTGGTGATTGACCTGGGGCGGAAACCGGAAGCCCGCTTTGCACACCATTGGGAATACCTCAGTGAAGATCCCGTTACCCGGGAAGACATTCAATTTTGCAGCGATCGCGTGGGGATGTTCAGCGGCGATAACCGAGCCGGCATTGAACGCACCTTACACCGGATTAGCGCCATGCGCAACCGTACCGGCGAAATTATCGGTTTGACCTGTCGCATTGGCCGGGCAGTTTACGGCACCATCGGCATGATTCGGGATTTAGTAGAAACCGGACGGTCGATTTTAATGCTAGGTCGTCCGGGGGTAGGGAAAACCACTGCCTTACGGGAAATTGCGCGTGTTTTGGCGGACGATTTGAATAAACGGGTGGTCATTATCGATACCTCCAACGAAATTGCTGGGGATGGCGATGTTCCTCACCCCTCCATTGGACGGGCGCGACGGATGCAGGTATCCAGTCCCGAATTGCAACATCAAGTGATGATTGAGGCGGTGGAAAATCATATGCCCGAAGTCATTGTCATTGATGAGATTGGCACTGAGTTAGAAGCCCTGGCAGCGCGTACCATTGCTGAACGGGGGGTGCAGTTGGTAGGAACTGCCCACGGCAACCGTTTGGATAATTTAATTAAAAATCCCACCCTCTCCGACTTAATCGGCGGCATTCAAGCCGTTACCTTGGGAGATGACGAAGCGCGACGCCGCGGCTCTCAAAAAACGGTTTTAGAGCGTAAGGCACTGCCCACCTTTGATATTGCCGTGGAAATGCTGGAACGACAACGCTGGGTTGTCCATAAAGAAGTCTCGGAAACCATTGACCAATTATTGCGCGGTCATGACCCAGCAACGGAAGTGAGAGCGACAAACGAACAAGGGGAAGTAGAAGTTTATCAACAAGAGAATCAATCCCCGATGAATGGAACAACGCAACTCCAGAATCCAGTTGTCCCCCGTCCCACCGGTTGGCGAGCATCGGGACAAATGACCCCAGTTGACTCTTCTCCCTCTCCCAATGCCGAATTTGAGAAGATGCTCGATCAATCTTGGCAACAAGCGGAACAAGATAGCAATAAAGTGCGTACTCCTGGCCCCAATGGGGAAGATTGGCCCGTTTATCTCTATCCCTATGGCATTAGTCGCAATTTGTTGGATCAGGTGCTGGAGTTGTCAAAATTGCCGGTGGTTTTGACCAAAGACATTGATTATGCTGATGCGGTACTGGCACTGCGATCGCAGGTTAAAAACCATTCTAAATTGCGTCAAATGGCAAAAACTAAGGAAATTCCCATTCATGTGGTGAAATCGAACACGCTTCCCCAAATTACGCGCACCCTCCAACGAGTCCTGGATATGGATCCCAGCAACGATGAGGGATTGAATAATTATCAGATGTTGAGGGAGGGTCGCAATGAAGATGAAATCGAAGCCTTAGAAGAAGCGCGATTGGCAGTGGAACAGATTGTCATCCCCAAAGGACAGCCGGTGGAGTTATTGCCGCGCCCGCCGAAACTTAGAAAGATGCAACATGAACTGGCAGAACATTATCGTCTAAAGTCGGATAGTTTTGGGGAAGAACCGAATCGACGCTTACGGATTTATCCGGCTTAGGGTCAATGTCGGTTTAATTATTGCCGATCGCGCTTACTCTCAACACTCTTGCCAATGCCTTGTAGAATTCCTCGTCCGATTAAACCGATGCCCCGTCCAATCACTTGCGTTAACAGATAAACCGCTGCTTCTCCCAAGACACCGAAAATCGCTCGAACCCGAGGCGCGATCGCATCTCTCAATTCTAAAGCAATCGTCATCAGGAAACGAATCCCTTGCAACTGGTTCAAATCTTCTTTTCGGGGAGCATAAATGGATTTCGTTTGAATGCGGTTGCCCCGCAGCACAAACAAGTCATAACGACTTTCAAAGATGGCTTTCGGTTCTTGAATATAGTAAAGTTGCCGATACTGCCAAGATAATTCGTTGCGAAACCGGGCAATTTCCCGAGACGATCGATATTGATTTTGATAGAGGGAAGTTTTAACAACTTCTTGTTCCCCGAACTGATTTAAAATCACTTGCATGACGCCATTGGCAACTTCCAGAATCAGATTATGGAATAACATCTCGGCACGGGCTTGTGCTTCCGGCGAGTCGGGGCGATAGGCAACATTGTCAATTTCTAAGGGCTGTTCATATAGCAAATAAGCAAACAAAGGCGTCACCTCCGGCAGTTTATTTAACCGCATGCTTTCCACAACTGGGGCTTCTCGTATGACAAAATCGGCAATGGAAACTGACATTGCAGGAAACTCGGCTAGAGAAACATATTTGCCAATCCATCGGGTTAAACAAGTTTGCCATAGTTCTCGCAACAGCAATGAGCGTCTCTCGGGTAAATCTTGGGCAGTTAGTTGAACAAATTCGATTTGGGTTAGGATTGCTTGAAATTCTTGGACAACTAAATATAATACTTCTCGCTTTTTTTCCGGGTTTAGGATATCAATTTCGAGGGTATAACTCGTTGTATTGACTAAGCCCAGCTGAATTTTTCCTAAGGTGGTTTGCAACAGGGTTTCGCTAAGAGATGTCGGCAAGGCATTAAGGAGGGGAGGAGATGGATTGGATTTTACAACATTATTGCCGGTTTTCGGTTCTTCTTTCTCACTGTTATCGTTAACCACAACCACTTCTACCGGCAACAATTGCTTTACGATCCACTGTGCCGCTTTTAATTCTCGCCGTAAACCGCTCCAAAACAGCCAATCAAAGGTGGAAAGCTCTTCTGTTTGGATAACATTTTCCACTTGTTTTAAGTTCCGTTCAATTTCTGCTAATCCTGTTTCTCGTTGACGGATCAACCAACGGGGCGGGGTAATGGGTTGGGGCGGCGAAGAAGCTGGGGGAAGTTGTAAGGAACGAGCTTCTCTTGTTGTTTGTTGTTGCCAATAGAGTTCTCCTCTGGCGACTTGACGGAGGGCACTCATTAATTCGGCAATCGCTGTCCGTTTTTGCGCATATCCTTCAATGCCAAGATTTCGCAATAATCGCAAGACAGCAGCATCGCTTACAGTCGTTAGCAAAAACAGCGGCAAGTTAGGGTAGGTGTGCTTAATTTCCTGACAAAACTGGACACCTGATGTTGTCTGTTGATCTAGAGTAAGGTTGATGTCTAAAACCAACAGATCCGGAAAAGCGGTTAAGCTCGGGAGTTGATTGCGTGCTTGTTCAGGGGTTTGGGTTTGAGCGACAATTTCCATATCGTCTTGGGCATTGAGGACTTTCGCGAGTCCTTCCAGAAAGACGAAATCGGCATCAAGAAGGAAGATGTGGATAGCGCGATCACTCACAATAAGAAAAGATCAAATCCTGGTTCTAAGTCGGAGCAATTTTAACACAGTCAGACCCTGATTCGTGGGGAAGCTTCGACCAAATCTCTTGATATAATTGGTTCCTTATCCTTTGAGGCTCACATATTTTTTTATGCTGGGAATTAAGGTAAAATAAGTAACTTGATTTTGAGGATACTTTTCTAACAAACAGCGTCGATTAAGAGAATTAAGCGCTGTCATGACATCAGATAAATCATTGGTTTCAGGCAGATGGGTTTGAATTTCATTTAAAGTTAATCCTTTAGGCGCGATCGCGAGTTGATCAATAATTTGTTCTTCTAAAGGGGATAGACGTTCCAGTTGTTGAGAAAAATAATTCGCCAGAACTTCTCCCACAAAAATCGTATTAGTTTGCAGTAGTTCCTTGAGGTTTTCCATAACCCATAATCGATAGATAAATAGCAATAATTCCACCAACAGTAACTATAATATTCATTAAGAATTAGAATTCCTGTCCGGGTGAACCACTGTTTGCCCTGATAACAAATACTAAATCATTTAAGACCGATCGCGCTCAGGTTTGATTTCATCAGGATATCCCCAAATCACCGTCTCATGATCATAGATAGCCATTCCCGGTTTTGCCCCTTTGGGCTTATAAACATGCTTGGGCTTGGTATAAACCACAGGCACTTGTTGGCTTTCCCGCCCGCGACTGTAGTAAGCGGCAACATTGGCAACAAACTGTAAATCGGGTTCATCGGGAACTGCCCCTGGGGGTAGGCGCAATAACACATGACTCCCTGGAATTTCCTGGGGATGAAACCACAAGTCATAATCAACGGCAGTCCGAAAGGTTAACTGGTCATTTTGTCGATTATTGCGTCCCACTAAAACTTCATAGCCATTGGGGGTATCGTAAGTAATGGGTTGCGCTTGCTCAGAACTGCTTCGTTCTCGTTGCGGAATAATATATCCCTGTTCAATAAGTTCTTCTTGAATTTCTTTGAGCGTTTGTAAATCTTCAGTGTGCTGATAGCCTTCTAACTGTTTGAGCGTTGCTTCCACCTGTTGCAGATAACTAATTTCTTGGTTTGTCTCTACCAACAAAGGTTCAATTGCCAGACGGGAACGTTTTAACTTTTGATGCTTTTTGTAATAGCCTTGAGCATTTTGCACCGCATTTTTTTCTGGGTTCAGGGGAATCGTA
The DNA here is from genome assembly GCA_003021905.1 of Cyanobacteria bacterium SW_9_44_58. Classification (GTDB taxonomy): domain Bacteria; phylum Cyanobacteriota; class Cyanobacteriia; order Cyanobacteriales; family Rubidibacteraceae; genus Halothece. Next base: position 10,992 of record PXPI01000033.1, on the reverse strand, counting down.
ACCAATTCGCCGGTTTCAAACTCCGGCAGTTGCATGGAAGAAGCCCCCGGTTCATATTGATAGGAATAGGCCATTAGCAAATCTCCCCGTTGGCGATACAGTTCAGCATCCTTAGACTGTTGCAGGCGTTCTTGGAACTTTTCTTTTTTCTGGGTTTGTTTTTTGATTAAATGGGTAACCTTCTGCAGCAATTGATGATGGATTTGCTTAAAGGTCTGTTGATTGAGTTGTTCCCTGTAGTATTCTTTGAGTAGAACTTGGGCTGAGGAAACCGATTCAATCATGCCCCATCCCAAAACAGTAAAACCGTTTTCTGTCCAACCCGGTTGAAATTGTTCCGTTTCCAGGATATGCAGCCATTCTTGCCAAACTTGAAACAGGGTATTCCAATTCTGTTGCGTTAGGGTATCGGCGGTTTGTTTAGGATCTAATCCGGCGCGTTGAATCATTGCGGTAACTAAATGCGGTCCCAAACCGCGATAGGTTTCTAAAACTTGTCGTTTCAATTCACGCGGAATTAAGCTTACCCGTTCTTGCCAACTGGCTTGGGATTCATCGCAACTGGGAATGCTTCCCGTTAGAGGCGGCGGCGGTTCATAAAGTTCTCCCGTTTGCACCGGACGCAGACTGGATTTTTCCGGATGCACTTGATGGGCAGCGGTGATAATTTCCTGTTTATCGTCAGTGAGGATTAAGTTGCTGTATTTGGTAATAATCTCAGCATAGAGATGCCATAAGGGCGGATCCCCCGGTCGAGAAGCAAATTGGAAATCAATTACCCGTTCCCAAGGAGAAATCAAAGGCATGGCACTCAGGGCTAATCCTTGGAGTTGGTGACGTAATTGATCGCTAAAAGTAAATGTATCAGGCGTGCGCGGCGGGGCATCATCAAGGCAGATTCTGGCCGCTTGCGGATGCCAGGAAATCGTTAGCCAGTCTCGTCCTTTGAGGGTGCGTAGGGCTAAAGCAATGGTAACGCGATCGCGCTGATAAACTTGTTCTAAACGAGCTGGCAGCCAACCCGCCCGAAGCTCAGCACAAACCGCTCTCAATGTCGTTAAATCAACAGGTTGCATAAGGATCTCAAAAAAAAACAGCGCTTTTCCAGTTTAATGGAGGCAACTTCCACTGAGAGGCATCATGACTAAAACTGCCCTCTTCAGAAGTGGAACTGATACAATCTAAAAAGCTTGCCCATCCTCTGGTAATGTCATGCTAGTTCCAATTACACGCGAAAAATTTGAGCAATTAGTTCCTTTTACTGCAACAGCAGAACAATATCGGTATTATGCTGGCGAGTGGCCTGATTTTCTCCGCAAATTGCTGATTTCTTTTGTGGGGGTAGTGGTTATTTGGTTGCTTGGGGAAATTACCAACAGCAGTGGGGCCACGATTTCTTTATTTTGCGCGATCGCGGGGTTGTATTGGTTATGGTCTCCTGTGTATTGGGCAACACGGCGCAATCTCACTTACCGGCGTTTTCCCTACAGCGGATTTTGGCGGGGGCAGGTATTGGAAGTGTTTGTCAGTGAGGAGTTGGTGGGAAAAGAAGAAACCGTCAACGAAGAAGGGGAATTAGTGATTGTCGAAAACCGAGAACGACGAATTAATGTGCAAGTCGGAGACAAAAACGGCTTTGAAGTGCAGCTGCAAGCCCCCCTGCGTCGTCTCCACCGCAATATCAAGCCTGGTCATGTGGTGGAATTATTGCTCTTATCAAAAGATCCCGATCTCAGTCGCATTAGCAAAATTAGCGATGCCTATTTCCCCCAACTCGATATTTGGGTAAGCAATTATCCCATCTTAAGACGAGATATGTTTGTCGAAGTTAGTCAGGAACTGAGAAAAAGCAGCCGGCGCAAAAAAAGTCGTTATTCTCGCCAATCCCGTCCTCGTTATCAAGCCGCAAAAAGGGATAGGTAAATTTGGTGAAATTTTTTCGCTGGTTGATCCTAGGAGCAACACTTTTTTTCTTAGTGAAAACCTTTCGCGACCATTGGCAAGACGTTGTTGCCATCAATTTCCATGCTTCCTTAATTCAGTTTAGCGTCATCGCGCTTTTATTAACTTTCCTGGCCCATATTTGGTCGGGAATTGTCTGGGCGGGAATTCTAAAGTTTCTACAACAGCCTGCCCCATTAACTTGGGTTTTACCGGTTTATTTACAAACCAATTTAGCCAAATATATACCGGGCAATGTTTGGCATTTTTACGGGCGTATTCGTGCGGTACAAGCCGCTGGCAGTTCTTTAGAAGCAGCGAGCTTAACCACGTTATTAGAACCGCTTTTAATGGCAGCCGCTGCCGTTTTAATTGCTCTAGCAACCTTTCAAACCGGTGATTTCATTGCTGAGAAAACTCCCGTTTATCAATGGCTTCCCTTGGTGTTTGCAAGCAGTATTTTAATTATTCTTTATCCCCGTTTCTTTAATCCCCTTTTAAATCGATTGTCTCGTCTCAAGAAAACGGCTTCACCGGAAACTCGCTTGCAAATTAAATACTATCCTTGGTTTCCATTACTCGGAGAAATGGGATTTGTCGTGTTGCGCGGCAGCGGCTTTATTATTACGCTAGCCGGTTTTACGTCGCTCAATTTCAGTCAGTTGCCGTTACTGTTGGGTGTCTTTAGTCTTTCCTGGTGTTTGGGATTAATTATTCCGTTTCCCGGCGGCATTGGCGTTTTTGAAAGCAGCGCGATCGCGCTTTTAAATCAGACCTTCTCCCCAGCCATTCTACTCAGTAGTGTTGCCCTGTTTCGCTTGCTCAGCCTTAGTGCAGAAGCCCTCGCTGCTATCATTTCTTGGGGCATTTCCATTAGGAAAAATCAGACTTATTAGCGGCAATCAGATGCAAGTAACCATCCAACCCCTAAAAAACCAACAACTGGAACAAGTCCTCAGCCTCGATCAAGTTTGTTTTGGGGGAATTTGGACAAAAGGCGCCTATGAGCGAGAAATCGCTAGCCCCAATAGCTTCTTGCTAACTCTCGTTCAGGAAAACTCCGAATCAAAACAGCAACTAATCGGAATCGGCTGTTTTTGGGCCATTGTTGAAGAAGCCCACATTACCTTGCTGGGAATTCATCCCGATTACCGGGGACAGGGATTGGGAGAACTTTTGCTCTGTTGCTTGCTAGAGGGAGCGAGAACTTGGCCTCTAGAACGCGCCACTCTTGAAGTGAGAGTTTCCAATACCGCCGCGATCGCGCTTTACCAAAAACTCGGATTTGAAATTGCGGGGCGTCGCAAAGATTATTATCCTATGCCCCCGGAAGATGCTTTGATTTTATGGCGCTCTCGCCTAGATGAACCGGAATTTGCCGAACAACTGAAAAAATTGCAGGAAAAAAGATGTGCTGACCTCTTGACGAAGGGATGGCATATCTTGCAAAGTGGGGAAGGCTTTAATTATTAAAAATTGTATAAATTATTATGCCCGAAAAGTAAATACTCCCTAGCATAATTTGGTGGGTTGGAACGTAAAAAGAGACACCAACCAGGGGATCGCATATGTTAGAATCAGCTTAACAAGGGCACGCAGCAGGTGATAACAATAAGCTATGTTTGAACGCTTCACAGAAAAAGCAATTAAGGTGATCATGCTTGCCCAAGAGGAAGCACGTCGCCTTGGCCATAATTTCGTTGGCACAGAACAAATCCTCCTCGGTTTAATTGGAGAAGGAACCGGAGTTGCAGCAAAAGTTCTCAAATCAATGGGGGTTAACCTCAAAGACGCCCGCATTGAAGTAGAAAAAATTATTGGACGCGGTTCCGGGTTTGTGGCGGTGGAAATCCCCTTTACCCCTAGAGCGAAGCGCGTTCTTGAACTTTCTCTAGAAGAAGCGCGGCAACTGGGACATAACTATATCGGCACCGAACATCTTCTCCTCGGTTTGATTCGGGAAGGAGAAGGTGTGGCAGCACGGGTGTTGGAAAACTTAGGCGTTGACCTCTCCAAAGTTCGCACCCAAGTGATTCGGATGCTAGGAGAGACCGCCGAAGTCTCCACGGGCAGCAATCAAGGTAGAACCAAAACCCCAACCCTCGATGAATTTGGTTCCAACCTGACGCAATTAGCCACTGATAACAAACTGGATCCCGTGGTAGGCCGTCAGACTGAAATTGAACGGGTAATCCAAATTTTAGGACGGCGTACCAAAAACAATCCCGTCTTAATTGGGGAACCCGGTGTTGGAAAAACCGCGATCGCGGAAGGCTTAGCCCAACGCATTGCCAATCAAGATGTTCCCGATATCCTGGAAAACAAACGGGTGGTTACCCTCGATATTGGTCTTCTCGTTGCCGGCACCAAATATCGCGGAGAATTTGAAGAACGTCTGAAAAAAATCATGGACGAAATTCGTCAAGCTGGCAACGTTATTTTGGCCATTGACGAAGTCCATACCTTAATTGGGGCTGGTGCAGCCGAAGGCGCCATCGATGCCGCCAATATTCTCAAGCCTGCCCTGGCGCGAGGAGAATTGCAATGTATTGGCGCTACCACCCTCGATGAATATCGCAAGCACATTGAACGGGATGCGGCGTTAGAACGCCGTTTTCAACCGGTAACTGTAGGAGAGCCTTCCATCGAAGAAACCGTGGAAATTCTCTATGGGTTGCGCGATCGCTATGAACAGCACCATAAACTGAGAATTACCGATGAGGCGATACAGGAAGCCGCCAAGCTCTCCGATCGCTACATTTCAGATCGCTACCTCCCGGATAAAGCCATTGACCTCATTGACGAAGCCGGTTCACGGGTGCGTTTGATCAACTCGCAACTTCCCCCTGCAGCGAAAGAGTTAGACCAAGAACTGCGACAAGTCCTGAAACAAAAAGACGACGCGGTTCGGTCCCAAGACTTTGATCGCGCTGGGGAACTGCGCGATCGCGAAATGGAAATCAAAAACGAAATCCGTTCCCTTGCCTCGGCAAAAGAGAATACTGAAACCAATCAAGATGATCAAGCCGGACCAGTCGTGGATGTGGAAGAAATTGCCAACATTGTCTCTTCTTGGACCGGCGTTCCCGTCAGCAAAATCACCGAAACCGAATCGGAAAAACTGTTGCACCTGGAAGACACGTTACACGAACGTCTCATCGGCCAAGAAGAAGCCGTTACAGCTGTCTCTCGCGCCATTCGCCGCGCCCGTGTCGGGTTGAAAAACCCCAACCGTCCTATTGCTAGCTTTGTCTTCTCCGGGCCAACCGGTGTGGGTAAAACCGAGCTCACCAAGGCACTGGCAAGCTACTTCTTCGGTGAAGAAGATGCCATGATCCGCCTTGATATGTCCGAGTTTATGGAACGGCATACGGTTTCCAAGCTCATCGGTTCCCCACCGGGATATGTGGGCTACAACGAAGGCGGGCAGCTGACGGAAGCAGTGCGCCGTCGTCCTTATACCGTCGTTCTCTTCGACGAAATTGAAAAAGCCCACCCCGACGTCTTCAATATGCTGCTGCAAATTTTAGAAGACGGTCGCCTTACCGATGCGAAAGGTCGCACGGTGGACTTCAAGAACACCTTGTTAATCATGACCTCCAATATCGGTTCCAAGGTTATTGAAAAAGGTGGCGGCGGTTTAGGCTTTGAGCTTAGCGATGACGAAGCTGAATCCCAATACAACCGCATTCGTTCCTTGGTTAACGAAGAACTGAAGCAATACTTCCGTCCTGAGTTCCTCAACCGTCTTGACGAAATCATTGTCTTCCGTCAACTCAACCGCGACGAAGTCAAAGAAATTTCCGAAATTATGTTGCGCGAAGTCTTCTCCCGTCTTACGGAGCAAGACATTAAGCTAGAAGTAACTGAGGCGTTCAAAGAGCGGTTGCTGGAAGAAGGATACAGCCAAACCTATGGCGCGCGTCCTCTTCGTCGGGCAATTATGCGCTTGTTAGAAGATATCCTTGCTGAAGAAATGCTTTCCGGTCGCTTAACGGAAGGAGATACAGCCACAGTTGATGTGGTAGAAGGCGAAGTTAAGGTCTTTCCGAAACAAGAAAAGAAAGAACTGCTTCCTCAAGGATCGGAGTAATTAAGTAAGTCACCTTAATTGCTGTTAATCCCTTAATTTAGTTGCTAGGCGGTAGAGCATCATGTTCTACCGCTTTTTTTTCTTAACTTTCCGGTTGATTGGAAGGGATGCTTTCTTGGGCTGACTCCACTGATTCTTCCACCGGCGCTGGCGCGATCATATCATCAGGCAGGAAAATGCGGGCACTGACTACTAATAGGGCGACAAAAAAGGTGAGAATGACAAGCAATGGCGTAATATAAGCACGAATAATATTCATTGTTACAAGTGAGTTTGGAATCGCTTCACTTTTCTTAGTTTAACGATTGAAGTTCATACAGCTAGAATTGATGCTGTTATGAGTGAACATGCTCAGGAAAAATTAATCAATTTCTACCATCATAAATATTGTCATCTCGCTGTTGATAGAGGATTAATTTTATGGAAAGAACGTTCATGATTTTCCTGCGTCTCGCTGCAGGGCTAGCTGTTGGATTTTGGGGACTTTCCAAATTATTGTTCGTTCAAAACTGGGTTCAACCCTACCAGATGTTTTACGGACAATTGCCCATTAGTGGGACATTGCTTGTCTATTTATTGGGGATTGTGCAAATCGCGATCGCGCTGGCAATTATCTTTGAATTTTACCGAAAACCGGCAACTTGGATAGCAGTCATTTTTTCGGTGGTTAACCTGATTTCCAGTATCACAACGGTACTGAAACCAGAAAATCCCATTGCAGCAAATCCCGCACCTTGGAGCATTAAATTGATTTGGTTTTTCTTTGATCCGTTGGCGATTTTAATATTACTGATTAGTGTCGGTCTTATGCCGCGCACATCTGGTAAAACTGCCTCAGAATCTGATCAAATGGTAGCTTCTGAATAAATCCGTTTATTGTTAGCCTGATTGTCTAATCGCCTACTTTTGATGGAAATAAATGGCGGGGTCGCGCTTCAGCAACGGTTACACCCAAATGCTAGAGTGAGCAAGCAAGGGATCGATAGGCTGATTTTTGTCATTAACAAAGATAATATGAGGCTCGTGATCTTTGATTTCTTCTGGCGTAAGTAAGCCATAAGTAAGGATAATTAAGCGATCCCCCACTTCTCCATATCGTGCCGCGGCACCGTTTAATTCAATTCGACCGGAATTGCTTTCCAGCGCGATCGCGTAGGTTATTAATCTTGCCCCAGTCGTTATATTAAGTACTTGCACTTGTTCATGGGGTTCAATTGCTGCCCCTGCCAACAGGGTTTGATCAATGCCAATACTGCCCATATAGTTCAAGTTGCTCTCAGTAACATGACAATTATGAATTTTCCCTAAAAGAAAAGTTCGTTGCATGGGAAATTAATGCACCTAAATCACGCTAAGCGTTAAATTCTACTTGATCTTAACAAGTTTTGCGATTGATTCGAGATAAGCATTAGACCACAGGCATATCAAAACTGCATAAAGCTTTCTCGATACGGGAAAATTTGCTCACTTACAATTTAAATTGCTACAAAAAAAATAGGATAGGATGTAGATCCTTCATTTCCAAAGTTTTTTGCTTTTTGTCAAGAATAATTCCTAACAATTGAATTAAATAGAAACTATGTAATATGATGTGATTAATTGGTAGTCTCCACTGTAGAACAACCTAAAATACTTGTAAAATACCAAAAGTAATGCCATTATTTTTAATTTAATTTATCATTTCATCCAAGTTGCTAACGATTAAAACCAAGATATCCTCTTGGGGTAATAAGCCAACCTTGATGTTCCCGAGTGCTGCTGTTGCCAATAATGACAACAGTAAGCATATCAATGGGATGTTGCAACATTTCTTGCAAGGAAGTGAGAATAATGGTTTCATCTTCCCTAGAAACGGAACGGACTAGGGCAACTGGGGTATCTGGAGACTGATAGCGACAAAAGATAGTTTGCGCGACTTTGATATGTTCCATTCGACTGCGCGATCGCGGGTTGTATAAGGCAGTAATAAAGTCGCCTTGGGCAGCTGCAGTTAACCGCTTTTCGATAATTTCCCAAGGGGTTAATAAATCACTGAGGCTAATTGCACAGAAATCGTGCATCAACGGGGCACCCACTTTCGCTGCCGCAGCTTGCATTGCCGTAATCCCCGGCAATACTTCTACCCCTGGTGTTTTTCCATCCCAATGTTGCCGGGCTAATTGTTCAAAGACCAACCCAGCCATGCCATAAATCCCGGCATCGCCAGAGGAGACAACAGCGACCTTTAATCCCCAATTGGCCAAGGCAATCGCACGCTCAGCCCGTTCTTTTTCTTGGGTAATGGCGTAGCTTTCAATAATTTGTCCGGGCCGTTGCAAGGACTGGATTAAATCTAAATAGAGGGAATAACCGATAACTGCATCCGCTTGGTTAATGGCAGTCCGGGCAATCGGAGTAATTTGATTTACTTGCCCAGGTCCGGTTCCCACTAGATACAACTGTCCAGTACGTCCGATATATTCGGTTTCGGAACGGGCAACGGCAAGAGTAACAGCACCGCTGTCAGCCTTAAACACTTGTTTTGATACCAGAAGTTGAGGTATTTCTTGTTTCCTCTCGATGCTACTGGCTTGGGCCGCTTTCAAAGCAGCCGCTTCGGCAACACTCCCAGTGCCGACTTCTTGGGCAACAACAGTGGAGGGATTGGGAACCGTGACTTGATTGAGTTCTTCTGCGGAATAAATTTTGAGCGGGAAGTTTCGATTCTGAGCTAACTCAAGAATGCCGGCTTCATCGGCTTTCAATTCAATGGTGGCTATTCCCGCGATCGCGCTTTCGGCTAGCTGATACTGCTGTAAGGTGGTTTGTAATGCCTGTTCAATGACCGTTTTAGGCGTTCCTCGCTCACAGCCAACGCCCACCCACAAAACGCGGGGATGCCATTGCACTCGCGCTATCTTGTCATCCCAGTGATGCTCAGAAGCTGTAATCCAAACTTCAGCTTGGGCTTGGGTGTCCCTTGGATGAAACTGAAAACAATAATCTTGAGGAAGATGCTGTTGCCAAAGGGTAGAACCTACTTCCTGAATCACTCGGACAGGGGTTTGATGCGCGATCGCGCGACTAACTTCTGTCCAATCTCCCCTGCCTTGACGCCAACCGAAAGGTTTCCCCATAACATCAATGCCAGGCAGTTGCAAACTGGCAGAGGCACCCGTCAGAATCGCTTCTCCTCCCAACTGTTGCGCTAACAAACGGCTGAGTTGTTCCCCACCCCCTTGATGGCCGCCGCATAAGCTAATAATGTTTTCTCCGGCATCATCCATCACTAAAATCGCCGGATCGCGACATTTATCGTTTAAAAGCGGGGCAATCAACCGCACCACTGCCCCTGTTGCAAACACAAACAGAATAGCTTGATAGTCTGACCAAATATGGTTTAAGTGCGTGCTTAATTTTTCCGTGTAGGGAACAACGCCCCGATAAGTTTGAAATTCACTGGGAACAAATAAGGTAATTCCACTGGTTTCACAAAGGGGTTGTAGCGTTCGAATTGCTTTGGGCGTGGGCGCGATCGCGCATATGGGAAAAAACTGTTCTAATAGCGATTGACTCATGCAATAAATATCCCCGCCTAAGTGCGGGGGAAAAGCACCAAAATTCCTATGTTTTAGCGAAAACGCTTTTTCCGGCGAGCTACTTCTTTACGTTTCTTTTTCTCAATGGGAGTTTCATAGAAGCGAGTGCGCTTAATATCCGCAAAAATGCCCGCTTTCGACACTTGACGCTTAAAGCGCCGGAGTGCCGATTCGATATTTTCATTTTGACCAACAGTCACTTGGGTCATAGATGTTTACCTCCTTGATACAATACAACAGAAATAACGCTGAGAGCCTCCATCAACCAAGCCCATTAGAATCGTTTGTGCTTGAATCAGGGGTTGATGAAGACATCTGTTTATTTTACCAATCGTGGCAAATCAATTGTTTTTTTATACTTTAATCAAAACCCGTTGGTACTAATAAATAGGGAAAACTTTACTTGTTTCCCCTATTATTTTAGCATAGGATTTCTATCTGCTATCTTATTGTTTGAGCAACATTGTTTGAGCAACGCTAGTCGAATTAAAACCGATTTCCTCGATTTTCTCTGCCACCCCCTCGGTTGCGGTCATTATTTTCCTTGCGAGGACGAGCTTTATTCACTCGCAAGGATCGTCCCATCCATTCTGCACCATCAAGGGCTTCAATTGCGGGGGCTTCATCAGCTTCCGTTTCCATTTCTACGAAACAAAAACCCCGAACTTTTCCTGTTTCGCGATCCACAGGAATGGTTACACGCTTGACAGTTCCGTAATCGGAAAAGACTTCATTAACTTCTTGTTCTGTAACTTCGTAAGGTAAGTTACCAATGTAAATCGACATGAAACAAACAGACTCCGAGAGCAAAAGTGATATTTTTCAGGGTTGAATCTGAACTAGCAACCCAAGCGTCCTAACCTCGCGATTAGGTTTTCCTGGTTACTCCCAAACGGGATTTCGCCTCTTATCTGGGCTAACGAAACGTATGCCCTCGACAGACCGACTGCACAGGCGTTTTTTTCCCCACAATTCCTGCGGTAATGACATGCTCACCATTTAAATTCCGTTAGGAATTTAAATGGCGCTTCTCAGCGACTTGGGCGTACCAACGTTAACTGAGCTATTTTTACTTCTTCCAGATGTCCCTCAGTCGAAGGTTCTCAGAAATTTAATTGAAGTATGTGGTTAGTAGGTGGCGATTAGCACTTGGTTATTATACCTACCTCTACCATCTTACCACAACTGGGCTAAATTGAAAATTTTATGTTTGGCTGAGTGTCGGAAAATCTAAATTTTCTCTTTTCGCCTGAAACGCCAATATATTCAATTACCAATTACTTGAACATTAAGCGCGACAGTCCCTAATCGAGCGCGAAGCAGATTAGGGAAGGTGATTCGCGGGGGTGACGATTTGCATCAAGCGAGGGGGTGCATGAG
>PXPI01000032.1 GCA_003021905.1 Cyanobacteria bacterium SW_9_44_58 | reverse complement strand
CGTCATTTTAATAGCGAATCGTTGCATCTATTTCAAGTTTGACCCTTGTTATCAACGATCGCGCCTCTTCTTTATATTTTCTTTAGGAACAGTCTCTAACAACCATAAAACAGATAATGCCAAGACTAGCTACTCGATCTACCCATAACCAACCAAAAAAGAAAATGGCGAAGAAGGCAACAATCAGGCTGAAAAAATTCACTGCATCCGCGATCGCGTGAAAGAAAACGCCCCGTAGATTTAAGTTATGGTGACTAGGTTCTGAAAGTAAACTGGCATTAATCACCTTAATAATTAAGCCGAGAATGGCGATTCCGAGTAGGGGAAAAGAGGCTTCTGTGGTTAGCGACGGTTCCTGATTGATCAAAACATTAACACTAATAAAAATGGCAATACCAAGTAATAAGAATCCGTTGAGTAAAGCTCCCCAAGCCTTAATTATTTCTTTTTGATGGTGCCGATTTTGAGCAATACTGCTAACAAAAAGGGCAATAAAAATGGAAAAAATATCAACAAACAAGTGACCCGCTACAGCAAGGAGAGAAAAGCTATGGAGTTGCCAACCCACAAAAAACTCAACGAGAAATAAGCTACTCCGTAATGCTAAATGAGGAGAATCGAAACGGAATTAGTTTCTGTGTGTTGTTGGAAAGAATCAGATGTCATTAATGGGATTACCTAAATTCTGCAAAATCGTTTTAATCTTTTTGACTGTTTCAAGTTTATTTTGTTGTTGGTAAAGATTGAGGGCTTTTTTGAAATTCGTAATTGCTTCTGAAATGCGATCGCGATCGCGCACAGCTAACCCTAAATGATAATACGCACTGGCTTCATCAGGACTTGCTTCTAACACTTGCCGATGATTGACAATACTTTTTAGGGTTTTTTTCTTGTTTTAACAAAAGATCCGCGATCGCTTTTCGCACCTCTACTAAATCCGGATTAAAATCCAGTGCTTTTTCATAACGATAGAAGAAATCTCCCATCGTTCCCAAATCGTAGAATGGGGCGATTTTTTCATACCAATTTATCTTGTTCATAGTTTGACCACCGATTAAGCCTTAAACCTCAAAATTCGATTAGCATTAAAAATGGCAATTAATGCCACACCGACATCGGCAAAAATTGCTTGCCAAAGGGTAGCTAATCCCATGGCACCGAACAAAATAAATAACCCTTTAATGCCTAACGCGAAGCCGATATTTTGCCAGACAATTTGACGGGTTTTATCCGCGATCGCGATCGCCTGAGATATCTTAGAGGGGGCATCCGTCATAATGACCACATCGGCGGTTTCAATGGCAGCATCGGAACCGAATCCGCCCATGGCAATCCCGACATCGGCACGGGCAATGACAGGCGCGTCATTAATGCCATCCCCAACAAAGGCAACTTTATGCTTCTGGCTAGGAACTTGTTGTAAAACTTCCTCTAAGACAGTTACCTTATCTTCGGGAAGTAATTCCGCCCGATAGTGATCGATGCCCAATTGATCAGCAATATCTCGGGCAACGGTCTGATTATCCCCAGTAAACATTATGGTTTCCACACCACGAGCGTTGAGACAGGTGATGGCTGCCACCGCATCTTCTTTCATTTCATCGGCAATGACTAGATATCCCCCATATTTGCCATCCACTGCAGTATGCGCAATTGTGCCTTCTAAATTACAGATCTCTGGTTCATGGGGGATATTTTCGCGATGCAACAGCCGATCATTGCCTACTAAAACCGTCTGATTTTTAATTTCGGCAATGATGCCATGTCCAGAGACTTCTTGATAATTTTGCAAACTGAACTCACCAACAGGTTGCCCATAAGCCTCCCGGATGGATGTTGCAATCGGGTGATTGGATTGCGATTCCACTGTTGCGGCTAACGATAGTAATTCGCCTTGACTCAGTTCATTTTGGGGAATAATCTCTGTGACACGGAAGTTTCCTTTGGTAAGCGTTCCGGTTTTATCAAAGACAACGGTTTTGATTTGGGTTAGGGCATCTAAAAAAACCGATCCTTTCACTAAAATGCCATTTTTTGCTACGTTGCCGACTCCACCAAAGTAACCGAGAGGAATACTAATCACTAACCCACAGGGACAAGCAATCACCAGTAAAACTAAAGCTCGATACACCCATTCTCCTTGAGTTGCCCCACTCATCAATAAAGGGGGAATCAGGGCAATGGCTAGCGATAACAAGACCACAGCAGGCGTATAGTAACGGGTAAAGGTAGTGATAAATTTCTCGGTTTCTGCTTTTTTACTGTTAGCGTTTTCCACTAAATCCAGAATTTTAGAAATCGAGGCGTCGGCAAAGGGTTTTGTGACCTTAACCGTTAACACGCCAGAGTTGTTGATGGAACCGGCTAGTACAGTATCTCCTTCTTGTACGGTTTGTGGGATGGATTCTCCCGTCAGTGCTGAAGTGTCTAGTTGAGAGTTGCCAGAGATAATTTCCCCATCCAGCGGTACTTTTTCACCAGCTCTGACAATCACAGTATCCCCAACTTGGACAGTTTCCGGGGAAACGCTTTCAACACCGGTGTAAGTTTGGAGGTTAGCCGTATCAGGACGGACTTCTAACACCGATTGAATAGAACGTCGAGATCGACCAACCGCATAATCTTGGAATAATTCCCCCACTTGGTAAAACAGCATCACCGCGACCGCTTCTGGAACTTTATGAATCGCGATCGCGCTGAGGGTTGCAATGGTCATTAAAAAGTTTTCATCAAAGACTTTTCCTTTCAGGAGGTTACGCCCCGCCGTGGTAAGTACCGTCCAACCACTAATGAGATAAGCCGGTAAAAACACTCCATACTCAGCAATTTTATAAGGGGTACGATGAAGCGGTTCAGAAAAAATTAAACCGATGAGGAATAACACAATGGAAATCGCAACAGGGATTAATTCCCGTTTCCAGTTAAACTCCTCTCCACCATGGCTATGATCGTGTTCATGAGTGCAACAATCATTTTGCTGTGTCATAACTTAATATCTGAATAACTCTTCAGGTATTCAGATATTAGCCTAACCTGATTAGCCTGTCAATATGATTTTTTTGAATAAATTTCATCATTTTTAATTAATCCGTGCAGGAAATAGTTAACACCTAGAGACCGGCATTTGGTTGAGAATTGGCTAACGCCTCTTCATACGCCATACTTTCCTTAAAGGGCAGTTAGTTGCATTTGGCGATAGAATATTGATCCTTGGCGGTTCGCCGGTGCAACGGACAAGAGGAACTAATTTGTTGAAAAATCATTCGGTGTTGTAAGTTATGAAGGAAAAATTCTTACAATGGCTCGATCGCGCGTTAATGCTAAACTTATTTTTAGTACTTGCCAGTTTTTTCTGGTTGGCGATCGCGCTAATTGGGCGTTGGGCCGATGTTCCCTTAGGACTGGATTTATGGTATGACCTCTGGGAACCTGTTTTTACACCAGCCCTGGGAATTCTCATGTTAGGGGCCATTGCCAATGGCATTATTCGCCAAATTTCGAAACGATTCGGGGCTAAGTCTCAATAACCTGGGCTAATGCCTGCGCGATCGCGTTCCGTTGCTGGTCATCATACCCCCAACGCTGGAAAAAGGCAACTTCAGCTTCTCCTTTTCCCGTTAGGGCACTGTCTCGCATTTGTTGCGCTTGTTGTTGGATCAACTCATGATTTAATTGTTGGATTAAATGGATGCTGCGTCGCTGCACGCGAGCCGATCCTTGGGCCATACTTCCATTCTCCTGGCGACGATGGGTAATGGCCATTGCTGTGGACATGGCAACATTTTTCACTAACAATTCACTGACCAATTCCGGTGAGGTTTTTAAAGCCGTTAACACTTCATCTGAGGGGTAATCTGCCAATGGAGACTCGGAACTCAGATAAGTGACAAAAAAACCTCGCGCCCCATTAGAACTGGCAACTAACGCGCTTATCGTTTCTTGCACTTGGGAAGGACTAATGGCGTTATTTTCCATTTTTCCCATCAAATCTTGCGTCAGCGCGATCGCGTCTTCAAAGGTGACATTATCAGGAATGGTTAACTCAGCTTCACTCATCATTTTACTTCTTTCCCTTTCCAACCCGA
This sequence comes from Cyanobacteria bacterium SW_9_44_58, assembly GCA_003021905.1. GTDB lineage: Bacteria > Cyanobacteriota > Cyanobacteriia > Cyanobacteriales > Rubidibacteraceae > Halothece. Next base: position 466 of record PXPI01000032.1, on the reverse strand, counting down.
TAATAACAACCATAATCTCTCAGTTTTGTGGCAATCAAGCAGGATGAAAGAAGAATTAATCCTCTACAAACAAGCTAAGGAAGCCCGAGAGTTAACCAAAAGCATTGTTCGGGATCTTCTCTCAGTTAATTTAAGAAAAGATCGCATGTCCCAAGTCTTTCTTTATACCCTAGAACGGAAAGTTGATGGCTTAATTCGTCAATCTCAGGCTTTAAAGCAAAAATTGCGTCAACTCGCAAGTGAATTGGAACAAGATCAGAATCAACTTGATCGTTAATTCCAACCGGTTTCAATATTACCTATTTTAGAAAGGAAACTTATTGCGCGATCGCGCGCATTGAAAATTCTTTAATTAGTAAGGCAGACATTAGAGACTGTTCCTAAAATAAACATTAAGCTAAGCTCAACAGCGAGCTAACCGTTTCAACATGAGACGAGTCATAGCAAGGTGAATCAGAGCTTCACT
>PXPI01000031.1 GCA_003021905.1 Cyanobacteria bacterium SW_9_44_58 | reverse complement strand
GTTGTTTTGCGGGATCAATGGTTTCCTAGCTCCAAAACTTGTAGTCACTGTGGGTATGTTTTAGAATCTCTGGAATTGGAAGTAAGAGAATGGGAGTGTCCTAGCTGCCATCCCCATCATGACCGAGACTTAAACGCAGCTAAGAATCTAAAAACAGGCGGGATCCCGTCTGTGGGATTAGGAAGTGTCAGATGGGCTTGTCCCGCAACTTCTGTTTGAGTCCCGAATCCAACGTGCTGGCTTCCGTTGGAGTGGATCAAGTATCACAGATCATCACCGGGAATATCTCGGGGTTGCACTTGTTTCCTGGAATAGTTTCCCCGATAAATTTAGCGATCGCGCTAGAAACCCTACAAGCGCGAATGCGCGATTTAATCAAAATAAGGATGTCCTAACGGACGTTTGTTGGTTGGGCGCGATTCATGAGGGGCTGGGGTCGGAGGTTTCCTCCGACCTTTAAAAGCCCCGTCTCACCACTAAGCCTTCGGCTATAGTGGAGCGGAGCGCTACGAGCATCCTCTCGCACCATTTAAGATAGCACTTCTTCTGGAGAGTAGGTTGCCTGAAATTGATGGGGGTGGAGAGACTTGAACTCTCACGGCCTATAACGGCCAACGGATTTTAAGTCCGCAGCGTCTACCATTCCGCCACACCCCCAAAAAATTGAGGACAATAAAAAATTAGGGAATGCGTTTTCCCTAGCTCCTCCATTAAAGCATTTGCATTAAAATTATGCAACCCCAATAACAAAATTGGCATTAATCCCTTAAACTAGAAACAGCATAGTGCATGAGGTATTGAGGAGGCGCCAGGTAAATGGTAAAGTTTCATATAAAGCTAGATAGCGAAATTCCTGCCTCCAAACAGCTCTTTGATCAAATTCAGTTCGCGATCGCGTCTCGGCAATATCCTCCCGGCCATCGTCTTCCCAGTACCCGTCAACTGGCAATGATGACAGGACTGCACCGCAACACGATTAGCAAAGTTTATCGCCAATTGGAAGACACAGGACTCGTAGAATCCTTAGCGGGATCGGGCATTTATGTGAAAGCCCAAGGTCATGAAGGGGGAACCAAATACACTGCCCACAAACAATCAACGGATTCAGAAGATATTCCCGAAATTGCTTATCAAGTGGTTCAAAATGGGATTAATGAATTGCTCAGTCTCGGTTGTTCCCTGCAGCAAGTGCGAGAGATTTTTCTCTCAGAAATTAATTGGCGCTTGCAATGCAGTGCGCAAGTTTTGGTAACGGTTCCGCAAAGCGATATTGGGGCCGGCAAATTAATGCTACAAGACTTAGAACCGGCATTGGGCCTTCCCATTCAGTTAGTCCCCATGGAACAACTGGTGGATATTTTAGAAGAGACCGATTCCGCCACAGTGGTAACAAGTCGCTACTTTATCAAAGATGTGAACGCGATCGCGAGTCCGAAATCGGTTCGCGTGATCCCGGTTGATATTTACAACTATGCTAGAGAAATTAAACTCATTAACGAATTAAAGGAAAACAGTTGTTTAGGGATTGTGAGTCTCAGTTCGGGCTTTCTCGATGCTGCCGAACGCATTATTCATAGTCTGCGGGGGGAAGAAATTCTCGTCATGACAGCCCAAGCTAGCGATGTTCAGAAACTGAAGGTTTTAATCCGCACAGCGCAAACCATTATCTGCGACCAAGGGAGTTACGGTCAAGTTAAAGAAATTGTCGATCAAATTTCAGAAGACTTAATTCGCTTTCCCGAGATTATTTGCAGCGACAACTACATTAGTGCCGAGTCTATTCGTCTGCTGCGACAAGAATTAGGATTAGGACAATCCTCATCAGCTAGGGAAGCAGAAAATTAAGTTATGGAAAATCAATTTCATTGGGTTACAATGCTGTGCCGCCTCCCAGGAAATTTGGCAAAATAGACTCTACCAGTATTTTAATTTTTATAGCGACTCTCCGATGAACAAACCGCAAACTCTATTCGATAAAATCTGGAATCAGCATCTTGTGCACGAACAAGACGACGGCACTTGTCTTCTCTACATCGACCGTCATCTGATTCATGAAGTAACCAGTCCCCAAGCCTTTGAAGGACTTCGTTTAAGCAATCGCAAACCTCGTCAACCTCAAGCCGCGATCGCGGTAGCGGATCATAATGTTCCCACCACTGACCGTTCGGAAGGGATTAAAGAACCGCAAAGCCGTCTGCAAGTAGAAACCCTGGAACGCAATGCCGAAAAATTTGGCATTCCCCTATTCCGCATGAGCGATGAACGTCAAGGCATTGTTCATATTATCGGCCCTGAACAGGGATTAACGCAACCGGGAATGACCATTGTTTGCGGGGATAGCCATACGTCAACTCATGGCGCCTTTGGCGCCCTAGCCTTTGGCATTGGTACTTCGGAAGTGGAACATGTTCTCGCCACCCAAACCCTACAAGCCAGAAAGCCCAAAAACATGAAAATTACGGTGGAAGGGACGCTTCCAGTGGGGGTAACGGCAAAAGATATTATTTTGGCCATTATCGGTAAAATTGGTACTGCTGGCGGGACCGGTCATGTGATTGAATATGCCGGAGAAGCCATCCATAGCTTAAGCATGGAAGGGCGGATGACGATTTGCAACATGTCCATTGAAGCCGGTGCGAGAGCGGGCTTAATTGCGCCGGATGAAACGACGTTTAATTACATCAAAGGTCGTCCCTTTGCCCCCCAAGGCGACAATTGGGAGAAAGCGGCGGCCTATTGGCAATCGTTACCCTCTGATGAAGGGGCAGTTTATGATAAAGAAGTCGTTTTGCAACCTAGCGAGATTATTCCGCAGGTTACCTGGGGAACTAGTCCCCAAGATGTTTTGCCCATCACCGGAAGCGTTCCCGATCCCAGTGAGGCTAGCGATCCCAATCGCCAAGAATCCATTCAACGGGCGCTGGAGTACATGGGACTCACCCCTGGCACCAAATTAACGGATATTGCCGTGGATAAGGTCTTTATTGGATCCTGTACCAATGCCCGCATTGAAGACTTGCGAGAAGTCGCAAAAGTGGTGGAAAGCCGGAAAGTGGCTGATACCGTTGATGCCATGATTGTTCCCGGTTCGGGATTAGTGAAACACCAAGCCGAGGAAGAAGGACTGGATGTGATCTTTAAGCAAGCTGGTTTTGATTGGCGTGAACCGGGTTGTTCCATGTGTTTGGCCATGAATGCGGATCAGTTGCAGCCGGGAGAACGGTGTGCTTCCACTTCTAACCGCAATTTTGAAGGGCGACAAGGGCGCGGCGGACGCACTCACTTGGTTAGCCCTGCTATGGCTGCTGCTGCCGCTGTTACTGGTAAATTGACTGATGTACGAGAATTAGCAAGTTAAAAGCCTTATGGATAAGTTTACCACCCTAACTGGTATCGCTGCCCCCTTACCCAGGATGAATGTTGATACGGATATGATTATTCCCAAGCAACATCTTAAAACCATTAAACGAACGGGGCTAGGCAAAGTTTTATTTGATGAACTGCGCTATCAGGACAATGGTGAAGAGATTCCCGATTTTATTCTCAATCAGCAACCCTATCGAGACGCCAAAATTTTAATCACAGGTGACAATTTTGGTTGTGGTTCTTCCCGAGAACATGCGCCTTGGGCGTTACTGGATTTCGGTATTCGCTGTGTGATCGCGCCCAGTTTTGCTGATATTTTCTTTAATAATTGTTTGAAAAATGGGATTCTGCCCATTGCATTACCGCAGGCACAAGTGGATACCTTGATGGCAGATGCCAAAAATCCGGATACGGCAACCATGACGGTGGATTTATCCCAGCAAACGATTCAGCGCAGTAACGGGGAAATTATTTGCTTTAGCGTGGATGAGTTTCGGAAACATTGTTTGCTCAATGGGTTAGACGATATTGGTTTGACCTTGGAAAAAGCGGACAAAATTGCCGAATTTGAACGTCAACAACAGGAATCTCTCCCTTGGTTATGGGCGAGTTGAACAGCCTGCCATGTCAACTCGGATACTTTGACTAGTTATTGCGCAATTGTTCCCTTGCATCAGCCGCTAACACCAGACATAATAAAGCGACTGCACTTTGCCAATGTTGACGAATTTGAGGATCTTCAACTTGATCAAATAAACTAACTAATCTGGGAATAGCCAGTTCTAATGATGCTGGCGGAACAGGGCAGTGTAATTCCACCAAATGCTGGATGCTTTCTTGGTTGTTCAAGAAATTTGCTACCCAAGTTGTGGTATGGTTTGGACTGTTAGGAACCCGTTTAATATCAAGTTCTTGCTGAAGCCAATTGTAAAATGCCGGCAACTGATTTTGTAGTACAGACTTGGCAGTAGGCAGCGTTTCTCGCAGCAACGAAATATCAAGATTGCCCAATTCAGTTTGAAAGGCTTCCTGTTCAGGCAACTCACTGGAACTGAGGGTGAGCAATTTTTCAATTTGGGGTATGGATAAATTAAGATGCTGGTTAAAGGTTTCAACTGTTGCTTGTTGATTTTCGAGCGTTAATTGTTGAGTCATTAACTTATTCTCCTTTTGTGTCGGCTTCTGATAGTGTTAGCCAAAATGCTAAGTTGGTACTTGCTTCTAGCGCATGGGGGGCATAAGCGGGCATATAAACCACTACCCCCGGTGTCAACGCAATTTTTTCCTTGTTTAGGGTTAATGTTCCTTCTCCCTCTAAAACCATCACCGTGGCATTGCGGGCGGAGGTATGTTCTTCTAAAGTTGTTCCCGCCGCTAAACAAAACAGATTTTGTTGCGAGTGAGCATCTTTGACAAAAATTTTGCTAACAATACCAGTTTCGGGATACTCAATGAGGGTGTTGAGGGTTGTGGAATAGGTGGTATCAGCTTGCGTAATTGCAGCAGCCATAATTTAAGCCTCCTTGCTGGCACAAAATGCGATGTAACCAAGTTGGTTGCGATATTGACCAAAGGTATTTTTCATTTCCAATACCCGTTCTCGAATTGCCGGTTGCGTTAACACGTTCCACGCAATTTTGAGACTGGAAAACAGCCCTTCATCTTCAATGACCCGCTTTGGGTTTAATAATCCCATTTCTCCAGTTTTTGACTGTTGAACAGTCAATCCTGTTTGTTCACAGGCTTGTTGCCACTCCTCAACGGAGAGAGGTTGAGCATTTACCCGAATGACTTGGGATAAAGCGCGATTGAGTTCTGCTTTGTCTCCAGCAGCAAGCATTTCATGAGACAGAAATTTTCCTTGCGGTTTCAACACCTGTTGAATCCCTTCTAGGATTTTGGCTTTACCGCTGGCAGACTGCATGGTCAAAATCGCTTCCGCAAAGACATAATCAAACGTTTCGGTGATGTCGGTTAAGTTGAAAATATTCCCTTCCCGAACTTCCACTTGCCCTTCTAAGCCTGCTTGACGAATGTTTTCCTGGGCAACGCGAACACTGTTCCGATTGCGTTCAATGCCAACAACATGTACCCCATAACGCTTTGCCAGCCAAATGGCACTCTTTCCAAAACTGGCAGCGAGTTCTAATACAGTTTCGCCTGGTTGAAACTCCGCCCAGTCTAGGAGTTGGCGAGTGGCTTCCAATCCCACTGGACGAAGGACGGTTTTTCCGGCTTTTGCCAGCACTTCATGCCCAGGGGCCGTTTTGAGGTTGATAGCTGAGGTACTCATGATGGGATTGCTCCTAATAGTGCAAGAAGGGAATCGTGTTGGTGAATTTCTTCCCTGACATTCGGTATCGGGGAAAGAAATTGCTATAGTTTTAAGATGACAAAATTTTTCAGCTACATCTTTGAGGTAGCTCAGTTTTGATGTTGGCTACTGCAGAACAACTCCAAAAAATCTCAATCTTTAAGAATCTTTCGTTGAAGAATTTGAATCAATTACAGCCTTATGCGGAGCTTCGAACCTATTACAAAAACGAAATGGTAATGATTGAAAAAGATAGTATCCCGGCTAAGTTGTTTGCTTTGGTAGAAGGGAAGTTGCAAATTCAGAAAACAGCTAGCACGGGGAAAGAAACGGTAGTGCGGATTATTCGCTCGGGAGAACTGTTTGCCGTCCCTGCCATGTTTGGCAATCAAATTGCCCCAGCAACTGTCGTTAGTCAAGAAACATCACAAATAGTGAGAGTTGATAAAAGGGCGATTCTTGATGCCATTAGCGACACTCCTGAGATCGCGCTCCGAATTTTAGAAATCTTTAACCAACGCCTGCAGCATTTGCATGAGACAGTACATGGGTTGATTTCCGAGCGCGCGATCGCGCGGCTAGCTCGTTTAATTTTATATCAAGCCCAGGAACAAGGGACAACGGCACAAGCCAACGGCAATGTCATCAATGTAAAACTCTCTTATTACCAAATGGCACGGATGATCGGCATTACCTACGAAGAATGCATTCGTTTATTAAAACAAATGGAAGGGGCAGTAACTTATCGCCGGGGCGGTACCATTATTATTCACGATTGGGAATGCTTAGACTCCTTTGCGTGTCAAGAACAATAGCCGGACAGAAGAAGAACCGCTGTACAATATAAAATGAAAGGATTCGTATTCCTTGTAAGCATCACCTGATTGGGAAAGAGCTATGCCAAGAACACAGCGCAATGACAACTTTATTGATAAGTCATTTACCGTTATGGCAGATATCATCTTAAAGATACTGCCCACGCAGAAGCGGTCGAAAGAAGCCTTTGTCTACTACCGAGATGGCATGTCAGCCCAAGCCGATGGGGAATATGCGGAGGCCTTGGATAATTATTATGAAGCCCTAAAGTTAGAAGAAGATGCCAACGATCGCAGCTATATCCTGTACAATATAGGCTTGATTCACCAAAGCAATGGCGAGTACGAAAAAGCGCTCCAGTATTATCAACAAGCGCTTGAGGTCAATCCTCGTCTCCCGCAAGCCCTGAATAATACCGCTGTTATCCATCACTATCAGGGGGACTTAGCCAAACAAGAAGGCCGCGAAGAAGAGGGGGAAGCTCTCTTTGATCAAGCGGCGGAATACTGGAAAGAAGCCATTCGTCTAGCGCCCAACAATTATATTGAAGCGCAAAACTGGCTTAAAACCACCGGACGCTCCGACATTGACATTTATTTCTAATCCGCAATTATGATTGATCGCGAACAAGTCCAAAAAATCGCTTATTTAGCGCGTTTAGAACTTACCCCGGAACAAGAGGAAGAGTTTACGGGGCAACTCAGCAGTATCCTAGAGTATGTGGAACAGCTCAATGAATTGGATACCACTGATGTGCCGCCTACCACTCGCGCCATTGATGTAGAAAATATTGCCCGAGAAGATGAACTTCGTTCCTATGCTGACCGAGAAGCTTTATTGGATCAAGCCCCCGAACGAGAAGATGATTTCTTCCAGGTACCCCAAATTATGAGTAGCGACGAAGCTTAATTAACGATACAACATCCGACCCCAGCCCCTCATGAATCGCGCCCAACCAATAAACGTCCGTTAGGACATCCTTATTTTGATTAAAATGTGATATAATTAAGGGAAGCGATAATGCGCGTAAGATAATACAGGGACTGACTTCCCTAAGAGAGCACCTCGCAAAAAATATCACCCTCGGCAGACCGTAGAAGTAAAAAGGTGCGACCTGAGCGCGGGTTTCCCGCGCAGAGCGCAAGCGCACCTTAGAAAATGCTTGTGGATTCGGTCTGACGGGGGTCAACCTACGGGTTGATCTAGTTAAGAGGAAAAGAAGCAAGAATCTCCCGCTATACCGAAGGTTAGCGGTGAGAGTGTCAATGTGACGCAAAGGCTGACCCCATGCTCCATTCCTTGTTCCAAAAATTGCCAAAATGGTCGCTTGCTACTTCCATTGCCCTGCTATGTCCTCTCAGTGCCAGTTTTCCGAAACCGGCTTGGGCTAATCCAGCCCATACCGCCCCGGAAAGTTTAACCAGGCAGCTAAACGCCCTAGAAACCGCAGCGAATAATGGCGATTTAGAGGCAGTACAAGCTGCTTATAGCGATGAGGCAACCACTGTCGCTGGCAGTCCCCAAACCTTAACGCAAAAACTCAAACAATTCTGGGATCAATATTCAAATCTGGATTATCAAGTCGAGTTGCAAAGCTGGGAAAAACAGGGCAATGCCATTGTTGCAGAAACCGTAACCAAAATCCGCGGCTCACGAAACCAACAACAGCGCAATATAACGCTGCAGGCAGAATTGCGATCGCGCCAACGGTTTGTTGATGGTAAAATCGTCTCCCAAGAAATTTTAAATGAACAGTCTCGATTGTATATTGGCGAGAATGCCCCTCGGGTAAAAATTAATGCTCCCAATGAAGTCAAAGTTGGAGAGCAATTCAGCTTCGATGTGATCGTTCGTGAACCGCTGGGAGAGGGGATATTGCTAGGGACAGCTATCGAAGAAAACGTTAAGCCCAGCAACTACTTAAAGCCCCAAAAGTTCGATTTGAAAATTTTACCGGCAGGGGGCATTTATCGCTTAGGAAAAATCAAAAATCCCGGAAAGCGTTGGTTATCTGCTATTATTGTGCGAGAAAACGGGATGACGTTGCTATCAAAACGGGTCAATATTGTTCCGGCTCAAGCGGCGTTGTCGAATTCTAAGAACAATTAATGGCCTCTGTTGAAAATTAAACTGTTTTAACCGCTGCTGCCAGTAATGGCGTAGGAGGAACTGCAGGTTTCAGTTGGGAAATTAATCCGTTTTAGAGCAACGCCAGTATGGTTCATCGAAACGTTGAATCGTAGGGGATAACGAATCAACAATTGCCAATCGCTATGACTAATACGCCAATTCAATTCTGTGAGGATCCCGACAAAATCGATATTGCTGCGCTGCAAAACTTGCTCAATCTTTGTGCCTTTTGGGCAGAAGGACGAACGAAAGAAGGATTGGAAGTCGCGATCGCGAATAGCAATCCCGTAATTACCGTCTGGGAAGGAGAACGGTTGATTGGCTTTTCCCGCGCCACCACAGATTGTGTGTATCGGGCAACGATTTGGGATGTGGTCATTCATCCCGAATATCGCGGCATCGGCTTAGGCAGCAAATTAGTGGAAACCATGCTGGCGCACCCCCGCATCAATGGGGTGGAACGGGTTTATTTAATGACCACTTATCAACAAGACTTTTATAAACAAATTGGCTTCCAGGAAAATCACACCACAACCATGGTCATTTACAATAATGATTTTCCCCAGCATCAAATCTCATCGGAACAATCGGAACAACTGACCAATGAGATAATGCAGCAATATTAGCTTTAGCAATTTATTGCAAAAAAAGAACCGGCTCTGTTAAGAACCGACTCCAAGCTTATTGCTTAGTCCAAATTTTAAGCGTCGCCGAAGTTCTGGAGTGTTAAATCATTCAGATTAGTATCCTCTAGGACACCAATTAGCGAAATTTCACTAGCAGAAAACTCCATATCTGCATCACTGGCAGCCTCGCTACCTTGATAGATGCCAACATTGCCGGAAAGGTCTTCAACGGCAAATAAATTGTGATTTTGACCGCTGTTTGCTGTAATGGTTCCACCCTGAGCGCTAAGGAGATTAGTACCATCAAGGTCATCCGGTGTTGGAGAACTGAGATCATTTAATTTGTTGTTAGTGATAAAGCCAACCTCTGTTGCAGCTGCCAAGGTGACGTCGCCGCTGCCTAAGTCTTCAATTGAAGATGTACCGCCAAAGTTATTGGTACCATCTAGATCTGTAGCAGCACCATTGAAGATAAACTTATCTTGACCAACACCAACACCAGCATCAAAACCTTGGATAGTTACTCGTCCAGTAGCAGTAGTTGCTGCCGTATCAATTACATCGTCGCCCCCTTGGGTAATATCAATGGTCTTTTGAGCTGTAGCCGCTTGGACATCAATGGTATTGTTGCCGGAATCGCCCCGAATCGTGCGAGCATTACCAGTGGAATCAGTAATGTTCACACCATTGCCAACAGATGTTAATGTTTGAAAGTTTGTCACATTGTTGAACTGATTGATATTGAGATTACCTGCAGTCTCAAGGATAGCGTTGATAGATCCATCAAGATCGATACTGCTAGAGTTAGCAAAATTTCCAGTGTTGCTACCGTCAATCCGGAGCGTACCATTTGTCCGTAGGTCAATGGTATCAGTTCCGTTTGCGCCAAAATCAGTTAGGGTAATGTTACTAGTAGTGAAGTCAACTAACGCCGAACCACCTGGAGAAACTGTGAACTCCTGGTTGCCAACTCTAAAATCAATCTCATTTGACGGCAGTTCTTGGAAATTGACTTGGATATTTTGACCAACTGTAACTCCGTCAAACTGAATAGTGCTAAAGCCAGTTGCAGTAGTTTTACCAGCGTTAACATTACCAACAATATCAACATCGCCTTGAGGTTTTAGAATGCCGCCATTGCCATTGATGGCAGCAAACGAGTTAAGCTGAGCCTCATTGCCAATTAGATTGCTTCCGCCTGTTAGGTTAAGAACAGCACCTGCGGTTCCAAACCCAGCAATGGTACTGATGGTGCCCAAGTCATAATCAGTGCCTTCAGTAAAGTTAACTGTATCAACGCCGCCTTGGCCATCCAAATTACTATTGTTAAGGTGCGCATTGTCAGGCACTTCAATGGTGTCATCTTGCGGGGTAGTCTTCGTATCGCCCTGAATGTTAAAGCCATTAATGGTATTGAACGAAGAGCCGGTAGTGATGAGATTATTCCCAGTTGGTGCGGTACCAGGTGCAGGGGGGACTTGCGGAAGGTTGGCGCCAAAAGTGGAGTTCGCCATTCCTGCTTTAAAGTCCGCCGCTTCGAGATCGCTCACGTTTTCGAGAATGATCGCGGCATCGTTTTGGTTAAGCGTACCGTCATCATTGAAATCGAAGAACAGCGTATTTGTATCAGTGTCGAGTACTGCCTCAAGAGTGCCAGTTCCATTGCCAACTGCTCCTTGAGCCGCACCAAAACCGTTGCGCTCGCCTTGGTAAGCAAAGTTAGTAACACCAGGAGGTGCATTATTAAGGAGCTCGGCAATATTTAAACTATCACTGCCGCTCTCGAAGTCAGTGATAGTATCCTTTTGCGCATCAGAAGACTCGGACTGCTGACGTACAACGAAAACATCCTGACCGTTTCCGCCAGTCAAAGTATCGGCGCCGGATCCGCCAAAGAGGACATCATTGCCATCGCCGCCGATTAGCGTGTCATTGCCGTCAAGGTCAACTTCGGGTGGTGTCTGTGTCGGATCCCGATAGTCGCCGCCAGAGAGAATGTCATCACCGCTGCCGCCAGTAACACTGACTCCGTTAACACTACCGTCGAAACGAATTTTGCTTAAATCTAAATCACCCTCAGCATCTTCACCGTTAATTTCAGCAAGGCTGGTTGCCGCTCCTTGTTGCCAATTGACAAGCAGGTTCAGCGACTGAGGACCGTCAATATCAATACTTTCCAAGCCAGCGTTGAAAAGACGCAAATCGTTGGCACTGCCGGAACCGGTCCCATTGCTAAAGAGCGTTAGGGGCGTAACCGCATCGCTGTTAAAGTCAACAATACCGGCGTTAAGGTCGCTATCCGTTTCGTCGCCGATTCCGATGGTGACTTCAGGCTGACTTGATAAACTGCTAAATCCGCTGTCATCAAGGTTGAGGGTATTGCCGGAAGAAGCTGCTTCCAGATCCAGCCTTAAGGAAGCGGTATTATTGGGGACATTGGCAAATAGACTATTAATGGTAACTCCATCGTCAAAGCCGTCTTGCAATTGGATGGTATCCACCCCAACACTAATTAAGTCGTCAGCGGGCAAATCATCAGGGGGTGTAGTTTCTTGTCCCAGGCGATCCACAATTTCGACAATTTCGGTATTGCTAACGCCGCCAGCGCCAAACACACCTTCAATCCCGGTTTGATTGCTTTCTAGGATATCCCGGCCTTGGCCCAAGTTAACAGTATCCTGACTTCCCAGGTTGCTATCAAAGGTTATATTGTCATCGCCGCTGCCAAGGGTAATGTTCTCGGCTTGAGGGGTTCCTCCCGCATTTAGGGTAACGGTTAGATTGCCCTGGGCATTGCTCCCTTGAATCTCACGCAACGTGTTGTTGAGCGGATTGGCAATTAGAACATCTTGATCGCCCTGAAAAATCAGTGTTGCGATGTCGCTATCTAGGGTTGTAATTGTGGTGTTGTCGCCCTCAGCCTCTAGTGTTAGTTCTTCGATACCAGCATTATTATCGCTGACGCTGCCAATCCGAATGGTGCTAGCTTGACTGTCATTAACAGTTAAACTGGTTGCGGTATTGCTGTTAGCGACAACGCTATCCTGGTATTGAACAATAACATTGGGCTCAGTACCGGTCCCCCCTGGTGCAGTAAGATCAGTGACAACAATACCGGCAAGGCTTGTCAGCTGATTAAAGTTGGTGTCTTGGCTGCTGTTTCGCGATTCTACTTCTTCAATGCCAGTTGAGTTTGATAAATCAAAACTGGTTGCACCGCTGCCATCGGAAGTTGCAATAACTCGTTCAATGTTGCTTAATTCAAATCCCGAGAAGCTTTTGGCGCTGCCATCGTTGGTAATTCGCAGAATGTCTTCGTCGCCGGATCCGTTTAATTGATCGCTGCCGTTTAAGCTATTCTGATTGCCTACAAATTGATCGTTTTGAGGGGTCCCATTAAACTGACCGCCGGCATCTGTCCCATCAGTCAGTGTAATTGTGTTGGGTCCGCTTGTGGTAGCGTCATTGACGATTGCATCAGCAGTTAGCGTGTTGCCGTTAACAGTTGCCGTAGCAATGATGTTTTCGGAAGGCTCTGCAATATTATCTTCCACTAAATCCAAAGAAAAAGTAGCAGTATCGCTGCCTGCAGCAATGGTTGCAGTACCTGTTAAACTGCTTCCGCTAATATCGTCAACATCAATCTCGCTATTGCTCAAATCAAAGTTGACTTGAGTATCCTGTTGAACATTTCGATCTGCTTGAACAGTAAAGGTTAAGGTGTCTCCTTCATTAACAACATTGGCACTTTCAGTTAAGGTAAAATTAATTGCCGGAGAAACTTCAGACAAGTCATTTCCAAGGCTGATATTGGCCGTATCGGCTTCGTCGCCTTGGCTAGCAAGCGTTTCACTGCCAACAATGACACCGTTGCTGTTAAAGTTTACTGTCGTATCCCCATCAGCAAATCGAAGCTGGAACTGTTGACCCTGGTTAACAACTAACGTGATAGTTTCGCCGCCATCATTGTCAGTGAGCGTTAACTGAGTTAAACCGGTTCGCTGGATGGTATAGTTGGCCAAGTTTTGCGCTAAATCGACGCGATCGCCGTTTTGTGGAGTAAAAGCGACATCGGCGCCGTCTTCTACTAAAATCGACTCTTGCCCGGCAGTACCTTGGATTTGAGCATTAAACCCTACCCGTAACTGCTGATTAGAGCCATCTAAAATCAATGTATTTGTCATATTTTCTCCTTTACATTTAGCAATATCTGGTGTACCTGAAACAAAGATAAGGATGATTTACGATGCCTGTTACCACAACAGTTTGAGAACGTAATCCTGCTTTATTCTTTGACTAACGACTAATTTCGATTCTAAATTGTTCCTTACTGTTACCTATTATACTATTTTTCCTAGCATCAAATCTTCTCGGAATTAACCCCACTAGAACAAGCAGTCAATGAGATGATGCAACAATATGAGTGGACTGCTACGACACAGCCACTTCCAACATTTCTTCCGGGGTAAGGTCTGAATAAATTACTTCCCCATCTCGAAACCAGACAATGCGTTTACTTTCCCGGGCAACTTCCACTTCATGGGTTACCATAACCACAGTAATGCCACTCTCATGCAAATCTTGAAAAATTTCCAAGACTTCTTTCACAGTGCGGGAGTCTAACGCCCCCGTCGGTTCATCAGCAAGCAATAAACTGGGATTATTGACGATCGCGCGGGCAATAGCAACCCGTTGTTGTTGTCCCCCAGATAATTGATTCGGTTTATTATTGATTCGACTTCCCAGTCCCATTTTTTCTAAGGCAACCGCTGCCCGTTCTTTTCTGTCTTCTGCAGGAACATCTGCATAAATCATCGGCAAGATAACATTATCCAGGGCGGTGAAATAGGGAAGCAAATGAAACTGCTGGAATACAAACCCAATTTTGCGATTGCGAATCGTCGCTAATGCATCCTGAGAAAGCCGGGAAACATCTTGATTTTCAAAATAATAACGCCCGCCGGTGGGACGATCTAAACAGCCAATGACATTCATGGCAGTGGATTTGCCCGAACCGGAAGCCCCCATAATTGAGCAGTATTCCCCCTCCTCAATATTGAGATTAATCTGGTTGAGCGCATGTACGGCAGTATTGCCCGTACCGTAAACTTTGCAAATCTCTTCTAGGCGAATTAAAGTAGAATTCATAGCTTTTATTTTTACTTTGCCCAATTAGGGAATCATAGGTTAATCTTCATTAAGAAGTTTCAATTTTACTATTACAATTTTTTTTATAAAAATCGTCATACTCTTCTCTAAAAGTCCTCTCTGTAGCGGGTAACTCAAAATCTTTTGCTAAAAGATCAATACCATCTATAATTTTAGGA
This sequence comes from Cyanobacteria bacterium SW_9_44_58, assembly GCA_003021905.1. Lineage (GTDB taxonomy): Bacteria > Cyanobacteriota > Cyanobacteriia > Cyanobacteriales > Rubidibacteraceae > Halothece. The sequence goes on along the minus strand of PXPI01000031.1, from coordinate 10,479 downwards.
AGATATTCTGAATCAATTTGTAAATCATCAAACCATTTTTCTCGAAACTCTTCTCTAGATTGGAAACGTTGGATTGATTCTATTAGAGGACGTATTACTTCATATGATTGTTCAGCCTTTTTTATAGCTCTTTTAGGTATTGAATGTTGAAGTCTCAAAATAGCTAAGTCAATTAAATCTTTTCCTTTAGCACTGTCATCCATATAGCGATCTGTATTGCATAATAATTTCGATGTAAAACAGTCACTAATACTTAAACATGCAACTGGAGACCATTTTGGGAACCGAGGCGGGTCTAATTGAAAGCGAGCTTCTATATATATTTCTATTTTGATGAGTGTATTATTTACCTCAACAAATACACGAATCCCATATTGATTATTAATTGGATTACCACAAAATTTTATTTGACTTTCATCATTAAATAATCCCTTTATACCGTAATCAAATATCGCTTTACGAAGTTTTTTATAACCAGGCCCTGGCATTGGGCAAGCGAAATCAACATCTTGACTTAAACGATATTCTCCAAAGTCTAAACTAAGGAGAGTTCCACCGCCAAAATAGGCTTCACTCTCCTTTAGTAAATCTGAATCTAAACTTTCTAAAATTGTAAGAATTTTATTGTGATGATCAAGCTGAAAACTCATACTTCAGCAACCAAGATTTATAATGCTGAGCAAGTTTTTTGATGAAGTTGAGTTCTTCTTCATCAAACTTATTAACTAGAGTTTTGTAATCCCATTTTCGTTCATAGGTGTTTAACATCTCCTGAAGCGTTAACCGATAAACATCCTTGGTATCCCAACAGATCAATTCTAAAAAAGGAAGTTTTGCTGGAATAGGAATTGCAGGTTTAGTAAGCGTTATTGTTTCTGCCATATCGGAACACCTCAACCTAGGTTGATTGAAAATCAAATTAATTCCTAATTTTTATGTCTGAAGAGGGATGTCAAAAAAATCTGAATCGAACAAATAATAAACAAATAATAAGTGAAACGATTCTACTAATACTATATAAAAAATAACATACTCATGTTACAATTATCCAACTTCTTTAGAGCTTATAAGGCCGTTAATCCTTCTTCCAATTGCCGTTGATAGTTCGGTGCATCGTCATAGAGAAAACACATTCGGGCTTCCTGCGCGATCGCTTCTAACTGATTGGCATCCAACATCGCTTACTCCTCTTTCTGCTGTTGCTGTTGTTTTTCCACTTGGAACCGGGATAACAAGTTTTGCAATTGTTGAGATAACTGCACCAGCGACTGCAAGGATTCGGCAACGGTTTGCAACTCAGCAGAGGTAGATTGGGATTTGTCCACGACTTCAGACCAGAAACGTAACAAATGTTACCCTTTTCTTGACTAAAAAAATATGATGCATATCCAACATTTTTTTATAAAAAAATAGCAAAAACGTTAAGATAACAATGATTGAATGAGCGCGATCGCGTTCTCAACCGAATCAACGGGAAAGACTTGTTGCGAGTTGAGAGATTGGAAAAATTCCTGGGCAGTCTCGGAACTGTTTAATAAAATAACAGACTTGCCGTTTTTCAAAGCAAGGGCAACTTCGGAAGCGGTTCCCGCAGCCATGCCGCAAGCAACCACCACATCACTGGAGAGAACATTGAGATTATTGCGGCCATTGCCCATATCTGTGAAAACAGCTAAATCAACCGCTTCTGAGATTCCCGTTTCATCAGCTGTGGGAAGAATACCTAGGGTTAACCCATTGCTGGCTTTGGCCCCTTGATTGGCGGCTTCCATCACCCCTTCCCGACGGCCGCCGGTAAGCAGAACCCAACCTTGTTGCGCGATCGCGCTTCCCAGTTCATAAGCACAAGTTTTGTCTGTTGTTGTCGCAGCATTTCCCGGTCCCATGACACCAATGATGATTTTACGCATTACGCCGCACTTTTGGTTGCTTTGCCTGCTGTTAATTCTATTGTTGGCATTGGTTCCCCATTTCAGCAATGCCCAAACCATAGGGTTAGAGTCTCACATCTCCCAGTTGGAATCACAACTTTCCCGCACTGATCCCCCGTCTCACCGCCCTTCCCAGGCACCGGAAATTCCCTCTCCCTCTCCCCGGCAACCAATGATTCCCCCCTCGGATGAAATGTTCGATCGCCTAGCCACCTTAGTCATTGAACTCAAAGAACGGGTGCAAACCTTAGAAAAAAAGTAGCGAAACTGGAAGCTAAAAGCCCCGTCTACCGACTAAATCAAAGATTGTAGTCGTAGGATTCTCACCCCTCCTGCTAAACACGAAACAGCCCACCCGGAAACAAAAAAAAGGTAAGCCTCAGCAGACTTACCTTTCCTTTAAGGAACGATCGCGGGATCGTCCCAGTTTTGATTGCAGTTAGAGATTAATAATCAAAATCATCGCCAGCACCAGCGCCAGCTTTTTCTTTCTTTTCAGTCTTCTCGGCAACAATGCATTCAGTGGTTAGAACCATGGACGCAATGGAAGCGGCATTTTGCAGGGCGGAACGGGTTACTTTTGCCGGATCGATAATACCTGCTTCTAACAAGTCCGTGAAGCTGTCATCAGCGGCATTATAGCCGACATTGAAGTCTTTCTCTTTAACCCGCTCTGCGATCACAGCCCCATTAGCGCCGGCATTTTCAGCAATGCGTTTGAGCGGCGCAGTCAAGGCACGCATAACAATCATAGCGCCAATTAACGGTTCGCCGGTGAGATTCTCTTTGGCCCATTTTTCCAAATCTGGGGCTAAGTGAGCTAAGGTGGTGCCGCCGCCGGGAACAATGCCTTCTTCCACTGCCGCTTTCGTCGCGTTGATTGCGTCTTCTAAGCGCAGCTTCCGGTCTTTCATTTCGGTTTCAGTGGCTGCGCCCACTTTAATCACAGCAACGCCGCCAGAGAGTTTGCCGAGACGTTCTTGCAATTTCTCTTTATCGTAGCTGGAATCGGTTTCTTCGATTTGACGGCGAATTTGATCGCAACGGGTTTTCACCGCTTCATCATTGCCTTCGGCAACAACGGTGGTGTTGTCTTTATTGATGGTGACGCGACGAGCCGTTCCCAGCATATCCTGGGTGGCGCTTTCCAGCTTCAGCCCGGCATCTTCGGTAATTACTTGACCGCCGGTTAAGACAGCAATGTCTTGTAGCATTTGCTTACGGCGATCGCCGAATCCAGGGGCTTTGACCGCCGCTACATTCAAGACGCCGCGAAGCCGGTTAACTACCAGCGTTGCCAGGGCTTCTTTTTCAATGTCTTCTGCAATAATTAATAACGGTTTACCCGAACGGGATACTTGTTCTAAGATAGGAACAATGTCTTGGATAACCGTAATTTTCTTATCCGTGAGCAAGATGTAGGGATCATCCAAAACCGCTTCCATGCGTTCGGTGTCAGTGGCGAAATACGGGGAAATATACCCTTTATCGAAGCACATCCCTTCCGTGATTTCCAGTTCGGTGGTCATGGACTTCCCTTCTTCTAGGGAGATGACCCCTTCTTTGCCCACTTTTTCCATGGCTTGGGAAATCATTTTCCCAACTTCAGCATCATTGCCTGCCGAGATGGTTCCCACTTGCTCAATGGATTTGGGGTCGTTGATATCGGTGGAATGCTCTTTGATTTTGTCCACTAAGAAAGCAACGGCTTTGTCAATGCCTCGTTTGAGGGCAATGGCGTTTGCCCCGGCGGCAACGTTTTTCAACCCTTCTTTCACTAGGGCATGAGCAAGGATAATGGAAGTGGTGGTGCCGTCGCCGGCAGAATCGTTGGTTTTGGAAGCGGCTTGACGAATTAGAGAAACACCGGTATTCTCGATGTGATCTTCCAGTTCAATTTCTTTGGCAATGGTGACACCGTCGTTAACGATTTGGGGGGCGCCATATTGTTTTTCGAGAACGACGTTGCGTCCTTTGGGTCCTAAGGTAACTGCAACGGATTCGGTGAGAAGGTCAATGCCGCGTTCTAGGGCGCGTCGGGCTTGGTCGTTGTAAATAATGGATTTAGCCATAATAATTCTCCTTTTCTTTCTCTTCTTGACTTGATTTAGTTAACAACGGCGAGAATATCTTTTTCGGAAAGGAGAACATAGTCTTCGTTGCCGAGTTTGATATCAGTGCCAGCGTATTTGGAGTAGAGAACTTGGTCTCCGACTTTGACTTCCGGTTCGGTACGGCTGCCATCATCGTTGCGTTTTCCGGGACCAACGGCAACGATTTCCCCAACTTGGGGCTTTTCTTTGGCAGTGTCGGGCAGGAGAATGCCGCCTGCGGTTTTCTCTTCTTGCTCGCTGAGTTTGACAAAAACGCGATCAGCAAGGGGTTTGACGGTAGAGACACTTAGAGATACAGTTGCCATAGTTCAATCTTCCTTGTCTTTAGCACTCTCTTATTCTGAGTGCTAATTTACCCGAATTAACAACACCTTGGCAACTAAGGCATGAGTGTGGGTTCCCGTACCTATGTTTTCTAGGACCCCCTAGGGCGGCTCATCAGTGAAATGAGATGATTAAATTAAGGAGGATATAGCAAAGGCATGTGGGATAAAACGAAACTATGACTCAACAAACAACAAACGACTCCGAAGGTCTAGAAACCTTACAGGAAACTGTTGAGGAGTTGGGGTTACACAAAATTCAACGCCATATTTTTTTATGTGCCGATCAAACAAAACCGAAGTGCTGTTCCCATGAAGAGGGATTAGCTTCTTGGAATTATTTGAAACGGCGCTTAACGGAACTGGGACTAGATCAGCCCTCGGCGGAAGTGCCTAGTTGTGTGTTTCGGACAAAAGCAAATTGTTTGCGGGTCTGTTGTTCGGGACCCATTTTGTTAGTGTATCCGGATGGGGTTTGGTATAATCAAGCAACCCCAAGCGCGATCGAAGAAATTATTCAACATCATTTACTTAACAATCAGGTAGTGGAAGAATATTTTTTAGCGACTCATCCCCTTCCGAATGTTGATTCTGAGTGAAATAATCAGAGTAAAATTATCGTAAGAATGTATGATTTAATATATAACACTTACGCAATCTTAGACAGATTAGAAAGGCACGATCGCACCAGTACCAAGCAAAATGAAGGATAACGTGGAAAACGAAACCAAGCAACTGCTCTTAATTGATGACGATCCCAATTTAATTCTTTTAGTGCAAGACTATTTAGAATTCCAGGGATATGAAGTAATCACCGCTGATAATGGACAAGATGCCCTTGATATTTTGCAGGATCATGTGCCTGCTCTCATTATTTGCGACATCATGATGCCCGACATTGATGGTTATGAGGTGGTGGAACGGATTTGCCAAGATAGTCGGATTAGTTGGATTCCGGTCATCTTTTTATCTGCCAAAGGCCAAACCTCGGATCGGGTCAAAGGCTTAAATACCGGTGCTGATGTTTATTTAGTCAAGCCTTTTGAACCGGAAGAATTAGTCGCGCAGGTGGAATCGTCTCTGAAACAGACTAATCGCTTTATGCAACAAGCAGGGGGAACGACACCTACTTATGAACAGGGAGAGAAAATTCAAGTCCCTGCCGGTGTAACCTTAACTCGCACTGAAACTAAGGTGGTTCAGTTGGTGGCGCAAGGATTGGCAAATCGGGAAATTGCCGAAAATCTTAATGTTAGCCAGCGTACGGTGGAGTCTCACGTTTCCAATATGTTGAATAAAACCCGTCTTCATAATCGCACTGAGTTGGCACGTTGGGCAATTCAAAGTCATTTAGCGCATTAGCTGGGTTCCAAACAGCAAGCGGCGGTGATAGTGACTGACGCCGTCAATGCCAGCCAGAAGCAACCATGCCAGGAGATTCAGCCGCAGGTCAAATAGGGTGACATCTAGGAAATTAAAAAGGCTGATTGCCCCAAAGGCCGCAATAAAGGTTAATAAGATTAAGCGATCTTGTTGCCATTGTTGAGTACCAGGGGTTGGCGCTAGGGTAGGCCAAACGGTTAATAACACACTAGCACGCCCGATCGCGCCGCCAACTAAAATTAGTAAAAGTAACATGCCGGGGATGCCAATTTCTGCACTTAACATCAACGGTAAATTATGGGGATGGCCTAGCCAAATCTCCATTTGTTCTTGATATAGAGGGGTAAAGTTGCGCAAGCCCCAACCGAAAATGGGATGCTGTTGGATCAAGTTCCAGGTAAATTCCCATTGCGTAGTGCGCAGGGTTTCCACCGGGCGAGTGTAGGTTTGATCCGCGAGACGCCCCCAGAAATACCGGGGAACCATGATACGCAACCAACGGTCGATGGGGGAGGGGGCAAAAGCTGCTCCTGCAACAGTCGCGGCCGCAACGCCTCCCAAAGCCAGCAGCCAGTGCCATCGCAGGTAAACCGCATAAATTGCCGTTACTAACAGCGCGATCGCCCACGCATTGCGAGAACTAGTTAGCGCGATCGCGATCGCGAAAAGAATAATCACCGCAGTTAAGCCCAACCATTGCCAAAACTGTTGTCTTTGCCACCGATAGGCTTCCACCCACAACCCAAGGGCAAAGGTTAACATGACTAATAAATAAGCAGCGGCAATATTGGTGTACATAAACACCGCTGCCAAACGCCCGTCAGGATTTCCCCCTTCCACAAGCACCCATCCCAATAGGGGTTGTAAAGCATCTGGAGTTGTCCAACCCAACGCAATCTGGCCGATGCCCAAAATGGCAACAGGAATCGCGCTTGCCACCGCTAACCAAGCTAACCGCCGCAATTGACTGGGGGTTTCCAACAACACATTAAACCCGGCAAACACAAGAAAAAAGGGAATAAAATTGGCAATGCCTAACCAAGCCGGTTTTGGATATTCCGCCATAGCTGCTGTCAGCAACAACCACAGGCTTAATAGCATCAATCCCCAAATCAAAGGCCGTTTCAGCAGTTCTCGCCACTGTTTTTGAATCGCGACAAGGGCAACAACCAATATCCCCACAGATCCCCAAGTTGGAAGTAACGGCAAAAGGAAAAACAGTCTTTGTCCCCAATGCCACAATTGGGGGAAGCGGTCTGAAATCAGCATTAAGCAAATTGCCAGTGGGCTTCGTCTTCACGGAGGAGGCGAATTTGGGCTAAAGCAAACACGGTGGGAATAATGCGCCCGTAATTGGTGGCGATGGTTTTCCAGCCGAGATCTGCCGCTAAACATCCCCATAAAATCGGGCCTAAGAAGGAAAATACAGTTCGCACTGCCCCATAGCGGGCAGCACTTAAGGCCATCCCATGTTGGGCGCTTTTGAGGGCGATCTGGCTTTGCAACTGCGCAGCAGCGGCGGTTCCTCCCCGAATTACTGCCTGTTTTGCAACTTGATAGCGGGCAAAGTGGAGGGCAAACTGCCGACCGATTTGCTGCAACAGCCAAGGGCGTAAAATGGAACTCACAGCAACAACACCGCTGCTTTTCAGGAGAAAATTCATGGGGTTATGCTGAATTTGCGGCGGCAAGGGGGCAGGAGCCTCCGCTTTTGACAATGAGTCTTGCACTTTTGCGGTAATAGAGGCTTTTTCTTGATCCGGCAGATCTTTCCAAGCCCGACTCATTAAATGGAGAAAAATCTCCGCTTCCAGATCAGTGGTGGACAGTTGATGGGAAACGGAAATTTTTAAGTAGCTGCAAACTCGAACTAACACTTGCCGATAGCTTAATTGTTGACTGCGCTGACGCAACACGGTAAAGCCATCTGCCGCGAGAAACCGAAAGCGATGTTCAATGGCATCTAACCAAGCAGCGTGTTCTTTACTTTGAATTTCTGCCGGTTCCGGGGTTTGGAAATAATCCAAGGGATTAAAGCGGCGACAAAATAAAATTTCCGTAATTTGTTGCAATTCTTCTTCTGTCGCTAATTCTAGGGCCGTTCTCAGTTCATCCAATGGCTTAACCCTCCGCAACTGAGTGAATTAATTTCTACTCAATTTTAATTGATGTTTAGAGACAAAGGGGAGGGCATTAGGGCTTATTCCCAGACATGGGTTTGGGAATGGAAATATCAACCGTTGTGATATTATCTTCTAACTCGGTCAGGGGAGGGTTAATATTTTCGCGGTTGCCAACCACAAGTTTTACCATTTTTTCCGGTTGCAAGTAAGTATTGGCGACTCGTTGCACATCTTCTTTGCTGGTTTCTTTAACCCCTTTTTGAAACTCAAAAATAAAGTCGGAGGGATACCCATAATACTGGTAGCGCATGAGGCGAGAAAGGGTTTGCGAGGGTTGTTCAAAGTTGAAAATAAATGAATTTAAGATTGATTCTTTGGCATATTGAAGTTGATCGTCAGAAAGAGGGGTTTCCCGTACCTGTTGAATTTCCGCTTCCATAGATTTGATAAAGGGAACGGTTGTGGGAGAACTGGTTTGTCCCCCGGCAATAAACATTCCAGGATAGTCGTAATTGGCATCCCAGACGCCATATACAGAATAGGCCAATCCTTGGCGCGATCGCAGTTCATTGTATAAGGTACCGCCAAAGCCGTTGAGGGACCCGTTTAAAACCCGCAATGCCGGATAATCGGGATTATCTAAGGTGCCATCGATATGCCCCATTTCCACATAGGATTGACTGAGTTGCGGTTGCTGGACAAAGTGGATTCCCTCAGTGTTGGCTTGTTCTGCGGGGGGAATGTCATAGTTGGGTTCGGGGGTAGAAACTTCCCAATTGCCAAAGGCTTTAGCAATGCGATCGCGCATTTGTTTACTGTCAAAATCCCCGACAATGCCTAACAACATCTGTTCAGGACGAACATAGCGCTGATAAAAGTCTCTGACATCTTCTTGGGCAATATTGGTTAAGGTCTCATACTCGCTAACACGGGCATAGGGACTGTTTTCCCCATAGATTAACTGCTTGAATTCGCGATCGGCAATTTCTCCGGGATCATCATTGCGTCGGGCAATACTACCTTTCATTTGCTGTTTTTCCAGGTTGAATTTGTCCTGGGCAAAGGCGGGGGTTTGAATGACTTCGGCAAACAAATTAAAGACGGTATCTAAATCGGCGGTTAAACAGTTAAAACTGGCATTGCCTGAGGTTCGGCTAATTCCCGTTTCAATGGAAGCCGCCCGCTGTTCCAACAGTTGATTTAATTGGGCGGCGGGATGCTGTTGCGTTCCCCCGCTGCGCATCAGGTTGCCGGTTAGGGAAGCCAATCCCACTTTTTCTGCGGGTTCGAAACGCGATCCGGTTCGAAACATGGCGGTTCCTTCCACTAACGGAAACTCATGATCTTCTATTAAATAAACCGTCAATCCATTCGCCAACTGATATTTTTCATAGTCAGGAAGTGTTACTTCCGGCGGTTCTGAAAATTCCAGTTCGGTATAGTGTTTGGGATCTTTTGGCGCGGCACTGGCAAATAAATCACTGTTGGCCAAAATCACAAAGAGAGAAATAAAAATTGCGATTGCTAACCATTTAATCTGTTTCATCTATTTTCGTGCTGAAGACTCCTGTTATAACGCCTCGCGTTTAACGGGAGAGGAAAGCACGCCTCCTATTTAGTATGTGTTTACGATCAAGTTGGTGTTACGTTTCAGAAGTTGAGTCTTATTGGCAGAAAACTGTCCTATTCTTTTCCAGTCGAAACCAGAAACGGATATCTGGTTTTTTGTGTTTCCGCTTACCCAACCTCTATACTTAGTGCCTTTTCTCTCAGTTTCCACGAAATCTCCTTTCTGAAAACCGTGTCTCGTTACCGTCCCGCCGTAGTTCCGTCTGACTCCTCCCTTGGCTGGAACCATTAAGTGGAGTTGGCGACGGCTAATTGGAGGGCGTTTAACGATGGAGAAAGGCGAATTGGTTATTTCAACATCTCCTTCAAACCATCCTTGATCTCCTTTCAGGTTTCTATACTGCAAGAATTGGTAGGAAGCCAGCGCCACCCCATCTACAGCATGAGTGGCAGGGGTCTGATTAGATTTCTGTCTATCTTTCTCCAACCCTAGGGATTGTCGTCTCACCGAAGTTTCCCAACCAAATTTAGTAGTAACCGGGGCAATTTGAGGCAACCATCGTTCAGTCATTACCTTTTGACCCACCATAACAGGGGAGAATCCTTGATTCCCCTTTGCTTTCACAATTTCGTAGATAATAGAAGAAATAGGGAATAGCCGGGATAGCTCCCTCACTACCCGATATTCCAGTTGCCGATTGGCTTTAATACTTGGGGGAAGTTTGTGATCGCGACGGTTATCAAACCGTTTTTGCCGATGGGCACGTTGGTTAAAAGGAATTTTACGGTTAATCCGCCTTCCTCTTCTGTTCCGGCGCATCATAGCGCGACCCGCCATGCGAGCCTTAATTCGTTCAAATGGCAGTTCTAGATGAGCCGTAAATAAGGTTGCCTTGGAAGAGTGAACCCCAATACCGGAATACAGCTTACCTGGATCAACCCCTACCGCTACGGGTTGAGTCTCTTTTCCTGAATCAACGGTTAATTGGACAGCAAAACATTGCAAATCGTTCCTGTGAATCACCGCCTTTTCCTC
>PXPI01000030.1 GCA_003021905.1 Cyanobacteria bacterium SW_9_44_58 | reverse complement strand
AGTGAAGCTCTGATTCACCTTGCTATGACTCGTCTCATGCTGAAACGGTTAGCTTGCTCTTGAGCTAAGCTTAATGTTTATTTTAGGAACAGTCTCTTAATTTGGAACGTGAGAGCAATAGGAGATGTCATTATTATCTAGACGAAAAGCATTGTTTTATCTGGGAACAAGCTCAATAGGATTAGTATTCAATCACTTGTTGGGTTGTCAATCCCATTATTTTAATCAATCAACATCATCTTCCCTAATCGAAACCAAGCAAGAAGCAATTGATTTAATGGCTCAAGTTAAACGCCTGAAACAAATTGCTCCCTCTAAATATTCCAATCAATATCAACCGCCCAAACCAAATGAATTAAAACAATTTAGGAATGTTGCTAATGCCATTAACGTCGGTAAATTTGACCAAGCAGCAAAATTAGCAAAGGAGCTAAATTATCGTTTAATTAAATTTCGCGAATCATCGACGCAATAAACGTTACTGGGATTATTGGAAAACCAAAATAAAGATCACAGTTTACGAGGTTGGGGATCTTATTTTATAAATCCTGCTGCGGCAACCCAAAATCTAGTGGAAGCACCCCATATTCTGTTTGATCGCTTCACGCCAGAAATCGCTGCGCAAGTCTTTCTTTTATCCAATTGTTGGGGATTTTTGATGGCAGGTGCCCATCGCAACGCCAATGGTGTAGGCAGTGCCGATGTTTGTGATCCCATTAACTCAATTTTTCAAGTAGTTCACCAATGTTGGAGCAGAGAGAGGCAAACAACTTGGCAGATTCACGGCTTTGCTAATCCCATCGAGAAGGGATTTCCAGAAAACACTGAAATTGTTTTATCAGATGGGAGAGGTGAGATCTCCCAACCCATCATTACTTTAGAAAAGATTCTAGAACAGCGAGGGTTTTCCAGTTACGTCTACAACACCTTATTGACAGATAGCGCCCTTAACCAAAAGCTCAATGGGAACGTGGCGGGCACAACCTTCCGCCCTCTGGCTGCTACCCAAAACGTTCAAAGCGATTACAATCACGCAATCAATGGTCATTTTGTTCATATAGAAATTGAAAGCGCTCTTCGAACTAGCCAGAGCAATAGAGACAAACTTGCCAGCGCGATCGCAGAATCTATAACAAGAGAACTATAGCGAAGGGCTTCCAGTTACATTTACAACTATTTTTTACGATTAATATCACATAAATTATACTATAATAGTCATATATCAGCAATTGAAATCATCCTTGCGCGATCGCCTTCAAGCCCACTTAAATTGGAATTTTTACATGGATCTAGCCTCTTTCTTATGAACACAGGGTCTTCAATTTTTCCTTTTTGAGCTTAATTCGTTGATTTGAGCAGATTTTAGGCTATTTCACAGTACTAATATTTAAAGGTCCCGATAATCAATGTGGAGTTTATTTTTATAGAAAGTAAAAGCCATTTTCGCCCTAGATAGCGTAGTCGAGAACACTTTACAAGAGCGATCTCAACTCCTGTAACAAAATGATTTAATTGCGATTTGTAGATAGACAACAAAATGGCTTATGACGAATAACAACAAAAATAAGGAAAATTCAGCTAACCAACACGTTGATAACCAGAAACAAGATGTCAAAGAAAAACGTTATGAAGCAATACGCTCTGACACAAGATTTTATGTCCCCATTATTGTAACCGTTAATGGCACTGATTATGTTGTTTCTGATTGGAGTGCTGGTGGGTTTAAGCTGAACCACTTTGACCGGAACTTTCAAGTTAATGACTGTTTACCCATTCATTTGTCATTTAACTTCCAAGGAGGACTTCAAATTTCGCTGGATTTACAAGCTGAAATTGTTTGGCGCTCTAGCAAAACGAGAACGACGGGGTTTCGGTTTCTTAATATTAGAGCCTCCGAAAAAGAATTGATTCGCCAAATAGGTAATGATATTCGAAACAATAAACTAACTCCTGAAGAACCCACAATTAATTCTGAAAAACTTGCCAATCAGCAAGTTGCTCAACAAGCTCCAATTCCTGAAGAAACTTTAATCCCTGAAAAAAAAAGCAAAACGTCAAGCAAACAATTTTGGCTGACAACCGCTGGTTTATCCCTGCTTGGTTTGGCGATTTTATCGGCAACTGGCGTTGCTTTGTATCGCGCGATCGCGTTTATGCATATCGACTCGGCAGCGATCGCGCGCTCCTATAAAGAGGTCATCTCGACTCATCGCGGACAATTAAGTCAGCTTTATGTTAGCGAAGGCATGGAAGTGGAAGCTGGCGATCCTTTATTCCGGTTATATGATGAGCAGATGGCGCAGTTTGTGGCCGAAGATGAAGCAAGAAATCTCCAGCAACTCATTCGAGATAAAATAGATAATGTTGACCGATTGCAAGAAAAGCTGGAAGTCACTCGCACAGAACTAGAAGAAGCCAAAGCGAATTTAAGAATTGCGCGATCGCGCCAAAAACAAGAAGTTCAACAATTACAAGTTTCAGAACAGATTACTCAAAAGCAACTCCAACAAGCACAAGCACAAGTTGAGGCTTTGGAAACACAATATCAAACCGCTCAAAACAGTTTAGAACGAGCTAAGTTTCTAAATCGAGAAGGAGCAATTGCCGAAGAGAGAGTGGATAATGCGAAAGCTCGTTTGGCAGAGGTAAAGGGCAAATTGAATGAAGCTAGGAAGGAAGTGGAAATCAAACAAGATATACTTGCAACCATAGAGCAGGGGAGTTTTTACAATGGCGAGCGCTTTAATGGCAATGTGCCGGAATTAGAAGCAAAAGCGGCCCAGGCTTCTGAAGTAATTGCCCAAAAATCAAGAGAAATCAACGTTTATAAAACCAAAATTGAGAAACAACAACAAGCTATTCGGGAACTTGAAAAACAGTATCGCAATCAGAACTTTCAATTGCCACAACCGATACTGAGTAATCCCAGCGAGGAAAATATCTTTTCACAAGTGTACGATGCTCCGATTGATGCCACGGTTTCTAAAATTCGACAAGGTATTGGTCAACCTACCCAAATTGGCGAGACGGTACTGATTTTGGAACCAGAGCGCGATCGCGTTATGGTAGATGCTTTCCTCACGCAAGATCAAGCGACACGCGTTTCCGTTGGTCGCAAAGTGAAGGTAACTGTTCCCGATCTGGACAAAACGTATCATGCAGAGGTCGCTAAAATTAATCGTTCAGGGGGGTTGCGGGATGAAATTCGAGGGCGATATCAGTTTGAAGGCTCGACAACGCGACCAGCCTACGTTCAGTTAGCGATTCTCGACGCGACTAAAGAGGATGAGCGCCTATTGACGCCTGGTACGCCTGTTGCGTTAACCATTAAAAAAAATCATCTTATAGAAGGTCGCCGTAAACCCCTTCGCCTTTAGGCAAGGGATATAAGGCGAGCCGAGCGAAAGGTTCAAGTGCGTTAAGCTTGGCAAACCGATAAATTTCTGCTATAATTTGACTAAGCAAAAACGGACATATTGGACTAGTCGTGGCATACGAACCTACCGTTGTATAAAGGCTAATGTCACCAATTCGTATCGAAATCGAATTGCCCCCATGATCTCCTCACTTCCTCGTCGCGTCGCTCCGGTGGTTCTAAATACCAAGGTCGGGAGATTAATAGAAATTCAATACCGTGGGGCGCACGGGAATCAACGCTTGGGGAGCTACCCATCAGAGTGCTTGCTGTAAAAGGTGTAGTCGGGTAGGACATGAGACCGTAAGACCAATACTGATCTGTCAGTGGAGGCTGGACTCAGCCCAAGAATCCAACGTGCTGGCTTCTGTTGGAGTGTCAACCTTCTTTTTTGTAGTAGCATCGGTTAAAGAAAGATGCCATTTTTTTTATTTGGTTGCGCGCACAACAATTAGAGAAGGCAGATTGCGCCGATTACTAATTAATTGGCTATGCCTTAAATTCCCAACCGTTGATAAATTTCATCTAAATTTTGGAAATGATGTTGTGGATCAAAACAACTGTCAATTTCACTCGCCGATAAGGTATTTTGCACGGTGGGATCTTGACGAATTAGCTCATAAAAGTTTCCCTCTGCTTGATTCCAGGCTTGATGGGCACATCCTTGCACCACTTGATAAGCATCTTCCCGACTCATTCCTTTCTCCACCAATGTCAGCAATACCCGTTGGCTGAAAATGACCCCGCCATAAACATTCATGTTGCGTTCCATATTTTGGGGATAAACCAAGAGATGTTTCACTAAATCGGTCGTTTCCCGAAGCATGAAATGGGTTAAAATACAGCTATCGGGAAAGATGACTCGCTCAGCAGAACTGTGGGAAATATCTCTCTCGTGCCACAGGGGAATATTTTCCAATGCCGTTGTTGCGTTGTTGCGGACAATTCTGGCTAATCCCGTTAACCGTTCCGACCGAATGGGATTGCGTTTGTGAGGCATGGCGGAAGACCCTTTCTGTCCTTGAGAAAAGTATTCTTCCACTTCTAGAACATCTGTGCGTTGTAAGTTGCGGATTTCTACAGCAAATCGTTCCAGAGAAGCTGTCAATAATGCCAGTTGCTGCAAAAATTGGCCATGGCGATCGCGCGATACAATTTGAGTGGAAGCGGTATCCGGCTGCAACCCTAACTTTTCACAGGCTAGTGCCTCCACTCTGGGATCGATATTGGCATAAGTCCCCACGGCACCGGAAATTTTGCCCACGGCAATGTCGTTGCGCAAGCGAATTAAACGATCGCGATGGCGGAAGATTTCGGCTAACCATCCGGCTAACTTAAAGCCAAAAGTGATCGGTTCGGCATGAATGCCGTGAGACCGCCCGACCATCACCGTATAGCGATGTTGTTGCGCCTGATAGCGAATGGCTTGGGCAAGGGCTTCCACTTCCTCTAAAATCAGATTTAAACTTCCTACCAGCTGCAAAGCCAACCCAGTATCCAAAACATCGGAACTGGTTAACCCCAAATGAATATAACGTCCCGCTTGTCCCACATATTCATTAACATTTGTTAAGAAAGCAATGACATCATGACGAACTTCTGCTTCAATTTCTTGCACCCGTTGCGGGTCAAAATCGGCTTTCTCTTTGATTTCGGCTAAAGCGGACTCGGGAATTGCGCCTAATTCCCCTTGGGCTTCACAAACTGCCAACTCCACCTGCAGCCAGGTTTTCAATTTTGCTTGTTCCGTCCAAAGTTCGCCCATTTCGGGCAGAGTGTAACGCTCAATCACTTACTCTTAGTATCTCTTAACGACATCCAGTTAACCTGACTATTTTAACTCAACAGAGGCAATCAAAAATATGCAACAATAAAGTTGGCTATCTTGTTGCTATGGCAAAGAAGGTGTTAGTGCCTTGAACACAATTCGCGAAATTCTTGCCCGTTGGTGGTCGGAATTCACTCTCCAAACCCGCTTAATGGCCGTGGGGACACTTGTTGTCTCCTTGGTGATGAGCGGTTTAACCTTCTGGGCGGTGAATACGATTCAACAAGATGCCCGTATGAACGATACTCGGTTTGGGCGAGACTTGGGACTGCTTTTAGCGGCCAATATCGCCCCGCTGGTTGCCGAAGATAACTTAACAGAAGTGGCGCTTTTTTCCGGACGCTTTTATAGCAGCACCTCCAGTATCCGCTATATTCTCTATGCGGAACCGGATGGGAAAATCCGCTTTGGGATTCCCTTCTCGGAAGCAGAAGGCGATAAGAAGCTAACCATTCAACGGCGCATTCAACTGCCGGATAGCTACGCGAAAGATTCGGATCAGCCCTTTGTGCGTCAACATAGCACCCCTGATGGGGAAGTGACGGACGTTTTTGTCCCGCTTAACTATGAAGATGACTATTTGGGCATCTTAGCGATGGGGATTAACCCCAATCCCACTGTGGTTGCGTCTTCCAACTTAACACGGGATGTCACCATTGCTGTGTTTATCTCCATTTGGGCAATGGTCATTTTAGGGGCGGTGTTTAATGCCCTCACCATTACTAAACCCATCAAAGAATTGTTAGTGGGCGTGAGAAATATTGCTGCCGGAAACTTCAAACAACGCATCGAATTGCCCCTAGGCGGAGAACTAGGGGAACTGATTTCCAGTTTCAACTATATGGCGGAACGCTTAGCCCGGTATGAAGAACAAAATATTGAAGAATTAACGGCAGAAAAAGCCAAACTGGAAACCCTGGTTTCTACGATTGCCGATGGGGCAGTGTTAATTGATACCAACTTGCACATCATGCTGGTTAACCCCACCGCCGAACGAATTTTTGGCTGGGAAGGGAGAGAGATTGTGGGGGAGAATGTGTTGGATCATCTGCCCCATGAAGTGAAAATGGAAATTAGTGAACCGTTGCAAGAAGTGCTGGCGAAAGAATCTTCCCAACAAGAAGAAACTGAGGAATCCCATCGGGATAGCGGCGAATTTCGGATTACCTTAACAACGCCCTACGAACGAACCGTTCGCATTTTATTAACGCAAGTGTTGGATCAATATCGGGAAACCATTAAAGGACTGGCGATTACGGTGCAAGATATTACCCGAGAAGTGGAGTTGAATAAAGCCAAGAGTCAATTTATTAGCAACGTTTCCCACGAATTGAGAACACCGCTGTTTAATATTAAATCCTTTATCGAAACCCTGTCTGAATATGGGGAAGAATTGACAGCCGAAGAACGCGGCGAGTTTTTACAAACCACCAATAGTGAAACCGACCGTTTAACCCGCTTAGTCAATGATGTTCTCGACTTATCTCGCCTAGAATCTTCAAAAGTCTATCAGATGAGTGCGGTTGATTTGAGTCAACCCATTGAACAAACCTTGCGCAGTTATCATATTAACGCCAAGGATCAAGAAATTGAACTGCTGCAAGAAGTACAGCCGGATTTACCGCCAGTTATGGGCCATTACGACTTGCTGCTGCAAGTTTTTGCCAATTTAGTGGGCAATGCCCTGAAATTTACCGAATCCGGCGGCAAAGTGATGATTCGGGCGTATATGCTGGATCCCGAAGATCATCCCTATCAACCGACTCCGCAAGTGCGCGTGGAAATTGCCGATACTGGGATTGGCATTGATACCGAAGATAAAGAAGCCATCTTTGAACGCTTTTTCCGAGTAGAAAACCAAGTGCATACCTTAGAAGGCACAGGATTAGGCTTGTCGATTGTTCGCAATATTGTGGAAAAACATCACAGTGTTGTGCATTTAGTGAGTGAGTTGGGTACAGGAACCACATTTTGGTTTGATTTATTAGTACATGAATCAGCCCTAGTCAAAAATGAGGATGGACAATTAACCGTTAAAGGTGAACAATTAATAATGAATTCTGAATCGAATTAATGAAAAACTGATGAAGCGAATTATTCCCTTACTTACCGGATTGCTTGTTTGCTTAGCGCTGACTGTTCCTTCCGCCGCGATCGCGCAAAGCAGCAGTATTTTGCAACAGGAATCATTTATTAGCGCCGATTTATCAGGAGAAGATTTATCCGGAGAAACCTTTCAACTGCGAGAGTTTTCCGAGGCCAATTTAAGCAATGCCGATTTAAGCAATGCCGATTTACGCGGTTCCATTTTTAGTGAATCTGTTATGAGAAATGCCAATCTCCATGGATCGGATCTGACATTTACCGTCTTCAATGGGGCAGACTTTACCAATGCCGATCTCAGCGATGCCATTTTAGAAGATGCCATTCTCACTCGGGCCGTTTTTGACAACACGGATATTACTGGCGCTGATTTTAGCAATGCCGTCTTAGACAATCGACAAATCGACCAGCTTTGTGAAACAGCAGAGGGCGTCAATTCCGAAACTGGCGCGGCAACTCGTAAATCCTTAGGATGCTTATGAATCAACAACGTGTGGGGGTAATCGGCGGCGGACAACTCGCCTGGATGATGGGCCTTGAAGCCCAAAAACTTGGGATTTCATTGCGGGTGCAAGCGTTCAATTCCGATGATCCCGCAACCCCCCTTGCCGATGAAACCATTGTAGCGCCGCTATCCGATTTAGAGGCAACGCGAAAATTGGCCTCGGTGTGCGATGTCGTTACCTTTGAAAATGAGTTTATTGATATCTCAGGACTCAGTTTATTTCAAGATCAAGTGAATTTTTGCCCCAGCTTAGCCTCTCTTGCCCCCTTATTGGATAAATATGAACAGCGCTGCTATCTCCAAGAGTTAGGCATCCCCGTTCCCAGCTTCAAAAGTGTTATTGCTGGAGAAACGGATCTTCAAGGGGAAGCATTTTCTCTGGTGGTAAAGGCAAGGCGCCATGGCTATGACGGGCAAGGCACCTTTATTGTGAAAGACGAACAGGCGCTGGATGAGGTTTGGGCAACCCTGCAAGGACTCCCGGTATTACTGGAAGATTATATCCCCATCGATCGCGAATTGGCTGTAATGGCTGCTAGAGGCGTCAATGGGGAAACCGTCGTTTATCCGGTGGTAGAAACCTATCAGCGGGATCAAGTGTGCCGCCGCGTCATTGCCCCCGCACGGATTAGCAATGAATTAAACCGAGAAATTAGCGCGATCGCGCAAACGCTTCTCGCTTCTCTAGAGTGGGTCGGCGTATTCGGCATTGAATTCTTTCTTACCGAAGATAACCGAATTTTAGTCAATGAAATTGCGCCGCGCACCCACAACTCCGGCCATTATACCCTCGATGCCTGCGATATTTCCCAGTTTGCCATGCACTTAAAAGCGGTCGCCGGGGAGACTTTAACTGCCCCTCAGATGATAAGCGAGGCTGCAGTGATGGTGAATTTATTGGGCTATGAGTCAGCAGAAGCCTCCTATGAAGAAACACGGCAGCAACTGGCATCTTTGCCGAAGACGCATATCTATTGGTATGGAAAAACCAAAGCGCGGCCGGGACGAAAATTAGGCCATGTTACGGTTTTAGGAGAGACAATTGCCCAAGCTAGCGCGATCGCGGATCAAATTTCTGAGATTTGGTATCCCCATGACTATCACTGAGGAGAATCGCCCAAAAGTTCACCGGGTTCTAGTTCTCACTTTAATTCTCAATCTTCTATTGGCAATGGGAATGAAACTAGTCATGTGATAACCTTTCGTAGTAGAATGGTCAATCCTTGCTTGTAGCAGTGTACAACAAGCCATCTGTCCATAAGGAGAATCATCATGTTAAACAATTACGAAACCATGTACATTATTCGCCCTGATATTCCCCAAGATCAGGTGTCGCAAGAAGTAAAAAGATATCAAGAATTTTTGAAACAACGGGGCGTCGAAGATTTAACCATTCGCAATCATGGGAAAAAGCGACTGGCTTATAAAATTGGGAAGCATCAAGATGGCATTTATGTCCAAATGAATTATCGCGTTGATGGCAGTGTCATTGCCCCCTTACAGCGAGAAATGCGCATTAGTGAAAATGTCATCCGCTTCCTGACGCTGAGTGTTAGTGAAATTCCCAAAGCACCTGCAGAAGGAGAAGCCAGCCCGCAACCGGCAACTTCAATTAGCACCCCCACCACAGAACCGGCAACTGAAACAGCGCCTACAGAGATGGGGGCAGCAGAAGCTGCTGCTGAGGAAACAGCATCCCCGGCTTCGGAAGAAGAAGGAACAGAAAAACCTTCAGCAATCTAAATGAGACTTTGGGAGGCGAATGTTGATAGCGCTCGTTCGCCTCTACTGGCTTTCAGTCAACCCATGCTGCAGGGCAAACCGCACTAACTCGGTGCGACTATTGGTGCCGGTTTTACTAAACAAACGACTGACATATTTTTCAACATTGCGCACGCTGGTTTCAAGGCGACGCGCAATTTCTTTATTCATCAATCCTTCTGCCACTAAATTGAGAATACTTTGTTCTCTTGGCGTGAGGTCAATTTTAATGGGGCTGGGAGTGGTTTTTACATTCCCCTGTTCTCCCAGTAGGGTTTTGATTTCGGCAATTTGTTGGGAAATGGCATCTAAATTCGCATTTTGTTCCCCGCTTTGACTCACGGTTTCTCGACGGGATAATAAATTTTTGACAATAGCTACTAATTCCTCAGGATCAAAGGGTTTCGATAAATAAGCATCACACCCGCTTTCATATCCCTTAATACGGTCAGCAGTCATTCCCTTTGCCGTTAAGAAAACAACCGGCAACCCCTTGTACCGGGGATCGTTTCGCAACTTTTCCAAAAACTGATAACCATCCACTTGCGGCATCATAATATCAGTAATCACTAAATCAGGGGGTTGTTGCTGAATTAATTCCCACCCTTCATTGGCATTGCTTGCCACTTGGATAATAAATCCTTCATCTTCTAAATAGGCTTCTACTGCTTCTCGCAAGCCAGGTTTATCATCAACTAATAATAATTTTGTTGCCTCTGTCTCTGCCATATTTCGAACTGATCCCTTAATTGCTGAATTATTTATAATTTTAGGATATTGGTATTTTTATTTTGCTTTTTCTTCATGTTAAAGTAAACAATCATTGTCGCAATTGGTGTAAAACCGAACCCGACTGTGTCCAATTCCCAAAAAGAAGAAAAACTAAAAAATCCCTCCCTTCCTTTAGCAGTTTATCGAGAAATTGCCGCTCATTTACGGCAACTGGATGGAGTAGAAGTTGACATTATTCCCCAATCCTCTCAAACCTTTAGTTATTTTCAAAGCCAAGCGGAAGGGTTAATATTGCACTATTCCCCTGACTTAACCCCAGAAGAACAACAGCGTTGCCAAGAAATTTTGAACTATTACGAACAACGTCATGGGCAGTGGGAACGGGAAGATTAATTATGATTCCCGGATAACGGTTTGTTTCAAATAAGGGTGTAATGCCTCGGGAATGTTCACCGTTCCATCCGGTTGTTGATAATTTTCTAAAATCGCGGCCATAGTGCGTCCAATGGCTAATCCCGATCCATTTAAGGTATGTACAAATTCGGTTCCTTTTTTGTTGGCTTGTTTAAACCGAATATTGGCGCGTCTGGCTTGAAAATCTGTAAAATTGGAACAGCTGGAAATTTCTCGATAGGCTTGGGAAGAGGGAAGCCAAACTTCTAAATCATAACATTTAGCAGCCCCAAATCCTAAGTCGCCAGTGCACAATTCCATGACCCGATAGGGCAGTTTTAAAGCTTGTAAAATCGCTTCTGCATTTTGCACGATAGCTTCATGTTCTTCAGCGGATTTTTCGGGACGAACCAGTTTCACCAACTCCACTTTATTAAATTGGTGGAGACGAATTAAGCCTCTGGTATCTTTGCCGTAACTCCCCGCTTCTCTGCGAAAACAAGGGGTATAAGCGCAGTGATAAATCGGCAGCTGTGAGGCATCTAAAACTTCATCGCGATATAAATTTGTCACGGGAACTTCGGCAGTGGGAGATAGCCATAAATCATCGTTGTTGCATTGGAAACTTTCTTCTGCAAATTTCGGCAATTGTCCGGTTCCCGTGAGGGATTGGCTATTAATTAATACCGGGGGCATCACTTCTAAATAACCGGCAGCAATTTGTTGATCCAGCATAAAACGAATTAATGCTCGCTCTAAGGCTGCCCCCATGCCAATTAAATTGACAAAGCGACTTTGCGCTACTTTCACTGCCCGGCTAAATTCTAAAATCCCGAGTTTTTCCCCAATTTCCCAATGGGGCAATAGCTTTTCCGAATTTTCCGGCAAATAGCCGTCTCCCCAGCGGCGAACTTCCACATTCTCCGTTTCATCTTCACCCACGGGAGTACTTTCGCTAGGAAGATTGGGCAAGGATAAGAGTAAGTTTTGAATTTGGGTTTTTAGGTCTCTTTCTTGGGGTTCTAATTCATTAATTTGTTGTTTGATTTGATTGCTTTCTTCTTTAATTTTTTGGACTTGTTCACTTTCAGGAGACAGTCCCGATTGGATTTTTTGGCCAATTTCTTTACTAATTTCATTGCTGCGGGCTTTTAGGCGCGATCGCGCGCTTTCTAACTGACGCTGCCGTTCATTTAAATCCAAAATTTCTTGAATTTGATATTCCGAACTCCGCCGGTTGAGTAAATTTTGAACAACCTCCGGTTCTTGACGAATACGTTTGATGTCTAACACCTAACCTCCTTTAATTCGTGATAATAAAAAAATGTCCCCGAACGAATCAATCAATTATTTCGTTAGTCGTTGTGTGAGCCACAAGGAAGAAATAATCCCCGCAAAATGAGCGGCGATAATATTAACATTCCCCTGAATCACTAGCAAATCAATAGAACTCACAAACTGTTGGGGTTTGGCGACAACAGATGAGGGAGGTTGCGCTAAAGACTTCACCAAAACAAGACCGACAATCGCTTGTGCCCCTAAAAGGGTCAACAGAAGTCCCACTAAATTAACAATTAAGCTAATGCGGAGTTGCCGTAAAATTACTGCTCGGCTGGGGCGGGAACTGGAATCGGCTGTTGCCAAACGACGGGCAATTCGAGTATAACGATAGGAAAAGTAAATACTGATTGCTAAAGCGATTACCCCGGCAAAGGCAAAGAATATTCCCACTGATGTCGCTGGTGTGGCATTTTCGTCGCCAGTTAAATTCCTGGGAGTTGCTACCAACAAGGTGCCAACAGAGACCACCCCAAGGACGAGTTGTACCCATAAACCGAAATTGCCGCCAACTTTCAGGGAAGAAGAGGCGCGTTTTACGGCAAGCGGGAGAGAAGAACTTACTTCCGGTTTCTTATCCATCAGTCTTTTACAGCTTCAGATACGACGCTATGCTCTTATTTTAGATGAGTGATTGGGAATTTCCACAGCAAAAGAGATATGACATTTGGGTAGGTAACAAGATGATTCAGATTGGCAACCCCTAATGTTGAGTAAATCAGGATCGTTTTTTTTGATTAAGAAAGAAAATAATGTGATGGACAATTTTCTCAGCTTACTTTACTTTATTAGTAGTTAAATTAATAATTTATGCTTTTGCCTTATTAAACCCAAGGAACTTCTTTCATCAAACTCTTATGTTAAGGTCATGAAATTTGAAGATATCTATCAATTTTTTGAAAATCCCCCTCCAACTTATCTCAATCGAGAACTTGCTGTCTGTTATGTTCTAGACATTTTGTTACAGGGAGAATCCTACGGCACGGAATTAATTGAACAGCTAACAGAAAACTATCCGCAGTACCGACTTTCTGATACAGTTCTCTATAGCGCTTTAAAGTTTCTAGAACAATCTGGGATGATTAAAGGCTATTGGAGAAAGCTTCAAGGGCGCGGCCGTCCCCGTAAAATGTATCAAATTGTCCCGGAATATCAAAAGCAAGCTGAAGAGTTGGCTCATCTCTGGCGCAACTATATTGAGCAAAAGCATTGATCGCAACTGTTCCCAACTTCTTGATATATTAGCAGTGAGGTTTCGCTTCTCTTAACGTGATTAATACGCCGGTTTTATCTTCAACTCTATTTTTAACTGTCCTGCTGTTAATTGGACTATTCTTCTTTATTCGGGCTTCAGTAAAGGATCGCACCCGGGAAGTCCAATTCGCAGCTAATGTTCCTGAAAGCAGTTTAATGCCGAAAGTTAAAAATTATTTCTTTGAACGGGCCTACCAAGTTAAGTCCTTTGACCCTGACCAAGAACAAGTGACCTTAGAGGGGTTTGTTCAACCCAGTTGGTTTTTGGCGATTTTTTTATCGGTCTTAGCAGGATTAGGATTGCTTTGCATTAGCTTGGTGCTGTTTCTGCTGTTTCAGGAGTCTAGTTACAATACTCTCTTCTTTGCCTTAACGGCGTTAGGCCCTTTGGCAGGGGTTTATTATTGGAAAAAAGCAGGGCGAGTGGAACAGGTGTCTGTGAAGTTGGAAAATCCTGAGTCTTCTCCTGAGGACTCTAAGAGTGTCATTACTGTGAAAGCCCATCGCGATGAATTGATCCAGCTTCAACAATCCCTTTCTTTGCAGCGCCAAGCGTGAGCAATTACCAATCTTTGATCCTGCGATATCGCGCTCAGGAAAAGAGGGATCAATGTTTGCTACAGATCTTTTTGGGGAAAGGGGAGACAAGGAGAAGGATCCCTCATGTGTCGCATTAATTAATCGATTTCATATTAGTAATTGATTTCTGAGTTCGGATCGCCTCCACTGCCTGTTGGAGATGTTGCTGTTGATGGGTTGCCATGACAGAAAAGCGAATGCGGCTGAACGGAACAGTGGGCGGTCGCACTGCCGGGGCAAAGATACCGTGGGCTTGGAGATGTTGGGAAAGTTGCAGGGCTTGATGGGGATTGTCTAATCCCAGACAGAGAATGGGCGACTCTGACGGCAACAGCGAATAATCAGCTAGCGCCTGTTTCAGAAAGCCAATGTTATCCCAGAGTTGCTGACGGCGTTGCGGTTCCTGACGGATAATGTTGATGGCTTCTAAGGCAGCAGCGGTATCCCCTGGGGACAGTCCGGTGGTATAGATCCAACTGGGAGCCCGATTGCGCAAAAAGTCAATTAAGGTGCTAGAGCCGGCAATATATCCCCCAAGACTGCCTAGGGCTTTGCTGAGGGTTCCCATTTGAATTAAAGCGCGATCGCGGCACCCGAAATGTTCGACACAGCCTGCCCCATGGCTTCCCATAACGCCAGTGGCATGGGCTTCGTCAATTAAAACCATGGCTTGGTAGGTTTCTGCTAAGTCTAAAATGTCGGGAAGGGGACAAAGATCGCCATCCATACTGAACACGCTATCGGTGAGAATTAAGCATCGGCGATAACAAGCGCGGTTGCAGCTCAGCTTTTCTTCTAAATCGGCCACATCGCAATGGTTGTAGTTAATGACGTTTCCGCCGGTAAGGGTGGCGCCTTTTTTGAGGCTAGAGTGATTATATTGGTCGGCTAAAATTAAATCTCTCCCTCCAACTAGGGCAGTAATGCTTCCCAGGTTGGCTAAATAGCCGGAACTAAAGACCAAGGCATCTTCGGTTTGTTTCAGTTGCGCGATCGCGCGTTCTAAATCGCGATGGAGCGGGCGATGGCCGCTAAGCAATCTGGAACCGGTACTGCCCGTTCCATACTCATGAATCGCCTCGGTGGCGGCTTGAATTAATCGTTCATCTCCGGCTAATCCTAAATAATCATTACTGGCAAAGTTGATTAAGGATTCCCCTTCTAGGTCAATGACCGCACCAGGGGCACTGTCAATGGTTTTAACCGAACGATACCAACCAGCTTTTTCAATGGTCGCGAGGGATTTTTCAATCCAATCATAAGCCCGATTTTCACCCATAGCTTAATTCCCCAATAGCAACAACCAGAACGGCAACATGGCCAATAATCCCATAGAACCGGCAGCAACGGCAGTAACTGTTAATTCATAGTCCAATTCATAGGTTTCAGAAATTACCAACGTAGCAAAGGCAGGAGGCATTGCCATTTCTAAAATCATGACGTTTTGCGCCCCTGGGGCTAAATTCAATCCTGAAATTAGGAGTCCTAGGGTTAAGGGAACCAGCAACATTTTAATGGCTAAACTCACTGAAGCGACAGGAATATTCCGCCATGAGGTTAACTGACTCAAGCGCATGCCCATTAAAACGAGCGATAAACCAATGACCACCCAACCCAGGGTTTGCAAACTGCTTTCTATGGCAGCAGGAAAACTAAATTGACGCAGCCCTAACCCCGCCAGAAATCCCCATAAGGGCGGATTGGTCAAGATAGGCAAAAACAGATTTCTCGGGAGCGGGGAAACAGCAGAAGAACCAAAGCAACTGCCCAGGATTGCCCCTAAACCATATCCTCCTAAAGTCGTTCCCAGTAAATCATAAAACACCGCCCACCCAAAATATTTTTCCCCAACCATGGCAAGAATAATGGGATAGCCTAAATAGCCAGTATTCCCAAACATTGAGGTTAATAAGAAACTGCCTTTGGCAATTTTTTTAGGGGGACGGCCATGGAAAGGCAGATTTATCCAAACCCAGGACAAAAAAGCCCCAAGCGCGATCGCGCTCCAAGCAACGATCGGGGCAAACCAGATATTTCCCGATAAGTCAGCCCGGCGAATAAAGGCAATAATCCCGAAAGGCACCCCAATATAAAATAAAAATTTTCCCAATTGATTGGGGAGATGCTGCGGTAAGCAACGGCCTAAGATCCAACCCAGCAAAACGCCGCTTCCAAGTTTTAAGTAAAGTTCCAATAATTGGGAAACCATGAGTCCCCTTCAATATTACTGCTAGCTTGTTCGCTGAACTGATTGTTTAAGAAAACGCGATCGCGCCCTAGAGCTTTTGCTTGGTACAAAGCATGATCCGCCATTTCAATCAAGGTTTTGGGAGAACAATCCGCCCGAGGCACCATGCTGCTAATGCCCACACTCACAGTAACAATATTGCTCACCGGCGAGTGGGGATGAGGAAGTTTTAGCGCTTTCACCGCTTCCCGAATTTGTTCAGCTATTTGAAACGCGCCAATTTGGGCAGTATAAGGCAATAATACCGCCAATTCCTCTCCGCCGTAACGGGCGACTAGATCCAGGGGGCGTTTTACAACATTGACAATTGCACTGGCCACTTGTTGCAAACATTGGTCGCCTGCTTGATGACCAAAACAATCATTATAAACTTTGAATGCATCTAAATCGCATAAAATTAAAGACAATTCCTGACGATCGCGCTTGCCTTGCCGCCATAGTTCATCGAAATATTCATCAAAGCGGCGGCGATTGGCAATTGCCGTTAATCCATCAGAAGTTGCTAAATGTTGGAGTTGGGCATTGGCTTCTTTTAAAGCCTGTTCGGTACGCAACCGTTGCATTAAGGTGCCTAATTGGGTGGCAACCGACTTCATTAAATTTAACCAATCGGGACTCAAGGTGAGAAAACTTGCCCCTTGTTGTTGATCGCCAGAACAATCGGAAAGAAACATTAAAACCGCCAATACCTGATCCTTAAAAACAATGGGAATGCCTAAAATACTGGTTAAGCCCATTTTTTGAATCGTGTTTTGCAATAACTGACAGTCGTTGTTTAAGTTAAACTCATTTAACTGGCTAACATTAGCAATCCATTCTATTTGTTGCGATTGAGCAATTTTGTAAACTAATTCGGTTTGCGCGGCAACAATGCTTTCATCCGTATAAGTTTCATGCCAATTGAAATTCGGATGACTGGCATACCAATGATTGCTTCTTTCTAAGGTGGTGCCTTCTCTATTTAAGATCCAGGCTTCTCCATAATCCCAATCAATCACTTGACAAATTTGACTCAGCACCGGCGCGATCGCGCCCTCAATGGTTTCTGCCCTATTCATCACCTCACTTAAAGTTACCAATAACTGTAAGTGACGATTTTGCTGTTCTAGAATTTGATTTTTATCTAGCAATTGGGTTTGCAGTTTTTCCAATTCTTGTTTTTGCTGCTGAATCATTAAGTGATTTTCAATGCGGGCAATGACTTCTTCTTCCTGAAATGGCTTGGTAATATAGTCAGACCCTCCTACCTTAAACGCTTGCACTTTCACTTTCGGATCTTCTAAAAAACTTAAAAAGATAATCGGAATATGTTGTGTTTTGGGATCGCTTTTTAGTTTCTGACATACTTCATAGCCGTCAATGCCAGATAAGCGAATATCTAATAAAATTAACTCCGGCGGATTTTCAAATATATTATTTAAAACGAGTTCTCCATCGGAAGCAAGATGAACTTTATATCCCCTTTCCTCCAATAAATCGCATAGCAATAATAAATTTTCCGGTGTATCATCAACGGCTAAAATATTCGATTCTCGCGTCATAGGTCATTAATTAAGTTATAAAATCATTATAGCAATTCTCGAATTCATGAGGTACAGTAACAACAGTGAGTAAACCAATTCCGAATATCTTGATTAGTTACTTTTAGCATCGCCTCTGTAATCG
>PXPI01000029.1:39645-98415 GCA_003021905.1 Cyanobacteria bacterium SW_9_44_58 | reverse complement strand
GCGATTACAGAGGCGATGCTAAAAGTAACTAATCAAGATATTCGGAATTGGTTTACTCACTGTTGTTACTGTACCTTATGAATTCGAGAATTGCTATAAGATGAATCCTAAGCCCAGGAAAAAACTACTCCAAATATAAAATTGGACAGCAATAAATTTAGAATTGCTAACGTTTTCCGGTTGATCGTGATATTGTTTTACGTGACGTACTAATTGATAAGCCCACGGAAGCCCAAGAAAAATGAGGAGAGTTGATAGGGGGAAATAGTCACAACAAATCCAAACTAAGGTTAAGGCAAAAATACTTGCGGTTAATCCCAATAAAACATTAGCACCGGTTTTTGTTCCCAAACGTACAATCGGCGATCGTTTGCCTGCGGCTAAATCGTCTTCTACTTGATGGAAATGGGAACAAAATAGAATCATTGAGGTACTGATGCCAATCAGGGTGGAGACGGCTAACGCTACCCAACTAAATGTTTGCGCTTGGGAATAATAGGCAGCACTAATGGCAATGGGGCCAAAACAGATAAAACAAATTAATTCTCCCAATCCTTGATAACCGAGGCGAAACGGGGGTCCCTGATAGGTATAGCCTAAAAAACAAGCTAGTAAGACTAAACCGATGACAGGGAAGGCTTGTTGCAACCACGCGATCGCGCTTAACCCTAAAATTGCCAATGCTAAGCAAAGATTGCTAATCCAAAAAACCAGCAATTTATTGCCGGTTATATTGACAACAGAAGTGGTTTTATTAATATCAATTCCTGTTTCCGAGTCAAAAACATCATTACTTAGATTCAGCCAAGCAATAATCAAAATTCCTGACAGTAAAAACAACAAAAAGATACCCAAATTTAGTGATTGGTTTTCACAATAAGCAACCAACGTTCCTATGGTAATCGGAATAATTGCAACGCTATAAATGGGAGGCTTAATTGCCGCTATCCACAATGATTTATTAATTTTTTTTACAGGACGATTTTGGGAACGAGTTAAACGCATAGGAATAAAAACCGCATTTAAAATTTGGACTGTCAGAGATGGCAACCCTTTCTAGAAAAGGCAACGTTGCTTTTTCCTCCTCACTGAAGTAAGCTGGTACGTCAGTCAAGTTAAATTAGACATTAGGGAAAATCACGACCTTTTAGGCCATGATCGATCTGGCAGTTATTACCATGATGATCAGCAAAGCTGAGTAAGTTTTCAATTCAACGTTAAGATAAATAAATAGCGAGCAATGCAATAGTTGTGACCAACGGTTAGAGTAGGCGCCTTCCGTTTTCCGAAGGCGTAATCTTTAACTGAAAACAACTTCTCCTTAGAAATATCATTTTTGTTTCCCAAAGACCAGAAAAATTATAAAAATATTTACAATTTTGCACTCATGTCAGTGACTCCCTGCTATGCGAGACAATTAGCCGATGATCGCCATCTTCATCACGTCTTACAAACTTGCCGAAAAAGATGTCTAGAAACGGAGGAATCTTTAATTGTTAGTGTTACGCAACCGCTGCCTCTGGTAGAACCCCTTGCGATCTTACAACGCTTTACTGTCGCCAACGAACGACATTTTTACTGGGAAAATCAACAAGAAAGTAGTACCATTGCTGCCTGGGAAAGTTGTCAAGAAAAAACGATACAAGTTGGATATTCTTTCAAAGAGATACAGAATTTTATTGATAGCTTTAAAGAAAAAATAATCGAAATTGGAGACGCAAAATTACCAGAAATTGGTCTAAAATTTTTAAGTCATTTTACATTTTTTGATGCTCCCGACTTGAAATCGCCTTTTCCTTCTGTAACTATTTTTATTCCCAAATGGCAAGTGAGCTGTTCTCAAGAGAATTGCTTTCTTACTCATAATTGCATCTTATCAGGAAACAGTAATTTATCAGAAATAAAAAACGAAATTCGACACAAAATTCAAAAAATAGATAATCTTTTTAACTATATTGTTACTTTTCCTTTTCCTCAATTTAAGCAGGATTTAAAATCGTTTCAAACAACTGACTTAAACCAGCAAAATCAATTCAAAAAATCAGTGAAGTTAGCACTTAATGATATTGACAATAAAAAATTAACAAAAATTGTTCTTGCCCACTATCTTGATGTTATTTCTCCTGTGCCATTTTCACCTTTTTTATCCCTGAACGATTTACGACAGAAACATCCTGGTTGCTATATTTTTTCAGTGGGGAATAGCAAGGGAACCACCTTTTTGGGGGCCACACCAGAACGTTTATTCAGTCTCAGAAAACAAAAGTTGGTCAGTGATGCTTTAGCCGGGTCTGCCCCGCGTAACCAAAGCGCGATCGCGGATGAAAAACTCGGGAAAGCGCTTCTCAATAATGAAAAAGAAAGACGAGAACACCAAGCAGTAAAGAATTATCTTATCAAACAACTGGAACAGTTAGGACTAACGCCCCAACCATCGCGCCAACAACTTTTAAAATTAAGCAATATTCAACATCTCTGGACCCTAATTCATGCAGATGTTCCCAATCATATCAATCCGCTAGATATTGTTGCCAAGTTGCATCCGACTCCTGCAGTGGCTGGTGTCCCAACTGCAATTGCTTGTGAAAAAATCCGTCAATACGAAACCTTTGATCGCGCCCTTTATGCTGCCCCTATTGGTTGGTTTGATTGTCAAGGCAATGCCGAATTTATGGTGGGAATTCGTTCTGCCATGATTAATCAAAATCAAGCGCGTTTATATGCCGGGGCAGGTATTGTTGCGGGGTCAAATCCAGACAAAGAATTAGCCGAAGTGCAACTGAAACTGCAAGCGATGTTAAAAGCACTCAGATAAATTAATCTTCCAATTCATCAGTTAGCATTAACAATTGTCCACTATCATGCCAATTTTTTCCCGTAAGGTTCCCAAGCCTAATCGTTTTTGGGCAGCAATAAAAACAGCCTCGGGAAACTGGTCTTTAGCTTGGGTTAAACGCTCGTTTTCTACTTGGTCAATTTTATTAAAGACAATTAACGGTTTTGGCGGCTGCACCGGCATGTCGTCTAAAATTTTGTTCACCGATTGAATTTGGCTTTGCCAAGCCTGATGGGATAACTCCACCACATGCAACATGGCATCGGCTTCGCTGACTTCTTCTAAGGTGGCGCGAAAGGCATCGACTAGTGAGGGAGGAAGTTCTCGGATAAAGCCCACGGTATCAGTAAGTAAGATGGTTTGCAATTCGCCGTCTTCGGAGGGAACTGTTAACCGGCGGGTGGTGGGGTCAAGGGTGGCAAATAGTTGGTTTTCGGCATAAATATCGGCATTCGTCAAGTTATTGAGCAAGGTTGATTTCCCGGCATTGGTGTATCCTACTACAGCAACGGTGGGAATCTCTTTTTTCTGACGCTGTTGCCGTAGGCGCGCCCGATGGGATTGCAGTTGGTCAACTTCCTGCTGGAGGCGCGATACCCGCTTTTGAATCCGACGACGTTCCGTTTCGAGCTTGGTTTCCCCAGGACCGCGAGTGCCAATGCCCCCGCCAAGACGAGACATGGCTTCACCGCGCCCAACGAGACGAGGCATGAGATATTCCAGCTGCGCCAGTTCCACCTGTAATTTTCCGGCACGCGATCGCGCTCTTTGGGCAAAAATGTCTAAAATCAACTCAGTGCGATCAATGACTCTCACGCCGATTTCCCGTTCCAAATTGCGCACTTGGGCAGGCGTTAAGTCTTGGTCAAAGGCTGCTAAACTTGCCCCTAATGTCTGTACGGCAATGGCAATTTCTTCCACTTTGCCCGCACCAATAACCGTTTGGGGATCAGGATGTTTGCGGCGTTGGGTAATGACCTGCAACACTTCGCCGCCCGCGGTATCGACTAAGCGAGTCACTTCTGCCAAGCCATCTTCAAATTCCTGTTTGGATAAATCGGCAGTCATTAATCCCACCACAAGCACTCGCTGGTGGGAACTGTCAACCTGTTGGGTAACATATTCCCGTTCAAATTCTTCTTCCAGTCCTTCCACTAAGTCCAAGAAGTCTTGTTTAGTGAGGAGATCAAGACTTAAGGGTTGGGAAACATTCCAATAAAGGCCATTTTCCCGATTCGGGTCCGATTCTGGGGCCAAATGCGCCAAATAAGCAGATTCCACATACCCAGCGGCGCCGCCCCCACGGCGTTGGAAGCCCTCACCAGTGAGGGTTAAGGTAACTAACACATCTAACCGTTGCAACACCATTGCCGTCAGACTGGATTGTTTCGGGGGTTCCGATTTCAGGGTCGTAGTAATGCAACGAATCCCAGACAGTCGTTTGGCGCTATACCGAGGCAATTCCAACGGCGGAATTTGCGTCTCTCGGGGCGTTCCTACTCCCACCCGAATCACTTGCCCGCGACGGTTGATATATGCCGAGACCGGCTGATTGATTTCGGTACTAATTGCTGCAAGGCGTTGCGCAAATTCAGGATTAGTCGCGCGATCGCGCGGTTGACGCTGATAGTACAGCCGTTGCAGCTGCTTGGTTTGGCTGGGTTTGAGTCCCTTTAGGTTGCCGTAGAGAGTCTCGATGGACAATCGTCTCCTTATTTCAATGCTCTTACTCTAAATAAATATTGTAGCGAGGGGCAGACCCTCACCCTTTACCATAGAAGAAGAATCCTTGCCGATTAGTGTCCCAACTTGACTCAAAGCCTATGCAAATTTATCTCGACCACAGTGCCACGACGCCCCCTCACCCGGATGTGATTGCCAAGGTGCAAACCGTTTTAAGCCAACAGTGGGGAAATCCTTCCAGTCTTCATGCTTGGGGGGAACGTTCCGCAACAGAATTAGAAATGGCACGGCTGGAAACGGCGCAATTAATCAATGCCCCTAATCCCGAAACCATTATTTTTACCTCCGGCGGCAGCGAAGCCGATAATTTGGCATTGTTGGGGGTTGCTGAGCAATATCATTCTCCGCAGCATCTGATTATTTCCAGTGTCGAGCATTCTGCTATTGAAAAAACGGCCCAACGCTTAGAAGCTAAGGGATGGGAAGTGACTCGTCTGCCGGTGAATGAAACAGGGCGCGTTCATCCCTGGGAGTTAGAACAGGCAATTCAATCCCATACCGTTCTCATTTCCGTTATTTATGGGCAAAGCGAGGTGGGAACCTTGCAACCCATTGCGGAATTGGGCAAAATTGCTCAAGCCAAAGGCATTTTGTTCCATACCGATGCGGTACAGGTGGCTGGGCGGCTCCCCATTGATGTCCAACAGCTGCCGGTGGATTTACTATCCCTATCGGGTCATAAAATGTATGGTGTGCAAGGGGCGGGTGCTTTATATGTGCGGGATGGCATCGAAATTCACCCCTTAATTAAAGGGGGCGGACAAGAACAGGGGGTGCGGTCGGGAACCCAAGCTGTGAGCGCGATCGCGGGATTGGGCGTCGCAGCGAAATTAGCCCGCACAGAAATGCCGACGGAAACCCCTCGTTTGCAAGGGCTGCGAGACAAACTCTTTGAGTTGTTAGCCGATTCCCCCTACTTAATTGCCACCGGCGATCGCGTTCATCGTCTCCCCCATCATGTCAGTTTTGCCGTAACAAGTCCAGGGGAAACAGTTACTGGCAAAACCTTGGTTCGTCAATTGAATTTAGCGGGAATTGCGGTAAGTGCCGGGTCAGCTTGCAATAGCGGTAAACTCCATCCCAGTCCCATTTTGTTGGCGATGGGGTATTCTCCAGAGTTGGCATTGGCAGGTTTGCGATTCACGTTGGGACGCAATACCGCTGCCGCCGATATTGAGTGGACAGCAATGGTTTTCAAACAAGTGTTACAACGGTCAATAGCAGAATCGAATTTGGTGTTAGCAAAATAAAGGCATGATGGAGTTTCCAACCACATTAGAAAGCGCGATCGCGCAGGCAAAGCAATCAACGCTCACTGCCCTAGAAGCAGGATTAACTCGCTTGCAAGTGGAATTAAAAATTCCCGAAATTGCCCTCAAAGGAGAAATCATTGGCAAGGAATTTGCCGATTTATTTGCTGATGACTATGGCGCGGGATTAAAGGTTTTATTTCCCGATAGCGGGGCAGCCGCTTTAGCGCGGCGCAACTGGCAAGACGTGTCGTTTCAAGTGAATGATTTAGGGAGTCGCAATACCCCCATTGAGAATAAAGTATCTGAAGATGACCAATTATTCTTAGTGGTTTCTCCCTCTCCGGTAGAAGTCCAAAAAGTGGAAAAACTCTGTAATTTGGCCGGCGATCGGCCTGTTATTCTGCTCATTCCCCAACTGGAAGATGTAACCACTGTAGGCATTGGCTATGCTGCGCGTCAATTGCGGGAACGGTTTTTAAATACCTTAGAAAGCTGTTATTTTTTACAACCCATGGATGATGTCGCCCTTCTCAGACGGTTTCCCGGCGGTTGGCAAATTTGGATTGACAAAGGGGAAAACAACTTCGAATTCTTCTGTGAAGAACCGGAAAAACCTGTGGGCGATAAATTAGATCGCCTCCTCAGAAAAGCAGCAGGAGAAGACGTTTCCGAAGAAGAAGAACAACCTGTTTTTGCAAATCAATCGTCTCAAAGAAAAGGCATTTTAGGCAGTTTGCAAAGTTTCTTAAAAGCCCTTAACCAGTAATCAATTATAATAATCGGTAACGATCCCATACGAATGATAAATAAAGAATGACTAATTACTAATCGCTATGGATTTAAATCTTGTTTTTAACATTGCCAATTTATTTGTTTTACCCTTTTGGGCGTTGCTAATTTTCCTACCGAATTGGGGATTCACAAAAAAAGTAATGTCCTCTTT
The DNA here is from genome assembly GCA_003021905.1 of Cyanobacteria bacterium SW_9_44_58. GTDB lineage: Bacteria > Cyanobacteriota > Cyanobacteriia > Cyanobacteriales > Rubidibacteraceae > Halothece. The sequence goes on along the minus strand of PXPI01000029.1, from coordinate 91,640 downwards.
TCTCCCGTTTATTGTATTAGTGGGATTCTATATTTTCTTTTTTGCAGTAACGCTAAATGGCGAATCTGCCCAAGCGCTATCCAATCCCGATTTACCTACCATTACCAAATTATTTTCTCAAAAAGGCGCTGCTGCTGCCGGTTGGGCACACTTTTTAGTCATGGATTTATTTGTGGGTCGCTGGGTTTATTGGCAAGGACAAGAAAAAGGCATTTTTACCGTCCATTCCATTATTTTATGTCTCTTTGCCGGTCCAGTGGGATTACTTTCTCACATTGTTACCGCTTGGATTACACAACAATTCTTTAGAAAATCGGAAACCACAGAAACTGCTTCTAGTTAACTGAATTTGTCATGAATGATCCCCTACGTTCCTTTAAAGCTCAACCCTGGAAACAACTATTTATTATTGCCTTTATTACCATTATTTTTGTTTCCAGCATTGACTCAATTTTAATGTTGTTCATTGCCAATTCTGCCTCATTCCAGAAAACGCTCTATGCAATTTTATCGCCCCCAGCGGGCATGTTGTTGCCCTTGGCGATCGCTGGCGGAATCGGCGTTTTAGCGGTCTATATTTGTGAACGATTCCAACCGCGACTATTTCTAAATGCTGGAAGTTTATGGGCCTTAGTGCTGTGTTTAATTATTGCGTTAGGGGTAACCGGTTTGCTGCCGTTACCAAGCTTTCTCGTTGATTTTTCTTATCCGGCTGTCCTAGGCATGATGGTCGGAGTGTTTTGGAAAGGGCGCAATTACTGGCGTTAATGGAAAGCAATCCTATTCAGGAAAATCATGAACCTTGGCGCCAAGTTTGCCAAGCCGCTCGAATTCCAGCAATGACCCCCCGGGTTTGCTTCCTTGCCCCTTGGGCTTGGTTTTGGGCGGAACTGATACCGCGATCAACCCGTTTTGCCACTTGCGAAGCACTTTTGACACCAGAATTAACATCATTGGTTAATTCTGTAACTTCTTCTCCGGTGAGACGAATTGCCTCTAGGGTAGCAGGGAGTTCTTGTTGTAACGTATCAATTAATTTGTCAGCATTGCGGGCTGCTCTTGCCAATTCTAAAAAGGCGGGAAATGCTGCCACAAGGACAGCCGTGAGACTAATGGCAACCAAAAAGAGGGACAACGCCAGCCAAAATAGGGGATCACTCATGCTATAAAATTGATTGATTATCTTTGCATTGGGTTGGGCAGCAAGTTATTTTTATTAAGGTCGGGTTGCCCTTAATGTTCAGAATCGTCAGATTGCTTATTGATTTTGAGTCCTTGCCGGGAAGATTTTAATTGTTTCCACAAATTTTTAATTTCTTGATACGCTTCTTCTGTGGACATTTTACCTCCGGTTTCTAGGTTGCAAATATAGTTCACGCGTTGAGCAAATTCTTGTAGATTGGCATTGAAGACAATATTTTCGGGAGTTGCTTTCCCATGATAGGAGTAATGGGGATATAAAAACTCATCTTTATCTTTATTGGAATTAGATTCTGGCATACTATTGACAATCCTCAAACTAACAAACCATTTACCTCTACCTTAAAACATTTGACAAGATGGAAAAATTATACGAAGGAAAAGCGAAAATTATTTCTCCCAGTGATGATCCCAAAATTTTGTTAAGCCAATTTAAGGATGATGCCACTGCCTATAATGCTCAAAAACGAGGCACGATCGCGCAGAAAGGAGAAATGAACTGTCGCATTAGCGGCGCTTTGTTCCAAATGTTAGAAAAACAAGGCATTGCCACCCACTATATTGATGAACCGGCGCCTGGGCAAATGCGCATCAAAGCAGTGACTATCCTTCCTTTAGAAGTGGTTGTGCGAAACATTGCTGCTGGAAGTTTGTGCCGTCAAACCGGATTAGAGCAAGGAACGGTTTTACCTTTTCCGTTAGTAGAATTCTATTACAAAAATGACGAATTAGGCGATCCGCTGTTGACGCGCGATCGGATTTTAATTCTAAATCTGTCTAGTCTGAACCAACTGGAACAACTGCAAAGCAAAGCCCTTGCCATTAATACGCATCTGAAAACCTTTTTTTCTCGCTGTGGGATTACGCTTGTGGACTTTAAATTAGAATTTGGGCTAGACGCCGAACAAAATTTACTCCTAGCAGATGAAATAAGTCCTGATACCTGTCGTTTGTGGGATCAAAGCCAAACTGATCCCAAAGCCCGGGTCATGGATAAAGATCGCTTCCGTCAAGACTTAGGGGATGTGGAAACTGCCTATCAGGAAGTGCAAGCCCGAATATTGTCACAATTGGAAACAACTTCTTCCTAGAAGGTTCATAAAATCATAACAGATTTTTCGGTGACCGTCACCGCTTATCCTGAAGCTAATGTTTTTTTTTGGTGTGTAGAAGTGTTTAAACAAATCAATATGTCTCGTTTATCTCCTGTCATTTCAACAGCGCTCTTGTTTTCCTTAATTAGCGGCAGCGAAACTGTCGTTGCTCAAAGCCAACCGAAAAGCGAGCAGGAAAGCCCAGAACGCAATGGCAGTCCCAATAATTTGGAATGGTCGCCCTCTGGTTCAGGGCAATCGCAAAACGGCAACAATCCTAATAATTCAGAATCTGTGCCATCCCGAACGCCAGATGCTCCCTCTCAACCGTCGCAACAAGAAAATGGCGATAGTCCCAATAATCTAGAATTTTCTCCTTCTCCGCAATCGCAACCGGATAATGGTTCCTCTGATGATTCTTCTCAACAAGAACAAGTATTAATCGTTGAAGTGGATGTCGAGGGCGTAGAAGGACGATTGGAAGATGTAGTATATAATGCTGCCGAAGTTCAGCCCGGACGGCTCACGACACGCTCAAAATTGCAAGAAGATGTCAATGCTATCTTTGCCACTGGTTTCTTTTCCAATGTCAGAGTGGTTCCTGAAGATACTCCCCTTGGGGTGCGAGTGACATTTGTTGTGGAACCCAATCCCGTTCTAGAACAAGTGCAGGTCAAAACTGTTCCCGAAGATGCCGACCAAAGAGTATTGCCGGAGTCGGTTGTCAACAACATTTTTAGTGAACAATATGGCAAAACTCTCAATTTAAAAGATTTACAAGCCAATATTGAAGAACTGAATCAATGGTATCAGGATAACGGCTACAGTTTGGCGCAAGTAGTGGGGTCACCGGAGGTTTCTTCTGATGGTGTGGTTACTCTAAACGTTGCTGAAGGCATTATTGAAGATATTCAAGTACGAACGTTTAATGAGCAAGGAGAACAAATTGAAGGAAAAACCCGCGATTTTATTGTCACTCGGGAAGTTCAACTATCAGAAGGAGATGTATTTAAGCGAGATGTTGCCCGGTCTGACTTAGAGCGTATTTTTGGGTTAGGAATTTTCCAAGATGCCAGTTTATCGTTAAATCCAGGGGATGATCCGCGTCAGGTGGTTTTGAACTTTGATGTGGTCGAAGGCAATACTGGTTCCATTGGTGCTGGCGCTGGCGTGAGCAATACCGGTGGGGTATTTGGTACTGTCAGCTTTCAAGAACAAAATTTAGGCGGCAATAATCAAGATTTGACTGCAGAAGTGCAAGCCGGTGGACGGACGTTACTGTTTAATACCCGTTTTCGCGATCCCTGGATTGCTGGCGACCCGCATCGTACCTCTTACTCGGTTAATTTATTCCGGCGACGGTCGCTTTCTGTAATCTTTGATGAAGGAGAAACAGATGTGGAATTGCCAAATGGCGATGAACCTCGCATTGTTAGAACCGGCGGCGGCATAACCTTTAGCCGTCCCCTAGCTCCGGATGTTTTTAGCCGCGCTGATTGGAGACTTTCGGCAGGGGTTGATTATCAACGGGTGCAAGTTAAAGATGAGGATGGCGACATTTCTCCGGTGGATGAGTTGGGCAATCAACTGTCCTTTGATGACAGCGGCGAAGATGATCTCCTGACCCTAGAATTTGATGCAGTGCGCGATCGGCGCAATAATCGCAGGCAACCCACTGATGGCTCAGTGTTGCGCTTCGGGGTGGATCAATCGGTTCCTGTGGGATCGGGCAATATTTTCTTAACTCGCTTTCGAGGCAATTATAGTTATTTTATTCCGGTGGACTTTACCAATTTTACGGAAGAAGGCGGAGAAACCCTGGCCTTTAATGTCCAAGCCGGAACTGTTTTAGGAGATTTACCGCCCTATGAAGCCTTCTCCTTAGGGGGAACCAACTCTGTGCGGGGGTATGAAATCGGCGCTTTAGGGGCAGGACGCAGTTTTCTGCAAGCAACAGCAGAATATCGCTTTCCCATCTTTTCCATTATCGGCGGTGCGTTATTTGTCGATGTGGGAACGGATTTAGGAACGGCAGATGATGTTCCAGGAGAACCGGCAGAAGTCCGTGATAAACCTGGTACGGGCTTTGGTTATGGGGCCGGCGTGCGAGTCCAGTCTCCCTTGGGCCAAATTCGCCTTGATTTTGGTATCAATGATGAGGGGGACAATCGTATTCATTTTGGCATTGGAGAACGTTTTTAAAATTGATGATGGAACAACAGACCATTGGCCAGACATTCACTTGTTCCGGGGTAGGCTTGCATTCCGGACAAGAAGCAATGGTGACCCTAAAGCCCGCTAGCGCTGGGGCGGGACGTTATTTTATCCGTACTGATAGACCGGAACAGCCAACGATTCCCGCTAAAGTGGAGGCGGCAAGTCGCACGGAAATGTCCACAGAATTGGCTATGGGAGAAGTGTCAGTGCGCACTGTGGAACATTTATTGTCAGCGTTAGCGGCAGAGGGGATTGATAATGTCAAAATTGAAATCAACGGCCCAGAAGTTCCCTTATTCGATGGATCGGCACTACTCTGGATTGAGCAATTGCAACAGGCGGGACGGGTGAGTTGTCAGGTTTCAGCCTCATCTCCCTTGAAGCTTCAGTCTCCGGTTTGGGTGCAAGAAAAGGACACCATTGCGGCAGCTTTTCCCAGTGACACTGTTTGCTTGAGTTATGGCATTGATTTTCCGGTGGCAGCTATCGGACAACAGTGGTACAGTTGGTATCCTGAAAGGGAAGCGTATTATCACGCGATCGCGCCGGCGCGAACGTTTGTTTTAGCTGAACAAGTCGCGTCTTTGCGCCAAGCCGGACTCATTAAAGGAGGAAGTCTAGACAATGCTTTAGTTTGCAATGAACAAGGCTGGTTAAATCCTCCCTTGCGATTTGCCAATGAGCCTGTTCGCCATAAAATCCTAGATTTAGTGGGTGATTTAAGTTTGTTAGGAAGACTGCCGCAAGCTCATATTTTTGCCTATAAAGCCAGTCATCGCTTACATGTTCGTTTGGCTCAACGCTTACACCAAAGTCAATGCTATGATCAGACTTTTGCCCCCCTTACCCCTTAAAATTAAGTTAGCGTGCAGACTTTCCCGGAACTGTCTTTACAATCAAATCTGGACTTTTTTTGCAACCATTACCTATGTCTTCAGTAACTTCCGAACCCACTCATCTCGCATCTGAACAACCAACCTCCGAGGAATCTTCCCAACAGGGGAAAACGGTTTACACCGTTGAAGAAATTCAAGAATTGCTGCCGCACCGCTATCCGTTTGCATTAGTGGACCGGATTACCGAATATGTTCCCGGTAAAAGTGCGGTGGGATTGAAAAATGTCACCGTTAATGAACCCCAGTTTCAAGGACATATTCCCAATCGCCCAATTATGCCTGGGGTCTTAATTGTCGAAGCGATGGCCCAAGTAGCCGGGGTAATTTTAACGCAATTGCCTGAGACAGACGGAAATTTTTTCGCTTTTGCCGGTATTGATAAAATTCGTTTCCGTCGTCCGGTAGTACCGGGGGATCAATTAATGATGAAGGTGGAATTATTGTCCTTTAAGCGAGGATTTGGCAAAGTGCAAGGACGAGCAACAGTAGATGGCGAAGTGGCAGCCGAAGGCGTGATGCTTTTTTCCGTATTTGAGTAGCCAATACCGGAGTAAAGCCAGAGCCAAGCGTGAGGAAGGAGAAATTTTGTGGGCAATTCATTAATTCATCCCACTGCTGTGATTTCTGCGAAGGCGGAGTTAGCTCCTAGTGTGGAAGTGGGGGCTTATACCGTTATTGGAGAACAAGTCAAAATTGGTGCTCACACGACAGTGGGATCTCATGTTGTCATTGAGGGGCCCACTGAAATTGGCGCCAATAATCGCATTTTTCCCGGCGCTGTTATTGGCTTAGAACCTCAGGACTTAAAGTATCAAGGGGCAAATAGTTGGGTCAAAATTGGAGATAACAATCTGATTCGGGAATATGTCACGATTAATCGTGCCACTGGCGAAGGGGAAATTACCGAAATCGGCAACCGGATTCTGCTAATGGCTTATGTGCATATTGCCCACAATTGCGTTATTGGCAATGAAACCGTGATTGCTAATAATGTGGCCTTAGCCGGTCATGTCCATATTGAAGAAAAAGTAACCATTGGCGGCGTATTGGGGATTCATCAATTTGTTCATATTGGTCGGTTGGCAATGGTGGGCGGAATGAGCCGCATTGACCGCGATGTTCCTCCTTATATGCTAGTGGCTGGCAATCCCGCGAGAATCCGCTCCCTGAATTTAACCGGTCTCAAACGGCGCAGTTATAACAGTGATGAAATTGCGCAGCTCAAAAAAGCATTTCGGATTTTATATCGTTCCGGTTATCGCTTAGAAGATGCGTTATTGGCGTTGGAACGTCTTCCGCCTTCTGAACCCCTATCCCATCTTTACCATTTTGTGCAACAGGCACGAAAACCTTACCGTCGAGGATTAACGCCTAGGGAAGGGAAATGAACAGATGATGAAATCGCAAACTATCTTTATTAGTACGGGAGAAGTCTCTGGGGATTTACAGGGCGCCTTGCTTGTGGAAGCGCTCTACAATCAAGCAAAACAAACTCAGTTACCCTTAAACATTGTGGCTCTGGGGGGAAACCGCATGGCAAAGGCCGGAGCTAGATTATTGGGAAATACAACCGGGATTGGTTCGGTGGGAATTTTGGAGTCGCTCCCCTTTGTGCTGCCCACCCTAAACGTACAACGCAAAGCCAAAGCCTTTTTGAAAGCATCTCCCCCGGATGTATTGGTGTTAATTGATTATATGGGACCCAATCTTGCCATTGGCAACTATGTGCGGCGTCATTTGCCCCAGTTGCCCATTGTTTATTATATTGCACCGCAAGCCTGGGTTTGGTCCCCGTTTTCCCAAGATACGCAATCCATTGCTCGGGTCAGCGATCGCTTGTTGGCGATTTTTCCCGAAGAAGCTCGATTTTTTCAGGCAAAAGGCGTCAGTGCCAGTTGGGTAGGCCATCCCTTGTTAGATCGCATGGCTCAGCTGCCAACTCGGGAACAAGCCCGTCAACAGTTGGGGATTGGGCAATCGGAAACGGTTGTTGCCTTGATTCCTGCGTCTCGTCAGCAAGAGATCCGCTATTTATTGCCGCTGATTTTGGAAGCGGCAGCACTATTGCAACAACAGTTGCCAACGGTGCAGTTTTTATTGCCTCTATCTTGTCCGGAATTTTTAGGAGTGATTCGCAAGGAAATTCAGCGTTGCCAGTTGCCGGTGACAATTATTGAAGATGACACCATGAGCGCGATCGCGGCTGCGGATTTAGCCATTGCCAAATCGGGAACCGTAAACTTAGAAATTGCCTTGTTAAACGTGCCGCAAGTGGTGCTGTATCGCGTGAATCCCCTGACTATGTGGCTGGGACGAACGTTTTTAAAGTTTTCCGTTCCGTTTATTTCCCCTACCAATTTAGTGATCAACGAGCCCGTGGTTCCCGAATTATTGCAAGAAGAAGCGAGTGTTTCTCGGGTAGTCGAGGAAGCCCTAAGTTTATTGCAAGATAAAGCGCGACGGCAAACCATGCTCCAAGGCTATCAGCGGGTGCGCCAAGGATTAGGCCAACCGGGAGTGCGCGATCGCGCGGCCCAAGAAATTTTATCGGTTATCACTCCGCAATCATAAAAAATCCCCCTACGGAGAGGGGGAAAGGAGACAATTAGGACGTGAGTTTAAAAAGATTCCTATTCTTCATTATTTTCAGGCTGAATCCCTTGATCATCAACTACCTCATCCAAGAAACCATCATCAGAAGATAACTGATAGTTGCGGGCCGTTTGATCATCCACGAGATCGCCATTGCTTTGTTGAATTTCGGAGATATCAGGGGGCAGGGGATAAATACTATTCTGGTCTGAATATCCCTCCTCTTCTAAACTTGAGCGTCCCAATGCCTCTTCATTCACACTAAAGCCAGTTCCTGCCGGAATTAACCGTCCGATAATGACGTTTTCTTTTAAGCCGCGCAACCAATCGGAACAGCCTTCAATGGCAGCTTCTGTCAAGACACGAGTCGTTTCTTGGAAACTCGCCGCACTAATAAAGCTATCGGTATTGAGAGAGGCTTTGGTAATTCCCAATAAAATGGGCTTATACTGGACGGGAGCTCCCCCAATAATCGACATGGTCTCATTATCTTTATGGACATCTCGCAGCTCTGCCAGTTCTCCCGGTAAGCGAATGGTGTCGCCGCCATCTTCTACTTTCACCTTGGAAGTCATCTGACGGACAACCACTTCAATATGCTTATCGGCAATATCAATGCCTTGCGACTGATAGACGCCCTGCACTTCATCCACAAGAAACTGCTGTACTTTTTGCAAACTCTGTAAAGCAGCTTCATACATTCCTTTCTCTTCTAAGTAGTGTTCAAAGAAGATTTCTAGGATTTCATCAGGTTTGGCAGGACCTTCGGTGATTGCCATTCCCGCATCAACCCATTGTCCATCGCTAATGAGAAGACTTTGTCCCGTGTTGATGGGATAGTCGCTAATGACACCATCATCTTCAATAATTTTGACATCAACAGTTTCGTCGTCTTTATATTCCACTTGCGCTGTTCCTGGCCGACGTGCAAGGACACAGGCTTCCCGGGGTTTCCGGGCTTCTAGGAGTTCCTCAATTCGGGGCAGACCTTGAATAATATCGCCTGTCTTACTCCGCTCGTAAATGAGTAGGACAAGGTGATCGCCCCGTTGTACTAAGCTACCGTTATCCACATGAAGCACAGCGTTAGCGGAAACGCGATAAGGCCGCGCCTTACGCAACACGATTTCATTGTCCTTGACATCAACGACCTGTCCCGAATCGGGGGCCGTTGCATCTGCTGAAACCGCATCATTGGCAACCACTAAATCATTAACTTGAACTTGGGGATGTTGTTCAATGGGGACAGCGGTTAAGTCAGCTTCTCGCACTACCAGAATCCGACGCAGTGCCTCTGCCCCTTCCCGAATGCCACGGACTTCTCCAGCTTCTTGACATTGGATTTCGGTGCGGGCTACGACTTCTCCGGCCGGAATTTCTTGTCCATCCTCGACCAAGATGCGAGTTTTCGGGCTGCCACCGAAGGCATCTCCCTCATTTTCGCGACGGATGGCTAGGGATTCTAAGATGACCATTTGCAGAAAATAAGCATCCGGATCATCTTCTTTTTCGATTAACTCAATATCTACACTCATGGGCAAGGCATCTTGATCCGAGGCGGATTCCTCATCCTTAATATTGAGGACGAGCTGAGTTTGCATCAATTCTAAGCCATTGACAGATTTGACTCGTTCTCCATCTTTATAGAACAGTCGTTGGGAAGCTTTTAATTCAATTTGTACTTCCCCTGACTCATTCATCGAGGTTTGGGAGGGGATATCCGGCTCGTCAGGAATGGTGTATTCCACTACCGGGCGTAGCAGAATGGCATTTCCTTCCGGGGTTTCTACATACTGCACATAACGCAAGGAATCCGCCGTTAAGCCAGGCGCAATTTCTTCTCCGGGATGGACCAGTTGATCAACGCCACAGGTGGGTTTTTCTTCACTGAGGTGAATTTCACCCGATTTAATCACAATCTCCCGTAAAATGTCGTTTTTCTGGACCACTTCCACAACACCGGAAGATTGAGAGTACATATCTTTAACAATTTCTGCGCCGGCTTCCACATATTCCCCATCTTCTACCATGAGCAGGGAAATATCTTTATTAATTTCGTGGCATTCTTCAGGAATCCAGAGGAGAGTCCCCCCTTTGATTACTTCGTAACCATCTTTGGCTTTTCCGCGTTTTTCTACTTCAATGCCGGCATATTTGACAATACCACCCGTTTCACTGTGATAAGTGTCATCCATTAATTCGGCGATGACATCGCCATGCCGGACTTTGCTGCCTGGGGTAGTTTTGAGGGCAAAGCGTTGGTTATTGGCGGCGTAAATGACATATTGTTCCCCGCTGCCGAGGTTGGAACGACGAATGTCCGCTTGATCCAGTTGTACGGAGGCCGTAATAATTTCAATTTCCCCTTTCCCTGTTCCCAGGCGGACAACGCCTCCTTTATTGCTTACGAGTTTGGTTTCGGCAAGAATATCCCCAGGCTGGACTTGAGAACCATTTTTCACCACAGGTTCTGCCCCAGGGAGTAAGTTATAAACTTCTCCCGACAGCACCCATAATAAGCCCCCACGCTGGGCAATACGGGTGATATTTCCTTGGCGATCGGTTTTCTCTTCAGGAATTAAATCTTGGAAGAGAACTTCTCCGGCTAAATCTGAGGAAACGTCTTTGGTGGCTTTTTCTGTAGAGAGTTTTTTGGGAACGGCAATTTCAACAATGAGTTGTCCCGCTTGGACCATTTCGCCATTGTTGACCATGAGAACGGAACCAGGGGTTACAGTAATGGTTTTTTCTTCTCCATCGACCAGTTGTATGGAAATTTCACCGGCCACTTCTACCTGTTCCCGCTCTTCCCCATGACGGGTTCGGATTTTCCGGGTCCGCAATTTTTTCGGAATGTTAACGGTTCCTTGGCCAGGAGCAGTCACTTGCTGGGCAATATCGCCGGTAAAAGCACCGCCGGTGTGGAAAGTCCGCATTGTCAGCTGGGTTCCCGGTTCACCAATGGATTGGGCGGCAATAATCCCCACTGCTTCTCCTTTATCCACGTGACGCCCATGGGCTAAACTCCAGCCATAGCAACATTGACAGATCGATCGCGCCGCTTGGCAGGTCAATGGCGATCGTACCGACACCTCTTTTGCAACCGACGCCACTTTCTTGGCTAAAGCTTCATCCATTTCTTCATTGCGGCGAGCAATCACTTCCCCAGTTTCGGGATCAACAACATCCTCGGCAAGGGCACGGCCAAATAATCGATTTTCTAGGGGAATCAAGGTGCGTTCCCCATCGGTCATACTAGTTAACGTCACTCCCCGTTGGGTGCCGCAATCTTCTTCCCGAACGATTAAATCTTGAGAAACGTCAACCAAGCGGCGAGTCAAATACCCAGAATCAGCGGTTCGCAGGGCGGTATCCACCAATCCTTTTCGGGCGCCGTAAGAAGAAATAATGTATTCAGTGACCGTTAATCCCTCTCGGAAATTGGTTTTAATGGGAAGGTCAATAATTTCCCCTTGGGGATCCGACATTAAGCCCCGCATGCCAACTAATTGACGCACCTGAGATAAATTGCCCCGCGCTCCCGATTGGGACATTATATAAACTGAGTTGAGGGGATCGCTGACTTGAAAGTTCCGCACCACTTCATCTTTGAGCGCTTCTGAGGTGATATTCCAAGTATCAATAACTTTTTGGAAACGCTCCACTTCCGTAATTTTGCCGCGACGATAGCGCTCTTCGGTTTGGGTAATGGTATCCTCTGCAACGTCCAGCATTTCCCGCTTATTCGGGGGAACTTGCAGGTCTTCCACACTAATGGAAACCCCGGCTTGGGTGGCATAATGGAAGCCCATATTCTTCAGTTCGTCGGCCATTGCCGAACAACTGGCACTCCCATAATTAACATATGCCCAGTAGATTAATTTTTTCAGTTGGCCTTTATCAACAACGTGATTCCAGAAGATTTTTTGGGATTGCTTATCACTCATGGTTTAACTTAATAGAAAATGGACAAGGAACAAAGGAGAATCGGTCAAAATGAGGGGCGATTATTCCCATGCGCCACTGGGACAAACGAGTACAATTTAGGCTGGGGTTAACGAATCTCCTAACAAGGTATCTTGAATGGTTTTGTTGTAAATAATCCGACCCGGCGTGGTGCGAACATATTGGCTAATAATCTCGCCCTCGGCAGTTTCTCGCACCCGTCGATTGGGATAACGCTTGACAACGGTACCATCATCGCGGGTTTCTTCTTCCACGGGATCACCTTCGGTGGGGTCTTGTACTTGGCCTTCAAATCGAACCCAGATATAAGCATGAATATTTAAGTACCCATGTTCATAAGCCCGCAAGGCATCTTCTAAGCTGGCATAATAATGCTTATCTTGCGACGGGACAGTAGGATTGTCCGCTGTGAGATAATAACAGCCTAAAACCATATCTTGGGAAGGAGCAACAATGGGTTTTCCGGTTGCCGGGGATAGGATATTGTGACTGGCTAACATCAACAACCGAGCTTCAGATTGAGATTCTAGGGACAGTGGAACATGTACTGCCATTTGGTCGCCGTCAAAGTCAGCATTAAATGCCGGACAGACTAAGGGATGCAGTTGAATCGCTCGTCCTTCCACTAAAATGGGTTCAAACGCTTGAATCCCTAACCGGTGAAGGGTGGGGGCTCGGTTCAACAGCACCGGATGTCCCGCAATTACTTCTTCTAAGACTTGCCAAACTTCCGGCTCGTTGCGTTGGATGAGTTTCTTGGCAGATTTAATGTTGTTGACGACGCCATTGCGAATCAGGCGGTGAATGACAAAGGGCTGAAACAGCTCGATTGCCATTTCTCGCGGCAACCCGCACTGATGCATTTTCAGTTTGGGACCGACCACAATTACAGAACGTCCCGAGTAATCCACCCGTTTGCCAAGCAGGTTTTGCCGGAAACGACCTTGCTTCCCTTCAATGATGTCAGAAAGGGATTTCAAAGGACGGTTATTCGCTCCCACGACGGTTCTGCCCCGACGGCCATTATCAATGAGGGCATCCACCGCTTCTTGCAACATGCGTTTTTCATTCCGAACAATAATTTCGGGTGCCAGAATGTCTTGTAAGCGGGCTAAACGATTATTGCGATTAATGACCCGTCGATATAAATCATTGAGGTCAGAGGTGGCAAACCGTCCGCCATCCAGTTGCACCATAGGACGCAAATCCGGCGGGATGACGGGAATATAGTTGAGAATCATCCACTCGGGAGAAGAGCCGGTGGCAATAAAGTGGTCAATTACCCGAAGACGCTTAATCAGTTTTGCCCGTTTTTGCCCTTTGGCGTTGGCAATTTCTTCCCGTAGCGTTTCCGCCTCTTGTTCCAGGTTGATTTCCTCTAACAGGCGTTGAATCGCTTCTGCGCCAATGCCTACTTCAACGCCCATTAATTCTGTATCTTCGGCGTAGAGTTGGTCTTCAATCTCTAACCATTGTTCTTCGGTAAGCAGCTGTTTATATTCTAAATTCCCTGCGTTTCCTGCTTCTAGGACAACATACGCATTAAAGTAAACGATTTGTTCCACATCGCGCAGGGGCATATCCAACAAGATACTCAAGTAACTGGGAATCCCCTTCAAATACCAAACATGAGTTACAGCAGCTGCCAGTTTAATATAGCCCATGCGGTGACGACGGACTCTGGATTCGGTAACTTCAACGCCACACCGTTCACAGACAATCCCCCGATGGCGAACCCGTTTGTATTTTCCACAGTGGCATTCCCAGTCTTTTGCCGGTCCAAAGATGCGCTCGCAGAATAGTCCATCCATTTCCGGCTTGAGAGTGCGATAGTTAATGGTTTCGGGTTTGGTTACTTCTCCCACAACTTGACCATTGGGCAAGTTGCGTTCTCCCCACTCCCGAATTCGCTCTGGGGAAGCAAGACTAATTTTGACGTAGTCAAATTCTTGTTCAAGTTGATTCGTTGGTGCCATGGAAATCCTTGGTGATTGCTTACAGACGATTCTATTCCGCCTCTTCAGTAGTCGGAGCGGGTTCTTGTTCTTCTTGTTCTTCTTCGACAGGAATAATGTCTTCCCGGGAAAGGGATTCATAAGTCGGCCGCGAGGGGGTGCGACGGCGTTCGCTGTCTGCCATAAGATCCACCTCTAAGTCTTGACTGGTGCCGTCTTCGTTGGTATCCACCCGATGAACGGAAATATCTAAGCCTAATGATTGCAGTTCCCGCATCAAGACCTTGAATGATTCCGGCGTTCCTGGACGGGGAATGGGCTTTCCTTTCACAATGGCGTTTAGCGCTTCATTGCGCCCTTGCATATCATCGGATTTGACCGTTAATAATTCTTGTAAGGTGTAGGCGGCACCATAGGCTTCCAAGGCCCAGACTTCCATTTCCCCAAAGCGTTGACCGCCATGTTGGGCTTTACCGCCAAGGGGTTGTTGGGTCACTAAGGAATAGGGACCAGTGGAGCGAGCGTGAATTTTGTCATCGACCAGGTGAACCAGTTTCAACATATACGCTTGTCCCACGGTAATGGGACGATCAAAGGGTTCTCCGGTTCGTCCGTCATAGAGGATCAGCTTGCCCGCATTTTCCTCATCATAAATCCAATCCTTATGGGGACGACTGGCGGCTTGTTTCAGTTTTTCCTCCACCGTATTCCGAGAGGCTTGTTCGCCATACATTTCGTCGAAGGGCGTTAATTTAAAGCGGGAAGCGAGATTCTCGCCAGCCCAACCCAAGAGACATTCAAACACTTGTCCCACATTCATACGAGAGGGAACGCCTAAGGGATTTAAGGCCACATCCAAGGGACGGCCATCAGGGAGAAAAGGCATATCTTCGACCGGCAAGATGCGGGAAATAATCCCCTTGTTGCCGTGCCGTCCTGCAATTTTATCGCCGACTTGAATTTTCCGTTTTTGGGCAACGTAGCAACGGACCACCATGTTTGCGCCGGGCGGCAGTTCGTCTCCTTGTTCCCGGGTAAAGACACGAACATCAACAATGCGTCCCTTTTCCCCATTGGGAACGCGCAAAGAATTATCCCGGACATCTCGTGCTTTTTCTCCAAAGATGGCACGGAGGAGCTTTTCTTCTGGGGGTTGATCCGATTCTCCTTTCGGGGTGACCTTGCCAACGAGAATATCTCCCGCTTCTACCCAAGCGCCAATGCGAATAATTCCCCGCTCATCCAGTTGTCGCAGGGCATCTTCGCCGACATTGGGAATTTCCCGGGTAATTTCTTCGGGTCCCAGTTTGGTTTGCCGGGCTTCGATTTCGTATTTTTCAACGTGGATGCTGGTATAAACGTCATCTTTAACTAAACGCTCACTGACCAAAATTGCATCTTCGTAGTTATAGCCTTCCCAAGGCATGTAGGCGATGAGGACATTTCGACCCAGGGCAATTTCGCCTCCTTCGGTGGCTGAGCCGTCCGCTAAGACTTGTCCGGGAACCACCTCTTCACCGGCATAGACCAGAGGACGTTGGTTGAGACAAGTGTCTTGGTTGGAGCGTTGATATTTTTGCAGCGGATATTCGATAATGCGCTGTTTTTGTTTTTGTTCTTTTTCCTCGCCGGAGCTTTCGCCTTCCAGTTGCGGTTGTTCCGTAGGGGGATTTTTGACTTTAATCCGCACCACGGTTGCATCCACATAATCGACGGTTCCATAATTCCGAGAAACGACGACCATGCCTGAGTCGCGAGCGGCTTGCGCTTCCA
Organism: Cyanobacteria bacterium SW_9_44_58; assembly: GCA_003021905.1. Lineage (GTDB taxonomy): Bacteria > Cyanobacteriota > Cyanobacteriia > Cyanobacteriales > Rubidibacteraceae > Halothece. The sequence continues at coordinate 75,947 of PXPI01000029.1, read as the reverse complement.
AGCCGGTTCCCACTAAGGGCCGTTCTGGACGCAGCAATGGGACTGCTTGACGCTGCATGTTTGACCCCATCAGGGCGCGGTTGGCGTCGTCGTGTTCCAGGAAAGGAATCAAAGAGGTCGCCACCGAAACAATTTGCAGCGGTGAAATGGCCACAAAGTCTACTTCCTTCGGACTGGCGGTGGTAAATTCTTGACGGTAACGAACAGCGACCGTATTGCCAAGGATATTCCCTTGTTCGTCAGTGGCAATATCGCCGGGGGCCACTCGCTTGTCATCTTCTTCATCCGCAGTGAGATAAACCGGTTCGCGATCGCGCCTGACTTGCCCATCTTCTACAGGATAGTAAGGCGTGGCGATAAAGCCGAACTCATTAACGCGGGCACAAGTTGCCAACGACCCCATTAACCCGCAGTTGGGACCTTCTGGGGTTTCGATGGGACAAATGCGGCCATAGTGGGAAGGGTGAATATCCCGCACCGCAAAGCCAGCCCGTTCCCGAGTCAATCCCCCTGGGCCTAGAGCGCTAATGCGACGTTTGTGGGTCAATTCTGCTAGGGGATTGGTTTGATCCATAAATTGGGACAGCTGAGACGATCCAAAAAATTCTTTAATCGCTGCCACCAGCGGTTTCGGATTGACTAAAGAAGTGGGCGTTAAGGATTCGGCTTCCGAAACGGTCATACGTTCGCGAATAATGCGTTCCAAGCGGTTGAGCCCGACTCGCACTTGGTTCTGCAATAGTTCTCCCACAGAACGCACCCGGCGATTGCCCAAGTGGTCAATGTCATCGGTGGCGCCAATATCAAATTCTAAATTGACCAGATAGTCAATGGCGGCCAAAATATCCTGTTGGGTCAGTACACGCACCGTTTCGGGCGTCCTAAGGTTTAATTTGTAATTGAGTTTATGGCGGCCGACTCGCCCTAAGTCGTAGCGTTTGGGATCGAAAAAGCGGGATTCTAATAACTGTTGTCCCCCTGCCACAGTAGGCGGTTCTCCTGGGCGCAATTTCCGATAAAGTTCTAAGAGAGCTTCTTCCTCTGTGGGATTCCCTTCTTTTTCTAAGGTCTTCTGATAGTAGTCGGGATGGCGCATCCCATCGTTAATTTCGCTATCTTGCAGCCCAATCGCTTTCAGCAGCACTTGAGCGCTCAGTTTACGGGTTTTGTCGATGCGAACCCAAACTAAGTCGTTTTTGTCGGTTTCAAATTTTAACCAAGCCCCGCGATTGGGAATGAGAGACGCGGAATAGGTTCGGCGGTTATTCTTATCGGTTTCCGGTTTATAGTAAACCCCAGGAGAACGCACAATCTGGTTAACAATAACCCGTTCGGCGCCATTAATGATAAAGGTTCCCCGTTCGGTCATCAGGGGCAATTCCCCGATAAACACTTCTTGTTCTTTAATTTCCCCTGTTTCTTTATTAATTAGGCGGGTGGGAACATACATTTGCACCGCATAGGTACTATCCCGCCGTTTTGCTTCATCAACATCGTATTTGGGCGGTTTCAGCTTAAAGTTCTCCCCAATAAACCGCAGTTCCAGTTTTCCGGTATAGTCAGAAATCGGAGAAAAGCTATCTAGTTCTTCGATTAGCCCTTTTTCTAGAAACCAACGGAAGCTAGAGCGTTGAATCTCAATTAAGTCAGGTAAAAGATTGGTGGTTAAATTACTCATTGCTTACTCTTGTTTTCGCATTAGCGGGTTCGGTAGAGGTTCCTCTTGAGATTGCTCCCAGAGAGGAAGGAAAGGAACTGATTACGTCCCGGTTTCGGGAACCCTGGGCAGGGAAAACAGTTCCCGAGCGTTGTTAGTTGTGGTTTGTGCTAAACGCTCTAAGGAGATATCTCTCAGTTGGGCGACCGTTTCTGCCACATAGCGGACATAACTGGGTTCATTGCGTTTACCTCGATTGGGAACTGGCGCCAGAAAGGGACAATCGGTTTCCACTAACAGCCGCTGTTCTGGTACGAGTTGGGCTGAGGCTTGGACTGGTTTGGCGTTTTTGAAGGTGACAATGCCGCTAAAGCTAATATAAAATCCCAGGTCAAGGCACTTTTGGGTTTGTTCGGGCGTTCCCGCCCAACAGTGCATTACCCCTGGTGTTGCTCCGTTTTCTTGTTGAAATTGGCGAACCAGTGCTACTAACTCCTCGGCGGCGTCTCGACAATGAATGATGACCGGTTTATTGACACGTTGCGCGATCGCGAGCTGTTCCCAAAAGGCCGTTTTTTGTTGCTCGACATTTTCGGCTTTATATAGATCCAGCCCGGTTTCCCCAATGGCAACCACTCGGGAATCAGACTGGGCGTGCCGTTCAATGTCGGATCCTAACTGTGCTGTCCATTTTTCGGCTTCTAGGGGATGTAAGCCCACGGCAAAGGAAACTTCCGGAAACCGATCCGCGATCGCGCTAATTTGGCCATACTCTTGCGGTTCCACACAAGAGTGAACCAATTGCACCACGCCTTGTTCCTGCCAACGCTCTTTTAAAGCCGCCAATTCCGCTTCAAAAACATCAAAGTTGATGTGAACATGGGTGTCAATTAGCTGCATTACCAATCTCTGCTGTTTAACCTTTTTAGACTTGATGATTCCACTACTCTACTTTTTACTGACCCAATCCTGGATCCGAATTTGGTGCCCTCTAACTTGGATGGGGAACTCAAGCGGGCATTACATTTTTGAGAGCCTTGGCTAAACGAGCTTTTTTTCTAGCGCCATTATTGCGATGCAACGCATTGACTTTCACAGCTTTGTCAATTTTGCTATAGGCAGCTGACATCGCTTGTTCCACTTGTTGTTCTTTCTCCGAAGTTGGATTGGCAGCATAGTCGTTAACAGCTGCAAAATATTTTTTCATCAGCGTTCTAACTGCTGATTTGTAGGATTTATTTTGCAGGCGATTGCGTTCTGCGGTTTGGATACGCTTCTTTGCGGATTTAATATTTGCCACGGTTATCCTTCAAAGAATTAATCATTTTATACAGGTTGCTCTAAAATCCGTTATTCCAATTTAGAGATAACGGAACTATAATTATAGCACTCTCGATTAAGATTTGGTATAAGCTGAAGAGTAATTGATTAAATAAGTGCGCTCCTATCAACAAAATATAACATCTGTTTTTCATTTTGGACACGGAGATTCCGAAAATTTCAGGTTAAGCTAGAAAAGAAAAGCTGGGGAATTAAAACCACACCATCGTTTCCTCGAACTTCCCAGCCCCTGATTCGTTAAAATTTCTTTTGCCAACACGGTTCAGGGTTCAACGAGAAACGAGGGTAGTCGCTTAGAGGGGTATTTTGGCTCCATGTTGCGGATCATAACTCAATTTGCGGAAGCAACAACCGAACTGCAGCGGATTTCTCACCGCACTCACGATAAGCAAATCGAAGGAAAGCAAGACGCGGTTAGGGAAATTCTCAAAACAGTTAAAAGCAAGGGCGATCAAGCACTGCTGGATTATACCGAAAAGTTTGATCAACAGAGTTTAACCATTGAACAATTGCGGGTCAATGGATCGGAACTAGATGCTGCCTATCAACAAGTCTCAAAAGAACTAATTGATGCCATTGCCTTAGCCGGCAATCGAATTGAGGCGTTTCATCGACAACGGATGCCCAAATCCTGGGTTCAATTCGGGGAAAATGACACGGTTTTAGGAAAACGCTATACGGCAGTCGATCGCGCTGGGATGTACGTTCCCGGGGGACGAGGGGCCTATCCCAGTACCGTATTAATGAATGCCATTCCAGCCAAGGTGGCAGGGGTGGAACGACGGGTCATGGTCACACCGCCAGGTCCCGAGGGGAAAATTGCGCCAGCGGTTTTGGTAGCAGCGCAAGAAGCGGGGATTGAAGAAATTTATCGGGTGGGAGGCGCTCACGGGATCGCGGCCTTAGCCTATGGCACAGAAACACTGCCACAGGTCGATGTAATCACAGGCCCTGGCAATATTTATGTCACTTTAGCCAAAAAGATGGTCTATGGCACAGTGGGCATTGATTCTCTCGCCGGTCCCTCAGAAGTGTTAATTATTGCGGATCAACAGGCGGAACCCGTTTATGTTGCTGCTGATTTGTTAGCGCAAGCCGAACATGATCCCATGGCATCGGCCATTCTCCTAACCACAGATGAAACGCTAGCCCAGCAGGTGCAGCGGCAAGTGGAACAGCAACTGGAAAATCATCCCCGTCGTACCCTCACTGAAAAAGCGATCGCGAATTATGGGGTGATTGTTGTGGTCAATTCCCTAACCCAAGCAGCGGAGTTATCTAACCTGTTTGCCCCAGAACACTTGGAGTTGGAAGTGGAAGAGCCCTGGGAAATGCTGCGTTTAATCCGGCATGCTGGGGCAATTTTCATGGGTCATGCCACCCCCGAAGCAGTGGGAGATTACTTAGCCGGTCCCAACCACACCCTTCCCACTTCCGGGACTGCCCGGTTTTCCTCTGCGTTGGGAGTGGAAACCTTTATGAAACACTCGAGTTTGATTGAATATTCCCATATAGCTTTAGATGAGGTTTCCCAAGCCATTCAGACCTTAGCGCAAGCAGAAGGATTATATTCTCACAGTGAATCCATCCGTTTGCGGCGTTCCTCGAAATATGGGCAACAATAGGGGAAGCAGTGGATACCTCGGAATCGCTTTCTTATGCCAGCGCCATCGCGCTCCAACAACAATTATCTCCCCAGGTGATTACCTATGACCGATTTTCCCGGCCTATTCGTTATGTGGCAGGGGTGGATGTGGGATTTCAAGATGGCTATCAGCTTACCCAAGCCGCCGTTGCTGTGTTAAGTTTCCCAGAATTGGAAAAGGTAGAATGCGCCATGGCGCAATCGCCCACTCGCTTTCCCTATATTCCGGGTTTGCTCTCGTTTCGAGAAGTTCCAACGATTATCCAAGCCTTGGAAAAACTCAACACCGAGGTTGATTTAATTCTTTGTGACGGTCAAGGAATTGCCCATCCGCGACGGTTTGGTTTAGCCTGCCACCTGGGAGTCTTGCTGGATCAACTTACCATTGGTGTAGCGAAATCGCGTTTAGTTGGAAAACACCGAGAGGTGGGATCCCAGAAGGGGGCTTGGCAACCGCTTTGGGATCAGGGAGAAGTAATTGGGGCCGTACTTCGCTCTCGCAGCAATGTCAAACCCGTTTATGTATCACCTGGGCATCGCATCAGTCTCCGCAGCGCGATCGATTGGACTCTCGCTTGCACTCCCAAATATCGGCTTCCCGAAACCACCCGTTGGGCTGACAAGCTGGCTTCTTCCGGAAAAAACAGCTAATGCGTAGGCTGAATATATTGCACGGCCAAGCTTAACACTTCGGAGCGATCAATGGGCTTGGAGATAAAGTTGGTCGCCCCTGCCATTTTGGCGCGCATCCGATCGACAATCCCATCCTGGCCGGTAACAATGACAATGGGAACCTGTTTCAGGGAAGAAATTTTACGCAGTTGACTGCACAATTCATAGCCGCTGATATGGGGCATCATTAAATCCAGAAAAATCAATTGCGGCTGCCTTTCCAGCAACAGGGGAATCGCTTCCGCCGAATCGCCAATGCCGAGAAACTCATAGCCGCCATTGGTCACAATTTGCTCCATAATATTGCGGCTTTGTTCACTGTCATCCACAAATGCCAATAAGGGGCGTTCCTTGGCAGGGGCAACGCTTGCGGGAGATTGCGGCGATGAGTTGTTTTCATCCTCAGCCCGGCATTGCAATTGTTCTTTTTGATGACGATTGCTAGGCAGCGATGCCGGCGGTGGCAAATCGGAAACTGCATCTAAACCAATTAAATTTTGACGAAGGTAAGGTTGCAACGATCGCGCAATAGCAATAATTTCCCGGTTCATTAACACCGATAAATCTCGCAGGGTGGCATCCCCGGTAATTAATTTCACTAGATTGTTATAGACAGCAGGAGAAGTTTGTGCTTCTAGCTGTTTTAACTGCAATAAACGAGGAGCGCGATCGGGAGAAACATGAGTTAACCCTGTCTCTTGCCACTGGTGCCATTGTTGTTGGGCAGTCTTTAAATAAGCGTCCGTATCAACCCCCCAACTGGGAGGAACAACCATTTCCTGAGAAGGGCGTTTCCCAGCTTGCCAATTGAGGATAAACACTTGTTTGCCGCAGTAATTCGGCTGATGGGGATAGGCTTGTTGGCTGGTACATAAGGCATCCCCTTGACGGTTAAGATCAAACAAAACTTCGGCAATGATCCCGCCCATGACTCGTCTCACTTGCTCAGCACTAAAAATTTTGCGTTTGTGCAGCGCCAACAGAAGATGAAAATCCCAGCACTCGTAATTATCTCCTTCCCGGAAATGATCTTGGGAGTAATGAGCTTTGAAATTATCTTGTCCACAAGCCAAGGCTAATTGTCTCCGCCAACGGCGGCGAGGATGTTCTCCGCCGCTAGCCCATAACAGCCGTCCCATTCCCAAGTATAATCGCCATTGCTGTTGTTGCGGCATATCAATAGTTAAGCGTCCTGTAAATTGCTGTTGGCTCTGAGAGGAAATCTCTTTTAAAAGTTCCTCGATTTTTAAAAAGCCCTTCTCAGCAACCTTATTTTCCTGATAGCTACTCAGAGGCTCCTGTTGTTGTTGACCCTTAAGTTGATCTTTTATCATCATTTAATTATTTTAGCTTCAAAAAGCTTTTCCTATTTTTACAATATCTAAAATTATGTTTAGTCCTTTTCGATATCTGCCTCCCTTAGCAATTATTTAGAATTTTTCTTTTTGGGAGATTGTGAAAATAATTAACGAAACTAACATAATAATTAAGTATTTTATTCTAAGTGATAATACATAATTATTTGCGAAGTTTCTTTAGTGATAGTAGCTTTGAGCTTTTAAGGTATTTCAATCATGAGCTAAATTTTGAAATCGGATTTTCTCCGCTTTGGGAAATTGAAGATATTGCCGCCAATATTAATATTGTTGTCCTGCAGGTGGACAACCAAGAAATTGGTGTTGCTGTCCGTCAAGTGGAAACGATTGAACAGCATGATTGGCAAAAATTGCAACCCCCAGAAGGCTTATTTCCATCCCATATTCTCTCTTATGTTCAAGGCTATTTAACTGAAGCCAGCAGTATCATTTTAGATGCGCCGGCGTTAGTAAAGGCATTTTCATCATAATATCCAACTGATTACCAATAAGGAAAGGGCAACATGTATACCGACCAAACCCAATCATCAACTCCGGAAACGCCTCAAAATGGCGAATTTCCCTCTTCCAATACCGATATTAAAAATTTTCATGCCACCTTACAGGGGTTAAAACAAGAACTCTCTAAAGTGAGAGGCGTAAAACGAACAGAAATCCTCAATAAAATTCAAGAAATTGAAACCCTCGGTGAATAATTTGAACAATGGATTAATGAATCTAGTGTTGAAAATGGGCAATACGGCAATGGTAACGGAAGCTATGGCGCGACCCAACGGGAAACGTTATTAAGCATTGCTGAAAAAATCCAAAATAGCAAAGACTTATCAACACTGTTAGATTTAGTTTGTCAGGAAACTCAAACCATCAGCGGGTCGCAACGCTGTTTAATTTACCAATTTACTGGGAAAGAAAAAGGCAAGGTTCTAGCCGAACAAGTAGAACGGGGTTGGACCCCCGCTGCCGAAGAAATCCTGCCGGCAACAATGTTTGGTAGGGATGAAGACCGGGAGTATTTACAACAAGGAATTGTTGCCATTAATAACAGCGATCGCGCTACCCCCTATCAACAACAACTCCTGGATCGCTATCAAGTCAAAAGCAGTCTTGCCTTCATTCTTCGCATTGACGGCGAACCTTGGGGCTTATTAGTCGTTCATGGCTGTCAAACCGGAGAGCCTTGGCCCGATAGTACCGTTAATGCCATTTATCAAATTAGCACCGAAGCCGCCCTAAAAATTGCCAGCTTTGACTACCAACAACAAGTTAAAGCGGAGAAAAACCGTCAACAAACCAAAGTTGATTTAATTTCGCAGATTCGGCAATCGCAAGATTTGGATACGATTTTTGATGTGGCCACCCAACAGCTGCGTCGCGCCCTCAACTGCGATCGCGTGGGAATTTACCGGTTTAACGAAGACTGGAGCGGCGGCTTTGTTGCCGAAGCGGTAACCACCGGTTGGACCCCCCTTATTGACAGCGATGATCCAGCAGGGGATGTCAAAAACGATTGCAGTATTCGCATGTTAGGCGGCGACCGACGTTCCCGGCAGACGGAAGATACCTACCTCCAAGACACCAAAGGGGGCGGTTATGCCCGAGGGAAAAAATACAGCGTTGTCAATGACATTTACGAAATGGATTTTCCCAGGTGTTACCTTGACCAGCTGGAAAAATATGAATGTCGCGCCTACATTAATGTTCCCATTTTCCAAGGCGAGAAACTCTGGGGATTAATGGCAGCCTACCAAAACACTGGTCCCCGGCAGTGGACAGAAGCGGAAAAAGACTTAATGGTGGAAGTTGCCGATCCCTTGGGAGTGGCCCTCAATCAAGCCGAATTTGTGGAAGAACTGGAGCAGAAAAACGAACAGTTAGCCCAAGGAGTGGAACGGGAAAAAACCGTTTCTAAAGTCGTGGATCGGATTCGCCGAACCCCAGAAGTCAATGCCGTTTTCGATAACACCACGCAAGAAGTGCGCAATGTTTTGAATGCCGATCGCGTGGCATTGTATAAATTCTATGAGGATTGGAGCGGGGAATTTGTTGCCGAATCCGTTGCCACTGGCTGGAAACCGCTTGTGGGAACGGAAGAAGCCACAGTCAAAGATACGTACCTCAAAGAGAATCAAGGGGGGCGTTATGCCCTTGGGCAAAATCATGTGGTTCCCGATATCTATGAAGAAGGGTTTGATGAATGCCACGTGGAACTGTTGGAAAGTTTCCAATGTCGAGCCTATATTCTGGTTCCCGTTTTCCAAGATGATGGGCTTTGGGGCATTTTAGGGGTCTATCAAAATAGCGGCCCTCGGCAATGGCAAGACAGCGAAGTGCAACTGGCGCGGCAAGTGGGAACCCAATTTGGCGTTGCCCTGAAACAGGCGCAATATTTAGAACAAATTCAAGCCCAATCCAACGAACTGGCCGAAGCAGCAGAACGGGAAAAAGCGGTTTCCAAGGTCGTTGATAAAATTCGTCGTTCCCAAGAAGTGAACGCCATTTTTGATACCACCACCCAAGAAGTGCGTTTATTGCTAAAAGCGGACCGCGTGGGGCTTTATCAATTTGGCGACGACTGGAGCGGCGAATTTGTGGCCGAATCCGTTGCCACCGGTTGGAAACCCCTAGTGGGCACTGATGAGGCGAAGGTAAAAGATACCTATCTACAAGAAAATAAAGGCGGCCGTTATGCCCGCGGTGAAAATCATGTGGTCAACGATATCTATGAAGAAGGCTTTGATCCTTGTCACCTGGAATTGTTGGAAACCTTCCAATGTCGGGCCTATATTCTGGTTCCCGTTTTCCAAGATGATGTGCTTTGGGGCATTTTAGGCGTTTATCAAAACGGCGATCGCCGAGAGTGGCAAGAACAGGAAGTCAAACTGTTGCGGCAAATTGGCGTCCAGCTGGGAATTGCCTTGAAACAAGCTGAGTTTTTAGCGCAAATTCGTCAACAGTCGGAACAGCTTGCCCAAGCCGCGGAACGGGAACGCAATGCCAAAGAGTTATTGCAGCAACGGGCCATTGATTTGTTAACAGCCGTTCGTCCGGCCTTAGATGGAGATTTAACAGTACGTGCCCCCGTAACGGATGATGAATTGGGAACCATTGCCGATGCCTATAACAATACCCTGAAAGGATTGCGGCAGATTGTGGTGCAAGTGCAACAGGCTGTGGATAAAGTGGCAGACACTTCCAACGAAAGCGACCAAGCCATTAACCAACTGTCTGATCAAGCAACGCAACAATCCCAAGCCTTAAGCAGCGCCTTGGAACAAGTTCAATCCATGACCAATGCTACGCAAAATGTTGCCAACAATGCCCAGGCCATTAATGAAGCCGTGAAGAAGTCCAATGAGACAGTATCTTCTGGGGATGCGGCGATGAATCGAACCGTGGAAGGGATTGAAGGCATTCGCGATGCGGTTTCCGAAACCAGTCGCAACATTCGGCAGTTGGGAGAATCCTCTCAGAAAATTTCTCGGGTGGTCAACTTGATTAGCGACTTTTCCAAACAAACGCAATTGCTCTCCCTGAATGCCTCGATTGAGGCGACTCGCGCCGGAGAATACGGCCGCGGTTTTGCTGTAGTTGCCGATGAAGTGCGTTCCTTGGCCCGTCAGTCTGCCGATGCCACCAAAGAAATTGAAGACTTGGTGGCGGAAATTCGCAATCAAACCAGTGAAGCGATTAAAGTGACTGAACGCGCCATTGCCCAAGTCAGTTCCGGGACCAACTTAGTGCAAGAAGCCAAAGAAGAACTGAACGCGATCGCGGCTGCCACTGCAGAAATCAGCAAACTAGTCGAAGGCATTACCGAAGCCAGTCAAGGACAACTGGAACAATCGCAATCGGTGACCCAAACTATGAAAGAAGTGGCGGAAATTGCCAATGCCACCTCTGAACAATCCAGTGCCCTCTCAGCCTCCTTTAAGCAAGCGTTAGACACGGCGCAGGAACTGCAAACCACGGTGGATAAATTCAAAATCTAACCCTGTAACGGAACCAGCGACCAGTTATCAGTGAGCCGCTATTGAGATTCTTAGCAATGGCATTCCTCCCAGCCCTTACTGATAACTGGCTTTTTTGACGGTTCCGAGTTCTTGCTTGAAAACGCCAACCAGTCACTCCTAACAAATTGCCATGACAACCGACGACGAAATCCGCCAACAGAGTTACGAACTGTTTCGCAACGAAGCCCCTGATTTACTGGAACAAGTGGAAAGCGGCATCTATAGCATTGGCGAGGATCACTCCAAACCCACTGTCCACGGCTTAATGCGGGCCACTCATACCCTAAAAGGCGCCGCCGCCAATGTAGGGCGAACCACCATCAAAAAAATTGCTCATCAACTGGAAGATGTGTTTGGAGCGTTACTCTCTCCCAATGCCGTCTTTGACAGTGAACTGGAAACCCTTCTGCTGGATATTTATGAATGTTTGCGGGTCGCCTACAACAACGAAATAGAAGGGGATAACAGCAACGATGACCAGAACTTGCAACGCGCCGAGAAAATTTTTGCGCAACTCCAGGATAAGTTAGGGGACTGCTTTAACGAAGAACCGGCTATCCCCTCTTCCTCAGAACTGGGATTTGATATGACTCACTCCGTGTTTCAAGTGGGAGTGAAGCAACGGATGGAACAAATGGAATCGGTTTTAGCCGAAACGTCCGATCCCAGCGCGATCGCGGAAACGGTGAAAAAGCAAATGGAAGTGTTTGTAGGCTTAGCCGAATCTGTGGGGTTAGACGGATTTAAAGAAATTGCCCAAACCACTCTTAAAGCCCTGGAACAACATCCCAACGCAGCCGCTGATATTGCCCAGGAAGTGTTGAATAACCTGAGCGAAGCCAGAGATGCTGTTTTAAACGGCGATCGCGATCGCGGGGGAGAACCCTCGGAAATTCTCAAAGGCTTTGCCGAAGAATTGTCCAGCCAAACCCAGAATACAGATGCTTCCAAAGATGGTTTTTCCTTAGAAGATACCTTTGGCGACTTTGAAGCCAGTACGGTGGAAGACCCCTTTTCTGCCTTTACTCCCGCAGAAGCAGAAACCGCAGCCCAACCCGTTTCTCAAGCAGAATCCCAAGAAGAATCTTTTTCATCCGCCACACAAGCCCAACCGAGTCCTCAACCCGTCTCAGAATCAGCACCGTCAGAAGAACCGTCATCTACTTCGCCCACTGAAGTGGAACCCACTGCGGAACCCGTTTCTCAATCGGATTCAGAAGAACAAGCAGGAGCCCTTGACACTAGCCATAGCCCCGAACTTGAATCTGCCCAATTCCATAAACAACAATCCAGTTCTACCCCTCGCACCGGCGTTAGCATTCGGGTTGACTTAGAACAAGTGGAAAACTTGAACCATTTGGTTGGGGAACTCTCCATTAACCAAAACCTACTGTCGTTGCGGGATGAACAATATCAAAATTCCCTGCAAAAACTGGGCGGATGGCTTTCTCAACACCGACGGACGCTGTTTCAGCTGCGGGATCAACTCCCTGCTGAATACGCCAATAGCGACTTTGCCCAATTCTTGTACGCTTCTCTAGAAGAAAATACGCAATTAGAACAAGCCCTGGATGATGTCAATCATTTGGCTCGCGCTACGGCAACTTCTGTGGAACGGGAACAACGCCTCTCCCGGCAAATTCGAGACAGCTTAGAATCGGTGCGGATGGTTCCCATCGAGAAAGTTTTGAATCGCTTTCCTCCGATGGTGAAAAAATTAAGCCAATCCTATGAAAAGCCGGTGAATTTAAAGCTATCCGGCGTGCAAGTCTTGGTAGATAAAGCCGTTACCGAGAATGTTTACGACGCCCTGCTGCATTTAGTTCGCAACGCATTCGATCATGGCATTGAATCCCCGAAAGAACGGAAACAGCAAGGAAAATCCGCAACCGGGCAAATTGTCATTCATGCTTATAACCAAGGCAATCGCACCATTATCGAAGTAAGAGATGATGGTCGGGGATTGAACGTAGAACAAATTTGCCAACGGGCTTTAGAAAAAGATCTCATTACAAGGGCACAATTTAAAGAAATTCAAAACGCCGCTCGTCCTGAAGACCAACTGTTGCGAGTTTTGTGTGAACCGGGATTTTCTACTGTTGCCAACGCTACGGATTTATCGGGACGCGGCATTGGTCTCGATGTGGTTTATTCCCAAATGCAAAAACTGAATGGCTCGGTTACTGTGGAAAGCCAACTGGGAGCGGGAACTACCTTCTATTTACAAATTCGGGGGGCGCTGATGAACGCCCGCTTATTAGTGTGTAAAGCCGGCAATGGGGTCTATAGTTTTATTGCTGATGAAGTGGAACAGGTGCTCATTCCCGACCAAGAAAAACTCAAATGGCTAGGCAGCCGCAAAGTGTTACAGTGGCAACCCCAACAAGGAGAAGAACCCACGACAATTCCTATTCATCCTCTGACCAATCTCTTAAATTATCAGCCTAATGCCCGCTATTTGCTGCAAAGTCAAGGGGCTTCGGAACTTGAGATGGAACAAGAAACGACCTTATTGACTGCTGAGGAAGGAATTGCTCCCTTATTGCTGGTGCGAACGCCGGAAGGAAGAGTGGGACTTGAAATTGATACAGTTATTGAAGAACAAGAATTAGTCCTAAAACCAATCTCCACGGTGGTGAATCCTCCTCCCTATGCCTATGGCTGCACCATTCTTCCCGATGGCCGTCTTAGCCTGGTAATTGATGGAGCAGCGCTTCTCAGTCATAGTCAAGCTTATTTAAGTATATCTGCTAATGGTCAATCCACACTCAATGCCAAGCAACCGGCAACCCTTCCCAGTAAATCCCAAGGCAAGCTTCCCTATCAACGCCTAAGCGAAGATGCCACCAATCCCTATAGCAGTTATGCCAATCCAGAGGGAAAAGCCGAAAATATCCATGAAACCTCTTCTCCAAGCGCCTCCGCTGCGCGTGATCAAGCTCCTCCCATTGATCGCGACCAATTCCGAAAATTGCTTGTCATTGATGACTCCATTACCGAGCGGCAAACCCTCTCCATGATTATGCAAAAGGCAGGACATCAGGTAATCCAAGCCCAGGACGGCCAAGATGCTTTAGAAAAACTGCAACAAGGGGCCAATGTTGATTTAATTGTCTGTGACCTAGAAATGCCTCGCATGAACGGCTTAGAATTTATTGGCGCCACGCGGCAGAATCCTGAATTCGCAAAAATTCCCGTAATTGTTCTAACATCCCGAACCCGTGATAAATACCAACGCATTGCTATGGAATTGGGAGCCTCTGATTATTTAACAAAACCTTACATGGATCAAGAGTTGCTCGATACAGTTGGAAAAATTTGTAATTATCAGTGGTCAGCAATCAAGAATTAATTAGAAATGATGAATCATCCATCGGCACTTTCTTCCAATCCCCTTTTTCGTTCGTCTGATCAACAAAAGCAATCACAAAAAGAACCTCTAAGAGTAATTGTTTTTGAGGTGGGCGACTATTGGTTTGCTCTTCCCATTAATGCCATTTTGCAAGTAACAACAAGTCCACCGGAACTAAGCCGACATTTAGCTGGTTTGGGGTTGGTGATGTTGGAAAATCAAAGCATCATGCTGCTGAATTTGCATGAAAAACTAAGCAGCCAACAGGATTCGAAACCCGATATTCAGGGAGAATTTCTGATATTGACACAAACGCGCCAAGAGGAATTATGCGGCATTCCCATTGATGTTTTGCCTAACATGATGGAGTTGCCTATTGATGAAATTCAACCGCTTCCTAAGGCTTATCGGCAAACAAATTTATATGGGGTTGCTCGTTTTGTTGCCTTTATTCAGTTTGAAGGAAAAACCTCAAAAGAAGCCATTTATTTGTTAGATGTCGATAAGCGGTTCGTTTTCTCAGTTTATGAATAATATCTTTTTGAATAATTTGAATCAAAAATTTCTAGCTATTTTGATTTAATTTGCTTCTTGTAAAATTACATTACGATTAAAATGAATTTTTAAGGATTAAATATCTTAGCATCAACAGAGAACTTAAATTATTCATAACCTCTCGTTAAACTTCTCTTAAATAAAATAATAAGTTGTTGTGATAAAGTATCATCAGGGTAACTCTATAAAAACAGAATCATAGTCTTATCGAATCTATATCACAACAAAATAAACTGATCATTAATCCAAAAAAAAAACAGAAAAGAGTGTTTAAAAAACTGGAACACTCAGTAGATAGATTGAATTATTGTTATTAGCTTAAGTAAGCATGCCCTTACCCAAATGAGAATTGAATTAATATGACGTTAACTACTGAATTCCCAAGTTTTTCACAGCAACTGACGCGCTTTCCGTTTAGCCGCAATGATTTTCTTCCTGCTCGTCCCGATTTGCTATGGTCAGTGGAATGGGGAAATGTTCGCACTTTGACTTGGAATGAAGAAGGCTCAGCAATTACTTTGGGGTATTGGGGAGCTGGCGATGTCGTCGGTCAGCCCCTGTCCGGCATATCTCCTTATCAGATTGAATGTTTAACCAGCGTGGAAGTCACTTCTATCCCTACTCAACAATGGCATCAGTTTTTAGACCGAATTATCTCTCATAGTCAGCAAACAAAAGAATTGTTTCGCATTATTCGCAGTGAACGGATTTATCATCGCCTTGATAAGCTTCTCATTTGGTTAGGCAATAAGTTTGGCCGCACGGTATCACAAGGCATATTGATTGATTTGCGCTTAACTCATCAAAATATTGCTGAATTAATTGGTACCACTCGCGTAACGGTAACTAAGTTATTAAAAGAGCTAGAAGAAGAAGGAAAAATTGTCCGTCAGCAACGATACTATATTGTTCTTCCTCGGTAAAGCGGTATTAGCTTTAGCGAGCCAGTGACATTCTCTCGGCGCTGACCTATCGGTACAGCGCGGGCTTCTCATCCTCGCGAATGAGCATTGCTCCCCTACGCCAGTTATCTAGGCACATTGCCCCCGACACTTCGACTTGAGAGCCAATTTCTTGCTTTTCGGGAGTCCCCCGATACGTTTCTATTCCTCGATTGCAGATTTCTTGAGCGGAAGCAACATCTCTATCTACTTCATACAGGCATTCGGGACAAGAATGCTTCCTGTCTGATAGTTTTTTCTTTACTGTAATTCGGCAATTCGGACAAGTTTGAGAAGTCCCTCGATGGTCAACTTCTCCCACAAAAACATCCCGTTTTCCGCCAACGAAGTTGAGGATAGTACGAAACTGTCCAAATCCAGCATCCAAACTGTGCTTGCCTAGAAACCCTTTCGCCATGGTACGGAAATCAATGTCTTCGAGGAAAATGGTATCCGCCATGTCACAGAGCTTATGGGCAAGTTTGAATTGATAGTCTTTCCGCTTGAAGGCGATATGATTATGTTGCTTCTCTACCTTTTGTCTAGCCTTTTCGTAGTTTTTGGAACGCTTTTGTTTCTTCGCTAACCGGCGTTGTAGCACTTTCAGCCGACTTTGCTCGGTCTTGAAGAATTTGCGTCCCGGCTCGATAAAGCCATCACTGGTTGCCAAATAAGATAGTAATCCGACATCTACCCCGATTGCCCGACCGCGCGGGGAAGGGGAAGGAATCTCGACATCAGCATAAAGGGTGATTATTGCAAACCATCCTTTAGCCTTCTTTACGATTCTGATTTGCCGAATCGTAAAGCCATCGGGGATTGGTCGATGTAAATTAACTTCTACTTTCCCCAGTTTTGGAAGTTGGATATGCCATCCTGTAATTGGGTTGGTTCTAAACTGTGGAAATAAAAAAGACTTCATCTGTCCCATCTTTTTGAACCGAGGAAAACCGTATCCCCTATGCCTGAAAAAGTCCCAAGCATCATGCAACCTTCTGATATTGGTTTGCAAAACTTGAGAAGGGACTGATTTTAGTCTAGGAAAGTCCTTCTTGGCTTTCGGTAAATTGTTTTGTTGTTGGTGATAGCTAGGAAAGGGATAATCTGCACTCATGATATATTCTGATTCTAAACTACACCTGTCGATAGGACACTTCCTAGAAGCAATCCAATCTTTGAGTTCCCGCAACGCATGGTTGTAGGAGAGTCGCAACGTTTCCAGCCACTCATCAAGTAGTTGAGCTTGTTGATTATTTGGGTAGATGCGATAAGTGTAGTTTAGAATCATAATTCTATGTTACCACAAAAATAATTTGTTGGTAATTTGTCAGTAGAAGAGGTATCGAACCCCTTCGACTGACGGCGAGACTCCAACTCCAACGCAGCGACGCAGGAGCGAAGCGACGAGGAAGTGAGGATATCCCAGCGCTGAATCAGAGATTACAGCGCAGGACTTATGTTCTCGCGCTCTTGCTAGTTAAAATAAGATAAAGAACCAAGAAAGAGTAACGTGAGTGATGGGTGGATGGCGCGATCGCGTAGAAAAATTTCGAGGACGAACCCGCTTTGTTGTCTTGCGGTTGATGTTGCATTTATCTGGGGAAGAAGCGCCGCCACAGCTTGGCTTGTTTAATCGGGTGGCACAAAAGGCGATGGATGCCGAGGGCGATTTACAGGTTATGGGGGAAGGATTAGTAGAAATTTGCGAATCCCTTTTGAGAATCCCCAGCAGCTGGCAAGCCGCAGCCAATGAAGGAGATCTTTTTTGGCAAGAAGGAGAGGCAGGGGATTATGTGAATGAACTCTTTACCGATTCGGCACAACGGTATCTCAGTGATGTTGTGGGCGACGGCAATAGCAACCCTGATGCTCCCTTAGCTTTGCCAGTCACTCGAAATGTCGTTTTGATGTTAACTGTGGCTTATACTGGGGAAATGGAAACGTTAGAAACGGATTTAACTGAAAGATTTAATTAACCTCCATTACAATAATCGGTTGCGAGCCATTCAAATTCATTTCTCTCCGGCGCGGTTTGGAGATGAGCTCACTGATGACCAAGTATTAGAAAATTTCCCAGAGTTAATTCCACTTTAGATAATGATGCAGCTAATTTTTCGCCAAACTGTCACCGTTATTTTAATTGTTTCCCTTTGTTTGACCAGCGTTGCCTGCGGCGACAATCGTTCCCAAGCACCGTCTCAGGAAATCGGTCGCAATACTGATTCAGCAACCCAAACCAACAGCCAACGCACGCTTCCCAATGGCAAATATGAATTGCAACAAGCAACTTATGATGATGTGAGCAGGGAATATCGGTTATTTCTCCTCAATGCCAATCCGCCAGTATTGGAAAGGGAGAATATCAAAATGGCGCGGCTTACCCCAGAAGAAATTGAACAGGGACAGAAAAGTTACTTATTAGTGGACAATGGGGAGTATTCCTTGCATTTGGATGAAGATTTCCGGATTGAATATATTCATGGGGTAGCCCAAACCCAAACCAATCCAGAAACAGGGCAAGAAGAACGCGTGATTGTCCGCCGGGAATCCAACTTTTGGGCGCCGTTTGCTGGAGCATTAGCCGGTCAAGCGATTGGCAGTATGTTGTTTACGCCGCAATATTATGTTCCCCCGCCTTATCATCAATCGGGGACAAATGTTCTCACTGGCTATGGCGGGTATGGCAGCAGCTATTCCCAAGCTGTTGATCGCTATCAAAACCGCTATCAGTCCTCACCCCCCTCGGTACAAAATCAACGGGCACAAGTGAGAACCACCGGCAGCCTCAATCGTTCCGCCAGCAGCAATACAACCAACCGCAGCACTCGCAATTCCAGTCGCAGTACCGGTTCCGGTGTGGGCAGCAGTACCCTGAACAATAGCAATTCCAATGACTCAAGCCAAATGCGCAAATCTCGAGGCAGCCGATTCGGTTCCGGAAGCAGTCGATCGCGCACGCGATCGCGCGGTCGGAGACGACGCTAGCGTTCTAGAATGAGGGTCACAGGGCCATCATTATCAATACTGACTTGCATATTGGCACCAAACTCGCCGGTGGCAATGTGCAAGTTGCTCTCTTTGAGTTTACTCACAAATTGATCGTAAAGCAATTGCGCTGTTTCAGGAGTTGCAGCGTCACTAAAAGAAGGACGGCGGCCTTTGCGACAATCCCCATAAAGGGTAAATTGGCTAATGACTAGAATTTCTCCCTGAATATCTTGCACGGAATAGTCCCAACGGTTGCTATTTTCTCCTGGAAATAATTTTAAATCCAGACATTTGCGTATCATCCAATCTACTTCTGTCTCGGTATCAGACGCAGCAATTCCCACTAATAAATTTAAGCCGTGCCCAATTTCACCGCTAATTTTTCCTTGAATTTCGACTTTTGAAGACTTCACTCGTTGGATAACAACACGCATTTGATGGCCGATTCTTGATTTGTTACTTAAATTTCCTTCCTAAACTGGTTATGGCGCAGTCCTACCAGATTGATAAAACAGTGCCACAATAGGAAGAGAGTTGTTGATGTTTCCCTATTATTTTACCTTATGAGTTCTCAATCCAATCAACAAGAAAATGCCAATCAAGACCGAAAAAAGCAAATCCAAGAAGATATTTTATCTGGTCGCAGCTATTCGCTAGCAGACGCGATCGCGCGGGAAGGCGGCAATTTTTTAAAAGGCGAATCCCCAGTTCCCAAACTCGTTCAAGTCAGAGCAGAAATCAATTTATTTATTGATAACAATCTTCCCGATTCTTCAGGGGCATTGCAGTCGGTTTTAAAAACTTGGGTAAACGCCGATCCCATTGTCAGCAAAAATTTAGAATCACCACTCGAAAGTTTAGCGCAAGTGGTTGAGAAATTATTAACTAATCAAGCGCTATTTTATGAAATGGTGCAACAAGCAGATTGGGAATGGGGACAAATGTATGGGGAACGTCCTTATTTTCAAAAGCCGGGACAACCAGCTCACCCGGAAGATGAATACAGTCATGAATCAGTAGCGGAAAAACTTGCTTATTTAAAACAGCAACTTGGTAAAAATTAAGGAAAACATCAAACGATTCATTTCCAGTAACAACTTCTACAGATTCATTTGATTACTTTAATATTTTTTAATCGGAAATATGCGACAATATCAACCTGCCGGCTTTCAACAGCGCAGCCTAGAAACCCCGTTCGGACAGATGGTGTATTCTGTTCCCGATTCCGCCTTTTATCCGCAAGCCGTTTCGGAACCGACACCGTTAGTTTTTCTACATAGTTTAGGGGGTGGTTCTTCCGCTTATGAATGGTCGAAAGTTTATCCCGGTTTTGCCAGCACTCATCGCGTGATTGCCCCTGACTTAATTGGTTGGGGAGATTCGGCTCATCCCAAAATTCGGTATTATCCCCAAGACTATCTTGCTATTATCCAAACCTTGTTAGAAAACGTCGCGGTTACGCCAGCCTGGGTGGTTGCTTCTTCTTTAACCGCCGGATTAACCATTCGCTTAGCGATTCAACAACCGCAATTATTTCGCGGATTGTTTTTAGTCTCTCCTTCCGGCTATCGGGATTTTAGCGAAGATTATCGACAAGAAACGTCCTCGCAACTGATTCGTTTACCCGGTTTCGATCAACTTATTTATACCGTCGGGGCGGCGAATGAATGGGCAGTGCGAAACTTTTTGGAACAGTTTTTGTTTGCTGATGCTTCTCGTTTAACAGACGAAATTGTCGCTGCTTATCTGGCGTCTGCGGTCAAACCCAATGCCGAGTATTCTGCCCTTGCCTCGTTGCGAGGGGATTTGTGTTTTGATTTAGCCCAATATATGGAACAGTTGCAAACCCCGACCGTTTTTGTTTGGGGCTCAAAATCCCGGTTTAGCCGTCCGCAGCAAGGAAGGCGATTGGCTAATTTAAATCCCGGCGCGATCGCGGCTTTTAAAGTCATCCCTGGAACTGGGGTTTTACCCCATTTAGAAACCCCTGCCCCGGTTACGGGATTACTCTCCTGCTATGCGCCTAAAAACTAAAACCGAGTTTCCCGCTCTCCCCGCTAGGAAAGCCAGAAACTCGGTGCGATCAATTGATATGGAAGTGAACGATGTTAGCTAGCTTGATACCATTGAATATCGCGGCCTTTGGACTCCCAGAACATATTGTGAACTTTCTGAACTGTATCCATTAATTCTTGCGCATGTTGCAAGTTAACTTCCATTTTGCAAGCAGAGCAAAGTTTGGCTGCTTTCCAGAAGGTGTTATGGAGATCGGGATACTGTTCTAAATGCTTTTCTTTGAAATAGTCAGTCCAGAGAATCAGGAGTTCTTCTTTTGCGATTTGCGCTTGTTCTTCTTTAATTTTGACGAAGCGAGCAAATGTATTTTGATACTCTAGCTGCGCTTCTTTGCTGTTGTCTTTTGGTTCTAGATCAATGAGCTTTTTCGTCATTGACAGCACAGCTTCTGCCGCAATCCGAGCGGAAGAGGGATCATAAACGCCACAGGGACCGTCGCAGTGGGCATTTGCTTCTTCTGCCGGGAATAGATTTTTGAAGGTTGCGGTAATTGGTCTCAACATAAGTTTTAACACCTCTCTGGTTGCTAGTCAGATTTCTACGGCTAAATTGACGCCAAAGCGAAAAAAATCCGCTCTTGAAAGAATTATTAGCCAAATTTACTGACTTATGAGCATTCACCATCATCATAAAACAAGAAACACCTATCCTCCTAGGGGGGATCAGAGATTTTGATGTAATTCCTGTCTCCCGATAGAGAACAATTAACGATTGGTGCGTTTTATCGCTTCGCCCTAAGATATTGCAGGGAATATTTCTACTCTCCATCTTGCTCTAAGTTATCCTGATACTCATTGCCTAGGAAAGCAACGCTTATGTCTGATCCTTCTTCCTCTCCCATTCGCATTCGTGGTGCAAGACAACATAACCTGCAAAATATCGATTTAGAATTGCCTCGCAATCACCTGATTGTCTTTACCGGCGTTTCCGGTTCGGGGAAGTCTTCTCTTGCCTTTGATACGATTTTTGCAGAAGGGCAACGGCGATATGTGGAATCCTTAAGCGCTTATGCCCGTCAATTTTTGGGACAGGTGGATAAACCGGATGTGGATGCCATTGAAGGCTTAAGTCCTGCCATTTCCATCGACCAAAAGTCCACTTCCCATAATCCCCGTTCTACGGTGGGAACCGTAACGGAAATTTATGACTATCTCCGGCTGTTATTCGGACGGGCTGGTGAACCCCATTGTCCCCGCTGCGATCGCGCGATCGCGCCTCAAACCATTGACCAAATGTGCGATCGCGTCATGGAACTTCCCGAACGCACCCGCTTCCAAATTTTAGCGCCGGTGGTTCGCGGGAAAAAAGGCACTCACCAGCAATTGCTGTCTAGTCTCGCCAGTGAAGGATTTGTTCGAGTACGGGTGGATGGCACGGTTCAAGAATTAACCGACAATATTGAACTTAGTAAGAATAAACAGCATACCATTGAAGTGGTGGTGGATCGCTTAGTGAAAAAGCCCGGCATTGAAGAACGTTTAGCGGACTCTCTCGCCACTTGTTTGCAAAGATCTAGCGGCATTGCTGTGATCGATATTGTCAAAGCCCCCTCGGAAGAAGAAAAGAGCGAGGCTTCAGCAACCGAACTGCCCCCAGAAATCACCTTTTCCGAAAACTTTGCTTGCCCAGAACATGGGGCGGTCATTGAAGAATTATCCCCGCGCTTGTTTTCCTTTAATTCCCCTTATGGGGCTTGTTCCCATTGTCACGGCATTGGGCGTTTGCGGCTGTTTTCAATAGACTTAATTGTGCCGAATCCCAAACAGCCTGTTTATAGCGCGATCGCGCCCTGGTCGGAAAAAGACAACAGTTATTACCTTTCCCTGCTGTATAGTGTGGGGCAAGCCTATGGATTTGAACTGCAAACCCCCTGGGAAAAACTGACTCCGGATCAAAAACAAGTCGTTTTATATGGCACCCAGGACCCCATTTTCATCTACGAAGACGACCGGGGGGGAAAACCCAGAGGGTATTATAAACAATATTATGGGGTCATTCCCGGTTTAGAACGCGCCTTGGAAACCGCCTCCGAAACCTATAAACAAAAACTGGAACAGTACATGGTTTACCAAACCTGTGATGTTTGCGGGGGCAAACGACTGAAACCGGAATCCCTTGCCATCCAGTTAGGGCAATACAACATTATCCAATTAACCAGTGTTTCCATTACCGAGTGTTTAAACCGCATTCAAAACCTGGAACTGTCACCGCTGCAAGCTAAAATCGGCGAACTTGCCCTCAAAGAAATTGAAGCCAGACTGCAGTTTTTAATGGATGTGGGCTTAGAATACTTAACTTTAGATCGCCCGGCCATGACTTTATCCGGGGGAGAAGCGCAGCGCATTCGCCTGGCAACCCAAATTGGATCGGGGCTAACTGGGGTTTTATATGTGCTAGACGAACCCAGTATTGGATTGCATCAACGAGACAACCGACGCTTATTAGATACGTTGCAGAAACTCCGCGATTTAGGGAATACCTTAATTGTTGTGGAACATGACGAAGAAACCATTCGCAGTGCGGATCATCTGGTGGATATCGGCCCAGGCGCTGGCATTCACGGGGGAAAAATTATTGCCCAAGGCGGCTTAGAAGCAATAACTGACTCTCAAGACTCGATTACCGGCGATTATTTAGCCAGAAGACGCATCATTGAAACCCCAACGGAAAGACGGAAAGGCAATGGGCGATGCTTATCGTTAATTGATGCTTACGCCAACAATTTACAACACATCAATGTTGATATTCCCTTAGGGAAACTGGTTTGCGTAACTGGGGTTTCCGGTTCCGGCAAATCCACTTTAATTAAAGAATTGCTGCACCCTGCCTTGCAACATCGGTTAGGGTTTAAAGTTCCCTTTCCCAACGGATTGGAACAACTGAAAGGATTGGATGCCGTGGACAAAGTGATTGTGGTGGATCAATCCCCTATTGGCCGCACCCCGCGATCGAATCCTGCTACCTATACCGGCGCCTTTGATCCTATCCGCGCTGTCTTTGCTGAAACAGTGGAAGCCCAAGCCCGAGGCTACAAAGCGGGACGCTTTTCCTTTAATGTGAAAGGGGGACGCTGTGAAGCTTGTGGGGGACAGGGCGTCAATGTCATTGAAATGAACTTTCTGCCCAATGTTTATGTGGAATGCGAAGTTTGTAAAGGCGCGCGGTACAACCGGGAAACCTTGCAAGTGACCTATAAAGGCTATACCATCGCTGATGTTTTGCAGATGACAGTGGAAGAAGCCTTAGGGGTATTTGAAAATATTCCTCGCGCCGCCGCTCGGTTACAAACCCTGGTTGATGTGGGGTTAGGCTATATTCCCCTGGGTCAACCTGCCCCGACCTTATCGGGGGGAGAAGCGCAACGGATTAAATTGGCAACGGAATTATCCCGACGGGCAACCGGCAAAACCCTCTATTTAATCGATGAACCCACTACCGGTTTATCGTTCTATGATGTTCACCAATTATTAAATGTTTTACAGCGATTAGTAGATAAAGGAAACTCGGTTTTAGTCATTGAACACAATCTCGATATCATTCGTTGTGCCGATTGGTTAATTGATTTAGGTCCCGAAGGAGGAGATAAAGGAGGCGATGTTATTGCCACGGGAACCCCGGAAATGATAGCTAATGAACCGAACTCTTATACCGGACATTATTTAAAGTCTTTAATCAAAAATGGTTAGGTTGATTGTTTTGAAGCAATTAACTAGCAAAAAAACGGGGTGACTAAATCAATTTCTCCGATTTTTAGCAAAAATAAATTTAAGTTATTGTAATAATTTTCTGTATTATTTTAAAGGGAAAATTTTGTTAGAATAAAGAGCACAACGTTCAAGTTGGAAACGGGACTTTAGTGCGCCCCTTGCAATTAGCAAGTTAGACATTACCGTTGGTCAATTCTTCAGTTATTATTGTGTCTTTGAGTTTAAATAATCAAACCGTCTTAGTAACACGAGCGGCCAAGCAAGCCCAAACCTTTCGTACCCTTCTGGAAAATCAAGGGGCCCATGTCATAGAAATGGCGGTCTTAGAAATTCAGCCTCCCTCCAGTTGGGAACTGCTGGATCAAGCGATTCGCAAGTTATCAAGTTTCGATTGGCTCATTTTAACCTCTGCCAATGGTGTCAATTTCTTTTTTCAACGCTTAGACGAATTAAAAATTGATCGCGCTCTCCTCAACCAACTCAACATTGCAGTGGTAGGAAAAAAAACAGCCAAAGTTTTAGAAAAGCAAGGCGTTCATCCCACTTTTATTCCTCCCGACTTTGTTGCCGACTCTCTAGTGGCAAGCTTTCCCGAAACTTTATCCCAACAAAAAATCCTTTTTCCCCGCGTTGAAAGTGGCGGAAGAGAAGTTTTAATTCAGGAATTTCAACAAAATCAGGCTGACGTTATTGCTGTGCCGGCCTATCAATCAAGTTGTCCCGAAAAAGCAGATCCGGCAGCGGTGAAAGCCCTCCAAGCCCAACAAGTTGATATCATTACCTTTGCCAGTTCTAAGACCGTTCAGTTTTTCTGCCAGCTGCTGACCCCCATTTTTGGTTCTAAGGTAAACTTAAAACAAGCATTAGCAAGGGTTGCTATCGCCTCCATTGGGCCGCAAACGTCTCAAGCCTGTCGAAATTGGTTAGGACGATGCGATATTGAAGCCCAAGAATATACCCTAGAGGGATTGACGCAAGCCTTGTTGGACTATCGCTCTCATTATTCCGTTGACAACTCCTCATAAAAAACATGGTTTATGTTAGTAGAAAACAGCTCAATCGCATCGCTTAATCCCATTCTTTTAGTGATTAATCGGAAAGGGGAGTGTCGTGTCATTCACTTTTTTAAAAGTAACTTCCATGAGAGCTGGAATCAACGAAAAACAGCAACGCTGCAGACGCTTTTTTCAGAAGAAAATGCTGCGAAAATTCACACCTTAACAAGGGAGGTTTTAACGCAACAATCGCCAAAACCGCTATCGATTTCCCTTTCTAGTTCCAGTAAAACGCAGCCCTACTTTAGTTATTTCTTTCCCCTTTCCCTTGCTTCTGTTTTTTTCATTGCCCAACCCCTTGATTGCTTTACCGGCAATACTCAGAAACTAGCCCTGGAATACTTGCCAATTCCTGCTTTGATTTACCAAGCCCACAGGTTTGCCATTAAGGCGGTTAACCAAGCTGCCATTGATCAATATGGGTATTGTGAAACAGAATTTCTACAAATGAGGCTTCCAACGTTGCATCCTTCTCATAATATTCCGCCTCCTTTGGAAACCGTCTCGGAATTTGTGGCTGGGGAGTGGCAACATTATCGCAAAGATGGCAAGCTAAGTGACATGGCAGTTACAGCTTGCCCAATTTGTATGGGAGAAGCTGATGACATTTTACTGACTGCCCATGACATTACCCAATATAAATATACAAAAACTGTCCTGGAACCAAGCACCCATTCCGAAACAGCTTTAGCCCAGCGTTTTCCGCCTTGCGGTATTTTATGTTTTGATGATCAATGGTTTTATCCCCTTGCTGTGGGCAATCCCATTAACCAACTAACAGAAATGACCATGGCAGAAGAGGAACCTACGATTGAAGGGAGATCTTTTTCGCAAGTTTTCGGTGCTGAATTAAGAAACACTTTAAAGCTGCTCCAAGAACAAATTTTGTTGGGAAATCATCAAACCCGGCAGTTCCAATATCATCACTATACCTTTTATGTTCATGGGTCTCCCCTACCCAATGAAAACGGCAACATTGCCGGAGGCATTTGTATTATCCAAAATCTGACTCCTGGGAAGCAATTAGAAGCATTGCTGGAAAAACAGGCTTTTTTTGATCCCACAACCCATTTGCCCAATAAAACTTGGCTGTTGCAACAAATTGGGACAAACATTGATGCCAGCGATGAACAGGGGCTAGCCGTTATTGTCGTCAGATTAGAACGATATGGGGTAGTCAAATATGGGTTAGGGCTGGAATTAGCAGAACAATTAATGGTTGCGGTTGCCCAACGCCTTAAAGAAACCTTGCAATTAAATGATGATTTTGCTCGGGTTGGCGATGCGGTTATTGCGGCGATTCTACCCCAAATTCATCAAAAAGAAGAAATTGAACAAATTGCTCAGTTGATCCATTTACAACTAAGTTTAGCCCTAGAAGTGGGGGAAGAAGAATTATTTTGCCCAGTCAGTGTGGGAGTTGCCATTTATAATCCGGCTGCGGATCAATGTTTGCAAGAACCTTCCGCCCTCCTTCATGCAGCGGATACAGCCATGAATGTAGCCCGAGGGGAGGCAACCTTGCCTTGTGTCATTTTTCATCCTTACTTGCATCAGCCGGCAGCAATGCGAGTTCACTTGGAAACGGAATTAAGACGGGCCTTAAAATTAAAGCAGCTCCATGTTTTTTATCAGCCCACGGTGACCATTGCTGAAGGAAAATTATCAGGGTTTGAAGCCTTAGTGCGATGGCAACATCCAGAACAAGGGTTAGTTTCGCCCAGTCAATTTATGCCCTTAGCTGAAGAATTAGGGTTAATTGGTTTTATTGATTGGTGGGTTTTGGCAGAAGCCTGCGAAAAATTGGCCATTTGGGAAAAAATGATTCCCCAGGGGCACTGCTTATCCATGAATGTCAATTTATCGGAAAATATGATTAATCAAGTGGGAATTTTAGAACGACTTGATCGCATTATTAAGGGGACTGGTATTATTCCTAGCTGTTTAAAATTAGAAGTAACTGAAGGGATTATTTTAGAGGGCAATACAACCACGGCTAGTATTTTAAAACAACTGCAAAAAATGGGAATTTTATTATCAATTGATGATTTTGGCACTGGCTATTCCTCTTTAAAGCGATTGCATCAATTACCCATTAATACCTTAAAAATTGATCGCTCTTTTACCAGTCGCATGTTAAAGGATGAAGAAATCAGACAAATTGTTCAAACCATTATTACATTGGCTCATAATTTAAATATGGAAGTGATTGCTGAAGGCGTTGAAGAAGTGGAACAGTGGGACTTTTTGCGATCATTAAATTGTGAATATGGACAAGGCTTTTTATTTAGCAAACCGTTATCGGAAGAGGCAATTCGAGACTTGATTGAGTGTCATCAGGATTTAATTTTAAAATAAATCAGAATCAAAATGGGTCAGCGTATTATTGGTTTAACCGGTGGGATTGGTACTGGCAAAAGTACTGTTTCCGATTATTTGGCAACACAGTATAATGTTCCGATTTTAGATGCTGATGATTATGCGAAAGAGGCAGTGAGCACTGATTCACCAATTTTAGAACAGATTAAACAACGGTATGGCCATCAAATTTTACAGCCGGATGGGAGTTTAAATCGATCGCGCTTAGGTGAGATTATTTTTAATCAGCCAGCCGAAAAACAGTGGTTGGAACAACAAATTCATCCCCATGTGCGTCAAAAAATTGAAACCGCATTATCCCAACTGGAAGCATCACTAATTGTGGTCGTCATCCCCCTTTTATTTGAAGCCGAAATGACGGATTTAGTAACAGAAACTTGGGTGGTTTATTGTTCCTCTCAACAACAATTGGCACGGGTAATGGAACGGGATAAATTATCAGAAAAAGACGCGCGATCGCGCATTGATTCCCAACTATCATTACAGGAAAAAGTAACTTTAGCTGATGTGGCAATTGATAATTCGGGAACGGTAAATGAGTTATATCAGCAGGTTGATCAGGCAACAATCAAGGGCTAATTCCTGTTTTGTCGAGCAAGGCAATGTGTGGTACTCTATTTGAATGAATTGGGCGATCGTCGAAGGCAAATTGTTTGTTGCATCGCGCTACAAATGTGCCTAGAAATTTTCAAACAGGATAGGAATTAACAACTCGCCAACTTAAGTGTCGCTTTCGATTTCGATGAGGTAAAGAGGCGAGTCAACAAGTACTGATGCCATGATCGAGGATGAATGAAAGTTTGGGTGGAAACGCGGTTAGCGGTAATGGAAAGACAAGCATTGCAACCTACCTGAAAGCCGCCATGAATACAGTCGAAATATTATTAGTGATATATAGGAGAATGCTATGACAATTACAACGAAAACTTTAGGCTATCCTCGCATTGGAAAACAGCGGGAAGTCAAAAAAGCCTTGGAAGCTTTCTGGAAAGGAGAATCGGACAAAGAAAGCCTACTCCATACCTGCCGGACAGTGGAAACTGACAACTGGAAAACCCAATTGGAAGCTGGGATTGACCGCATTGGCGTAGGCGATGCCACCCTCTACGACCATGTTCTGGATTGGGCAGTGCGTTTGGGGATCATTCCGCAACGCTTCCGGAATTTGTCGGGATTGGATCGCTATTTTGCCATGGCACGGGGCAAAAATGAAATCCCTGCCCTGGAGATGACCAAATGGTTTGATACCAACTATCACTATCTCGTGCCGGAAGTAGATGGCACCTTGCAACCCCATGACTTTAGCGGCTTCTTAGAAACCGTACAACAAGCGCAAACAGTTTTGGGGGAAAATCGCGCTGTTCCCGTTGTATTAGGGCCAGTGACTCTGTTGCGCCTCAGTCGATTAGAAACCGATTGGGAAACGGCAATGCCTCAATTGCGCGATCGTTATGTCGAATTGTTGCAAGAATTAAAAAAGCTAGGGGTTGCCGAAGTGCAACTCCATGAACCGGCCTTAGCATTCGGGGATGCGAGCAACTTTAGAAACACCTATGAATTAACTTATCAAACCTTAGCAGCTGTGGATGTTCCCATTAATTTGGCCACCTACTTTGATGATTTGGGAGAAGCCTATCCTTGGGTTATCCAACTGCCGGTTTCTGTCATTAGCTTAGATTTTACTCGCGGCAAGAATTTTGAGTTGCTTGAACATCATGGTTTCCCAGAGGATAAACAATTAGGCGTGGGAATTGTTGATGCCCGCAACGTCTGGAAAGTTCATCCCGAAGCCACCCTTTCCAGGCTAGAAAGCATTGAAAGCATTACCTCGAATCTCAGTATTCAACCCTCAGCATCCTTGCAATTTGTTCCCTATGATGCCCAGCAAGAAACAAAACTTCCGGAGGAATTGCGCAACGTCTTAAGCTTCGCAGAACAAAAACTTGAGGAAGTGGGGATGCTGGCAAACGCGCTTTCCCTATCGGCAGAAGGGGCAGAAGATCAATTAGCCCTGTGGCATATGCAGTGGGAAATGTTTGAAGAATTTAACGACACCGCTTCTACCGTTCAAGAACAATTAAACAACCTAACGGATAAGGATTTCCAGCGCCCCTTACCATACCAAAAACGACGGGACAAGCAACCGGATTTACCCTTATTCCCCACCACCACCATCGGATCGTTTCCCCAAACCTCAGAGGTGCGAAAATTACGGGGACAACTGCGACGGGGCGAAATTACAGAAGCTGAGTATCAAAGCGCGATCGACCAAGAGATTGCCAAATGCATTCACTTGCAGGAAGAAGCGGGATTAGATGTGTTGGTGCATGGCGAATTTGAACGCACCGACATGGTAGAATTTTTCGCCCAGCAGTTGTCGGGCTTTGCCTTTACCAGCCAAGGGTGGGTGCAAAGCTATGGCAATCGTTACGTGCGTCCTCCCATTATTTATGGAGATGTTGCCCGGCCTCAGCCCATGACCGTGCAAGAATTTCAATATGCCCAATCCCTCACCTCAAAATTCGTGAAAGGGATGCTCACAGGACCCGTGACTATGCTCAACTGGTCATTCCCGCGCAACGATATTTCCTGTCGCAATCAAGCCATGCAAATTGCCCTGGCTTTGCGAGAGGAAGTCAATGATCTTCAACAGGCAGGGGCAAAAATGATTCAAATGGATGAACCGGCGCTGCGAGAAGGGTTGCCCTTGAAACCGGAACGTTGGGAGGAGTATCTCTCCTGGGCTGTGGATGCCTTTCGGTTAGCCACCAGTGTTGCCAAGCCGGAAACCCAAATTCACACCCATATGTGCTATTCCGAGTTTGGGGATATTATTGACCATATCGAACGTTTAGATGCCGACGTGTTATCCATTGAAAACAGCCGCAGCAACAACGAAACCCTGTTTGAAGTTACCAATGCAGGCTATCAGCATGAAGTAGGCAATGGCATTTATGATGTGCATAGTCCCAGTGTTCCCAGTGTTGAGCAGATGGTGCAACAGTTGCGAACCGGTGTAGAAAATTTACCGGTAGAACAAATTTGGGTCAATCCCGATTGCGGTTTGAAAACTCGCAGTTGGGAAGAAGTGATGCCTTCCTTGAAAAACATGGTGAAAGCAGCCCAAACCTTGCGCCAAGAAGTGGAATCTCAGGCTACTTAGAGTGATTTTTATCACTAGCAGTCGCGCAATTATTAAGATCGTTAACAGTATTGTCAACAAGCTTGGAAATGGAGTTCCATGAATTTATTTGTTTTAATTCTGGGCATTCTGGTTGTTCTGTTGGTCATTGGCATTGTTGCCTATTTAGTAACTGCCCGTCGGTTTCAATCTGAAGAATCGGTGGCAAATTCCTACGACCAATGGACGCAAGACGGCATTTTAGAATTTTATTGGGGGGAACATATCCACCTGGGTCACTATGGGTCACCCCCGCAAAAGAAAGACTTTCTCCAAGCCAAATCGGATTTTGTTCATGAAATGGCCCGTTGGGGAGGATTAGATCAATTGCCTGCCGGAACCAAAGTCCTAGATGTGGGTTGCGGCATCGGCGGCAGCAGCCGCATTCTCGCCAAAGATTATGGTTTTGATGTCACTGGCGTCACGATTAGCGAAGAACAAGTCATACGGGCAAAAGAACTGACACCGGCTGATGTTGATGCCAAATTTCAGGTGGATAATGCCATGTCGCTTTCCTTCCCCGATGAAAGTTTTGATGTGGTTTGGTCCATTGAAACAGGACCCCATATTCCCGATAAAGAGAGTTTTGCCAGAGAATTGCTTCGCGTGTTGAAGCCAGGGGGGCGTCTGGTAGTTGCCGATTGGAACCAACGAGATTTGCGTCAAAAACCGCTGAAAGGTTGGGAAAAAACCGTCATGCGTCAATTGTTAGATCAATGGTCCCATCCCGAATTTTCCAGTATTGAAGGCTTCTCGGAAACCTTGGAAGCCACAGGATTGGTAGAAGGGCATGTCATCACCGACGATTGGACCGAACCTACCCTACCCTCCTGGTTTGATTCTATCTGGCAAGGAATTGTGCGACCCAGAGGACTGATCAAATTTGGCGTCTATGGTTTTATTAAGTCTTTGCGAGAAGTTCCCACCTTGCTGTTAATGCGACTGGGATTTGGCACTGGTCTTTGTCGCTTTGGCATGTTTCGTGCGACTCGCGCCAACGCCTCTAATCAAGTAGCAGAAAAAGCTTCCACTCAGGCAGTTCAAAGGGAAACATAAAGCGTTTTTTCATTCATTCCCCCTGTTTTAGGGGGAGGAAAATTTTCTTGTCAAAGTGAGATCCCTAATTATTTATCCTAGTTAATTGGTTTAGCGATTTTTCTATAGCTAGTATTCCTATCAGTTTTGGCAACCGTTTTTAACGCTAAACCTTTTTGAAAAATCTCTTCAATGGGAACCATTTTTCCGTCTTCGGTCATCATTTTATGGTCAGGAGTGGCACGGATAATTCGGCCATTTTCTAAGGTATATTCGATAATTTCTTGTTCACCCCGAGGATGCCATTGGGCGATGGGTTGGGGATAAACAAAGCCATTTTCATCAACTGTATAAATGGTGCAATTAATTTGTTCTTCTACAATTTTGCCAATAGGAAGGGGACCATATTCTTCTGTTAAAATTTCCGTCTCGTAACTGAGACAATATTCAGCGAATTTCTCCATTTGCTCAAATAAATATTCTGCAGTTTCTTCTTTAACCCCATTTTTGGTTGCCCCATCAATAAACCATTCCCGATGCTTTTGCATTTCTTTTAATTTCTTCTTGCCCATGGCACGGCGTAACAAATCCGCTTGCCCCAGGGAATAGCCAGCCATGTCTTGGGCAATTCTCATGATTTGTTCTTGATAAACCATGACCCCGTAGGTTTCATCTAAAATTGGTTCCAGATAGGGGTGGTCATAGGTAATTTCTTCCCGTCCATGTTTCCGGTCGATAAACTTGGGAATTAATCCCGCATCTAAAGGGCCTGGGCGATATAGGGATAAAATGGAAGAAATATCTTCAATGCTAGAAGGTTTTAAGTCTTGCACCACTTTTAACATTCCCGAGGATTCTAATTGAAAAACCCCCTCTAACCATCCTTCTTCAATCAAGTTATAAGTGCTTTGAATATCATGGGGTTTTTGATCTTTAATTTGTCCTTTGGCTAAAATTTGTCGCGATTTAATTTCTTCTAGGGGCAAGTTTTCTGCATCAATTTTATCGCCTTTATTGTGTTCAATTAAGTTGGTTGTTCGTTGGATTGTCGTTAGGTTTTTTAACCCCAAAAAGTCCATTTTTAACAAGCCCAGGGCTTCTAAATCTTCCATGTAATATTGCGTAATGACCGCCCCATCATTGTTCTTTTGTAGGGGAACAACTTCATCTAACGGTTCTTTAGAAATCACAACGCCAGCAGCATGAACGCCAAAAGTTTTGTTCATGCCTTCAATGCGAATGGCCATATCGACCCAACGACGAACTTTTTCCTCATTATCATAGCGTTTTTTAAACTCCGGTTCTGGGGTCTCATCGGAAATCATTTTTGTTAGTTCTGCTGGCTTGCCGCGTACCACCGGAATTAATTTTGCCAATTGATCGGACTCGGAATAGGGAATATCTAAAACCCGCGCGACATCTTTTAATACTGCCTTCGATGTCATGCGGTTAAAGGTGATAATTTGGGCAACTTTATCTTCCCCATAACGACGGGTAACATAATCCAGCACTTCTTCGCGCCGTTCAATGCAAAAGTCGGTATCAATATCCGGCATGGATTTCCGTTCTGGATTTAAGAAACGCTCGAAGAGTAATCCGTGATGAACTGGATCAATATTGGTAATTTTTAGGGCATAGGCCACTAACGAACCAGCAGAAGACCCCCGTCCCGGACCCACTGGAATGTTGTTATCTCGGGCATATTTGATATAATCCCAAACAACCAAAAAGTAAGTGGAAAACCCGCGTTGTTGCATAATTTTGAGTTCTCGTTCTAAACGGGTTTTATAGGTTTCATGAATTTCAGAACGACTGCGGCAACCCAGGCGTTCTAGCAAACCATTCCAGGATAATTCTTCTAGGTAACTATCAGCCGTATGGCCGCTGGGAATGGGATAATTGGGAATTCGAGGTTCCCCTAAAATGTTGTATGCTTTGACTTTTTCGGCAACTTCCACCGTATTCGCGATCGCGCTTTCAATGACTTCGTCGGGAAGATGATCGCGAAATAATTGCCGCATTTCCTCCGCCGATTTCAGATATTCGGTGCCGCTATACCGCAGGCGTTTATCTTCCGTAATGGATTTATTGGTTTGAATACAAATTAAGGCATCATGGGCTTCCACATCATTACAGGAAATAAAATGGGAATCATTGGTCGCAACAATTTTAATGCCTAATTCTTGGCTAATTTTCAAAATTTCAGTATTAACAATTCGGTCTTCAGGAGACCCATGATCTTGAATTTCTAAATAATAGTCATCCCCAAAAACATCTTGATACCATTTGGCAATTTCACGGGCATGTTCCCGTTCGCCTCTTAAAATCGCCTGGGGAATTTCGCCGCCTAAGCAACCGCTGGTAACAATTAGTCCTTCTTTGTATTGTTCAAGATACTGTTTATTAATACAAGGCCGCGCAAAAATGCCTTTCCCGTGCACCCCTTTGAGATGGGAAACGGTCGTTAATTTCACTAAATTTTGATAGCCCGTGGTATCTTTGGCTAAAACTACTTGGTGATATTTTTTGTAGCGTCCTGGGGCTTCTAAATCATCGGTATTAATGACATACATTTCATTGCCGATGATGGGTTTAATATTTTTCGACCGACATAACTTGATTAATTCGATCGCGCCATACATCACGCCATGATCCGTGAGCGCGATCGCGTCCATTCCCAGTTCTACTGCGCGATCGATTAAAAGGGGTAGTTGCGATGCCCCATCTAATAAACTGTAATCACTATGAATATGTAAACCGA
Organism: Cyanobacteria bacterium SW_9_44_58; assembly: GCA_003021905.1. Classification (GTDB taxonomy): domain Bacteria; phylum Cyanobacteriota; class Cyanobacteriia; order Cyanobacteriales; family Rubidibacteraceae; genus Halothece. Next base: position 41,216 of record PXPI01000029.1, on the reverse strand, counting down.
CAAATGATGACATACTTTCCTGTTCCTGGTGCCAATGCTTTTACTAAAATAACAAGGTTCTCGAAATTAGCCAGCAACAAAACACGGGAAGTGAGACAATAAATAACTGCTGTTTCAAAGAAAGTTGCCATGAACGTTTTAATTGTTGGGGGTGGGGGAAGAGAACACGCCCTCGCCTGGAAACTGTTGCAATCGTCCAATGTGGAACAAGTTTTCTGTGTACCAGGGAATGGGGGAACAGCTTTACTCCCCAACTGTCAAAACTTACCGGCAACAGAGGAAGATTTTGCAAGCATTGCCAACTATGCCCAAGAAAAGGCAGTCTCCTTTGTTGTGGTAGGTCCGGAATTGCCGCTTACCCAAGGCATTCGCGATGCGCTGCAAAGAGACAATATTCCGGTATTTGGTCCCACCCAAACCGCGACGCAAATTGAAGCCAGCAAATGGTGGGCCAAATCCTTAATGCAGGAAGTGGGCATTTCCACTGCTAATGGAGAAACCTTTACCGATGCCGCACCGGCAAAAGCCTATATTTCTCAACAAGGGACACCGATTGTGGTTAAAGCCGATGGCTTAGCTGCGGGAAAAGGCGTCACCGTAGCAGAGACGGTAGAAGATGCTCACCATGCCATTGATGCCCTATTTGCCGCCAATACCCCACAAGTTGTTGTGGAACAATGTTTAACCGGACAAGAAGTTTCTGTCATTGCCGTTACCGATGGCATCGCAGTACGTCCCTTACTCCCTGCTCAAGATTATAAACGGATTGGCGAAGGCGATACCGGCGGCAATACCGGCGGAATGGGTGCCTATGCCCCAGCCCCCCTTATGAGTTCCCAGTTGCTGAAACAAGTGACAGACACGATCTTACAGCCTACCATTAACGCCTTGCGAGAACGAGGCATTGATTATCAAGGGGTGTTGTATGCCGGCTTAATGATTACCCCCGAAGGAGAACCGAAAGTTCTAGAATTTAACTGCCGCTTTGGCGACCCGGAAACCCAGGTGATATTGCCGCTGTTAGAAACGCCGCTAGAAGAAGTGATTACAGCTTGTTTAGACAAACGATTGGAAAGTTTGCCGCCACTGCAATGGTTACAGAAAAAAGCCCTTTGTGTGGTTGCCACTTCTGCAGGATATCCGGGAAGCTATGAAAAAGGCAAAGCCATTGCTGGCATTAACCAAGTTAAGGATGCTTTAGTGTTTCATGCCGGGACTCGTCTTGATGCGGAACAGAACCTCCTCACCAGCGGGGGACGTGTGTTAGGCGCAACCGGTTTAGGAGACGATTTTGATCAAGCCGCGGATCAGGCTTACAGCGCGATCGCGCAGATTCATTTCTCCGGGTGTTATTATCGCTCTGATATTGGCTATCACGTCCGTTATCAGTCCTAGGATCAGCGTCTTGAAACGTTGGTTCACTGATCCCTGCGCAACCCCAATTAAGTAACAGTTATCAACCATCAATGATTTTTATAGAAAGGCGCCGTAAAACCAAGCGTCTTTAGACCTTGGATATAAGGCGCGCCGGGCTGAAAGACTCGATATCTTGAACCCGGGCAAACCGATAA
>PXPI01000029.1:1991-39588 GCA_003021905.1 Cyanobacteria bacterium SW_9_44_58 | reverse complement strand
ACAACGCTTGGAGAGCTACCCTCAAGCGGACATCTAGATAGCAAGTGATATTCTAGTAGGTTCGGGTCGGACAGAATCGTGTCAGACCTCAGTAGGGGCAACCCAAAAGGGCAGTGATTAGCTCAAGAATCCAACGCGCTGGCTTCCGTTGGAGCGTCAAATTCAAAGGAAATGAACGGGCTTGCGACCGTTTAAATCGCGATCGCGGCAGAGAAGATTATGATAATGGCTACGACAATCGTGATGAGTATAAGGATGATCGAAATATCGCGTTGGACCCATCGAATCCGGTAGATTTTTCGATACAGAATATCGCGGTAACCGGTCGGTGGTTTTTCGCCGGAATGAACGGTATGAACTGACCCTTTATTTAAATAACAGTCTGTGAGGAAGATCCAATGAAATTGTAATCCCCGAAGGTGCGCCAATTAGGGGAGAATTTCGCCCTGCCGGAGAGGGCGTACGGTTTTTTGCCCGTTATATCGAATTGTGCAATGGCAGACGCTATCGCCTGGATGCAACGTCGCAGGTTATTGATGGCAATCGAAACCTCCGACGAGACCTCTCAGACGCGGATATTATCACTGAAGCGGCAAAAGTGATTATGGAACAAATTCTAGACAATGACCGTCAGGGGTATCGTTCTACACTGATTGCACTGGAACCTGGTGATAATATTGAGCTACGACTGAATCAGGACTTACGTGTAAAGAATTAATCGCTTTCAGATTAAAGCGCGATCGTCTCTAATATCGAATTGAAAATTGAATTGCTCTAGCTAACTATTTTTAACTGAAACTATAGCAATATGGAATCAGTTGTGAGAAGCTGATTTCCCTGTTGCTCATTTACTGGATACTAATATACTTTCTTTCTCATGAATCATTCCTGACTGCTATATTAGGGAGTTGAGGGCGGAACGGTGGATTGAACAGAGTTAATCTGATGCAATTTATTGAACCAGGATGCAATATGGGGATAGGCAGTTCTCCAGTTTTCCCCCAAGCGTAAATCATAATATCCAAAAGAACATAAGGCTGAAATATCAGCAAGCGACCAAGTGTCTCCCCCTAATAAATAATCAGTTTGACTAAGTTGTTCTTCAAATACAAGAATCAAGCGAGCAATTTTTTGTCTTAAAAGTGATTTATACTTAGTTTCTTCACCTGGATTCCATAAACCCTGCGCCCATAAATTAATGATGTGTTCTCCCAAAATATCTGCTAATTCTTCCCACTTGAGACAAGCAAAGCGTTCTTGAAATGGTTTGGGGCAAAAACTGGGTTCAGGATACTTTTCCTCTAAATACTCAGCAATTAAAGAAGAATCCCAAATGACAGTACCATCTTCATCAACAAAAACGGGAACTTTACCAATGGGAGAAAGTTTCAAAAAATGCTCCGGTTTCGATCTTAAGTCAATTTTTCCCAGTTCAAAATTGATTTGTTTTTCAGTTAACAAAATCCGAATTTTGCGAGAAAAGTTGGATTGAGGGTGATAGTATAATAAATGGCTCATTGATAATTTTTTTTAATCTAAAATAGATAATAACGCTTAATTAGGATATTATAAAACCTCCAAATTTACACCTTGATTTTTACTGTGATTATAAAAATGGTGTTTATCACAACGATAAACTGGCATTAGAACCAGAATGGGAGGCTAAGTTCGAGCCTAATAGCTATGGATTCAGACTGGGACGCTCAACCCATGATGCGAGTGGAGCGTTATATCAATGTATCAACCAAAAACCCAAATGGGTTTTAGATTGATCCACATCCAAATCAGAACTAAGCCAATCGGAATAATTGCCCAACATCCCCACCAATTTCGACTCCAAACGGCGAGTGCTATTGACGACTCCCACGCCTGAAGGCAGTGGGATTCTTCCTTCATCCAGCGATGCTACTAAAAGCAGTGCCTTTAGCTGGTCTTACTCGCTGTCCAGAAGCTGCTGCGACGCGCCCCGCCGCCTGTCTTGAGTGCGTCTTGCATTTCGAGGAAACCTCGAAATTACGCACTTGCAAACTCCGCAATCCTTCATTTCGGATGTTTCTAGCTGCGTTAATATCCCTATCGTGTTGAGTTCCACAGCTAGGGCATTCCCAATTTCTGATTTCTAGAGGTAGTGAGTCCACTTGATACAAGCAGTGATGACAGGTTTTAGAACTGGGAAAGAAACGGTCAACCTCAATATAGGTTTTTCCTTCCCACTCTGCCTTATATTTGAGCATGGTTAAAAACTGACCCCAACCAGCATCGCTGATTGACTTAGCTAGTTTTGAGTTCCGTACCAGATTGTTCACTGCCAAATTTTCCACCACGATGACTTGGTTTTCGTCAACTAAATTGCGGCTTAGTTTGTGGCAAAAATCTTCTCGACAGCGAGTAATCTTTTCATGGACTCTCGCTACTTTCACTCGTGCCTTTCTACGGTGATTGGAACCTCTTTGCTTACGACTAAGGTCTTTCTGTTTGCTGGCTAACTTCCGCTCATACTTCCGATAGGATTTGGGACTGCCATGCTTGCTCCCATCGCTGGTGATAGCAAATTCATTTAAGCCAAGGTCTATTCCAATTGCTTTTCCATCAGCACTTTTCTCTGGTATCTCCTTTCCATCATCAAATAGGCAACTGGCATAGTATTGCCCCGATGGTGTTTGAGAAACCGTAAACCTTGAGGGAGTCTTAATGATTGACGGTTCTGTTTCTTTTTGAATCGGGGATACCTTGCCCGAGCCTCAAAGAAATTGAGGAAAGCGCTGGACAAATTCAGAGCTACCTGTTGGAGAGCTTGAGAAGGAGCTTTAGTTAACCATTCATATTCTTTTTTCAGATCAGGAAGAAGATTAATGATTTGATTGCGGCTCAACCCCTTGCCCGTTTCTTTGTAGGTTTGGGAGGTTCGATTCAAAGCGTAGTTATAGAAAAACCGACAACAGCCAAAAGACTTGGCAAGCAAGACTTGTTGCTCTTGAGTGGGATAGATTCTATACTTGAACGCTTTTAACATTATCATTCATTAAAGAGTACAGTATTATTTTAACACAAAATAGACGGATTTGCTAACTTCAAGGTGTTGAACCTTTCAGTTAGCTCGCCTTATATCCAAGGGCTAAAGCCACTTGGTTTTACGGCGACTTCTTTGATAAGCTTATCCCTAATATCGTGATTATTATTTGTCCTGGCTTTCATTCCCCACAGTTAACGGATGACTTTATTACAGCTATGGGATGGCAAGAAACGTCTCATATAGATTATTTCATCCTTCCCAGCACAATCCCCCCTTATGACTTCCTTGCCATTGATCAATGGTTGTCTCAGCAACTGTCTCCGCAAACTTTTCTATCTTTTCTTGGCTTTAGTGCCGGTGTGGTTGGTGTCATTGGAACTGCTCTGAGTTGGCAACAAAAGGGGGGCACTGTCAAGACATTGATTGCCATCGATGGTTGGGGAGTCCCCTTATTCGGATCTTTTCCCATTTACCGGATTAGCCATGACAGCTTCACTCACTATACCTCCCAATTACTAGGAGGCGGAGATCAAAATTTCTATTGTTCGCCGCCAGTTTCTCATTTAAAGTTATGGCAAAGTCCTGACAAAGCCTTGGGTTGGTGGGAAATTAAGCTCGGTTGTCATAAACGTTGTTCGGTTGCAAAAATGATCAATAGCGTTGTTGCTTAAATTCATAAAAATTGCTTGGGTGAAGAAGACAAAACCCAATATCATTTGTTACTTGCTATTGGTTGCTTAGCTTTGATTAATTAAGGTTTTTATCTGCTAACAGTATCTATTAGAAAAGCAAAAACGAGTAACCGCTAGCAAATCCTATTCAACTTTTGTTAAAAAGTTGTAGTATAAATAACAACTATAAAATTTAGATTGTACAGTTAAGTCGTAAGGAAAAGGTTTGAGCAGTGGGTTATACAAATCAGATACAACCAATTACAACACCACCCGAAACCGAAACATCTGAACCTGTCCAGCGATGCACGGGTGCATTTGCCTTAATGGACAGTTTAAAGCGGCATGGGGTTGAACATATTTTTGGCTATCCTGGCGGTGCCATTCTTCCGATTTATGATGAATTGCACCGGTTTGAAGCTAGGGGAGAACTAAACCATATTTTAGTCCGTCATGAACAAGCTGCTGCCCATGCTGCAGACGGATATGCCCGTGCCACCGGAAAAGTGGGTGTTTGTTTTGCCACTTCCGGTCCCGGGGCAACCAACCTGGTGACAGGATTGGCAACGGCTCACATGGATTCCATTCCCATTGTTGCCATTACAGGACAAGTGGCCCGACCTGCCATTGGCACCGATGCTTTCCAAGAAACGGATATTTTTGGCATTACCCTCCCCATTGTGAAACACTCTTATGTCGTTCGGAAAGCCAGCGACATGGCACAAACCATTGCGGAAGCCTTTCATGTTGCTAGTACGGGGCGTCCAGGGCCGGTTCTAATTGATATTCCCAAGGATGTGGGCTTTGAAGAATGCGATTATGTTCCGGTATTGCCGGGACAAGTGAATCTGCCTGGTTTTCGTCCCACGCAAAAGGGCAACATCCGTGCCCTTTCCCAAGCCATTAAGTTGATTGAAGAGGCAGAACGCCCCTTACTCTATGTTGGCGGCGGGGCAATTACCTCAGGCGCTCATGAAGAAATTCGCCAGCTCGCCGAGCATTTCCAAATTCCAGTTACAACCACGTTAATGGGCCTAGGGGCATTTGATGAAAACCATCACCTCTCGGTTTCCATGCTGGGAATGCACGGTACTGCCTATGCCAATTATGCGGTTAGTGAGTGCGATTTATTAATTGCAGTTGGAGCCCGATTTGACGATCGCGTTACCGGGAAACTCGACGAATTTGCCTCGAAAGCGAAAGTGATTCATATTGATATTGACCCGGCAGAAGTTGGGAAAAACCGTGCTCCCAATGTGCCGGTGGTGGGCGATGTTCGCACCTGTCTGCAGCAAATGCTGAACCGCATTGAGGAAATGGGCATTCCCCCCAATCATGAGCGCACCAAGTCCTGGTTAGCGCGAATTGATCGCTGGCGGGAAATTTATCCCTTAGTTGTGCCTCGCTATGACGATTATTTATCCCCGCAAGAAGTCATTGTCGAAGTGGGGAACCAAGCCCCCTATGCTTATTATTCCTCTGATGTGGGACAGCATCAAATGTGGGCCGCGCAGTTTATTCAGTTTGGTCCCCGTCGCTGGATTTCCAGTTCCGGATTAGGCACCATGGGCTATGGTTTGCCTGCTGCTATGGGTGCAAAAATGGCGGTTCCCGAGGAAGAAGTCATTTGCATTAGCGGAGATGCCAGTTTCCAAATGAATATCCAAGAGTTGGGAACATTGGCACAGTATGGCATTAATGTCAAAACCGTCCTGATTAATAATGGTTGGCAAGGCATGGTGCGTCAATGGCAACAGACCTTTTTCCAAGAGCGCTATTCCGCCTCGAATATGCAGGTGGGCATGCCGGATTTTGTCAAGTTATGCGAAGCCTATGGCATCAAAGGAATTGTGGTGCGCGATCGCGCTGAGTTAGCTGATGCCATCACAGAAATGCTTAATCATGACGGACCAGTGGTGCTGGATGCCCAAGTCAAGAAAGACGAAAACTGCTATCCCATGGTTGCCCCTGGCAAAAGCAATGCGCAAATGCTGGGCTTACCTGAACTCAAGCAATTAGATCAAGCAGTAGAGGTCATTTATTGCAGCAATTGCCGCGCCAAAAACCCGACTACTAATAAATTCTGCCCTGAGTGCGGCACCAAGCTGTAATTTTCATCAGTAACGGATTTCGTCCCATTCTACTCCCTCAGCTTTGCCCAGTTGAGGGATTTTTTACCATTATTCTTCCCGCCGCCAAAATGCCAAACCGCCCCCTTTTCCTCTGGCAGCAATTAAATTGTCTTCAATCAGGAAATAACGAAAAAAAGCTTGTTTTTTAATGGACTGTTGATAAAAGTTTTCCATACTATTTTTTCCACCCCGAATGTTTCCAGAATAAATGGTTTTTCCAAATAATTTAATCGTTAATTTTGTAAAATCAAAGGCTAATAATTTCTGTTTTGGAAAAAACTTCGTTGGCCCTGATAAAATTAAATTAAAACCGGCAATGCTGACGGAATTTTCTACTTTTCCAGCTTCTCCCTCAGCTAGCGTAACCTCAGGATTTTTTGAATAAGATAAATAAACTTTGATTGCGGGCGGCAAATATCGTCCTGCCCCTAACATTACTCCCGCTCGTTGACGCGTTTTTTTGGTTCCTGTTATAAACCATAAACGCCACTTTCCGAGCAATTGCTGATAGGAAACTGTTTCCTTAGTTTTCTTTCCTGCTTTTTCTAACTTAACCAAGGCGGTGACAATTTCTGCTGGTTTTGGTCGAGATTTTCCTGTTTCTTGGACAGCAAGTTGCAGTTGGGAAATCTCAGGAGATAATTGATAAGTCATACTCTATAATTTAGCTCACTCAAGGGGGTTAGGTTCGCCTTGATTCAATGCTAATCGATCGCGAAAATGGTTGGCGAAGCAACACCGAGTCAGTTTTATCAATGGCAATCTCCAGATTTAGGGCAAAACCATTAGACAGTTGGTAACAAAAGATACTACTTTAGGTGAAGGCAAAACAACGATGCCATGTGGTGAACTAGCATTTAGCCCTAAATTTAGCCAATTTAGCCAAAACGGAGAATTTCATGTCCATTTCTTTTCCAACCGCGAATCAGGAGTCAGCTACCTATCCTGAACGCTTACAAATTAAACATTTAAGCGATCCCAACGTAACGGCTTCCACTAATGACGGTTCGGATGTAATTGCCGGATTAACTCAGGAACAAAAAACCATTCCCTGTCACTATCTTTATGACGATCGCGGCTCTGAAATATTTGAACAGATTTGTGAGTTGCCCGAATATTATCCCACCCGCACTGAAGCCAAAATTTTACGAGAAAATGGGAGCGCGATCGCGCAAACAACAGGCAACTGTGAACTGATTGAATTGGGCAGTGGCAGTTCTGCCAAAACCCGGCTTTTATTCGATGCCTATCAATCTCTCGGTTATCCTCTCCATTATATTCCCATTGATGTCAGTGCCGGCATGTTAGAAGCCAGTGCCAAAGAACTTTTAAGGGAGTATCCCACGCTGCAAATTCGCGGCTTAGTGGGAACCTATGAACAAGCCCTGCAACATCTGCCCTCCTCACCTTTACCGAAACGCATGGTCTTTTTCTTAGGAAGTTCCCTGGGGAATTTTGCCCCGAAACAATGTCAAGAAATCTTCCAAGAAGTAACAAACGCTCTTAATCTAGAGGATTATTTTCTGTTGGGGCTGGATCTGCAAAAATCCAAAGACATTCTCGAACCTGCTTACAACGATAGCCAAGGTGTTACTGCCGAATTTAACTATAACCTGCTCGATCACCTGAATCGTCGCTTTGACGGAAATTTTAACCGCCAAAACTTCCAACATTGGACCTTTTATAACAGCGAACTGGGGCAAATTGAAACCTATCTCCGTTCCACGCAACCCCAAACTGTGCAGTTAAAAGCCCTGGATTTAACCGTAGAATTTGGGGAAGGAGAAACCATCCGCACGGAAATTTCCCGTAAGTTTAATTTGCAACAGATGGAACAAGAACTTGCCCAAGAAGGATTGAAAATTTTAAACACTTGGACTGATCCTGAAGATTGGTTTGCACTTTTGTTGTGTCAAGTTAAGCAGAACATCGGTAGCTCACGCCCATCCCGCGCGATCCATAATTTTTACCGCTAAGGGATTGTTACGGCCTAATTGCGCTACATTTACCTTGTCTTCTTTAAAGTCGCCAAATCTAGCAACTACCGGATCTAAAGGAACATTGGGCACTACGGGATATTCACTGTTGCTCTGAGCAAAAATTGCTTGTGCCGAGGGACTGGCTAGATATTCCAAAAAGCGGATCGCGCCCTCACGATTGGGGGCGGTTTTTACCACCCCGCCGCCGCTGACATTAACGTGGGCACCGCGACCATTTTGATTGGGGAAGGAGACACCGATGCGATTGAAAATATTGGGATTGCTCGCTGCACGACCAGGGGCAAAACGAGCAAAATAGTAAGTGTTGGCAACAGCCAGATCCGCCATTCCCGAAGCGGCTGCTTTGATTTGATCCATATCGCCGCCACGAGGCGGACGCGCCATATTCTTAACAATGCCTCGACACCATTGTTCGGCTTCTTTCTCTCCCAAATGGGCAATGAGAGAGGCAACTAAGGATTGATTATAAACATTGTTGGAAGAACGAATGGCTAACCGATCGCGCCATTGTTCGGTGGCTAAATCCTCATAAGTGGACAATTGGGAAGGATCAACTTGGGTATTGTTATACATAATGACCCGCGCCCGCTTAGTTAAACTAAGCCATAATCCTTCGGGATGACGGAGGTTTTCAGGAATACTGCCTTCTAACACCTGAGAAGAGACGGGAGAGAAAATGCCTGCTTCTTCTGCCCGCCACAATCTTGCCGCATCCACCGTAATTAAAACATCGGCAGGGCTATTGCGCCCTTCATTTTTAATGCGCGTAATTAGTTCATCGGCATTTCCTTCTAAAACATTAACGCGGATGCCAGTTTGTTCAGTAAAGTTCTTATAAAGGCGTTCATCGGTATCGTAATGGCGAGAAGAGTAAAGATTAATTTCGCCATTTTTGGCATAACTGGGCTTGGTTCGGGCGAGTTGACTTATTGTCGCGATCGCGGTAGCGGTTCCTGCACCAATAAAAACTCGTCTCGTTAATTTCATAGCGTTGGTTTTTGTTGATATTTCTTTTTAATCACTTTCAACTGAAATATCATTGCATTAAACTGGCAAATCAACAAGTCTGCTTAATTTAGAGAATACCTAAAGCGGAATTAATTTGCAATCTTCCTATTCTTGTCAGAACCTGAGACAATGACTTAGACTTGAGAAACTATTTCAGTAGTTGACAACATGACACATAAATTATGATTCTCTGTATTGATAACGTTTTGACAGCAGAAGAGTTGCAATCAATTCATTCTTCCCTTGCTAATGCGGAATTTGTGGACGGCAAGCTAACGGCAGGAAGGTATGCCAAACAGGTGAAACAAAACCAGCAACTGTCAACAAAGGATACTGTTGCGAAATCGGTCAAAGAGATAGTAACCAAAGGCTTATATCGTAGTCAGTTATTTCGGATGGCAGTAAAACCGAAAAATATTCGTTCCCCTCTTATTAGTCGCTATCAAGAAGGCATGTCCTATGGGACTCATGTCGATAATGCGTTAATGGGACAGGGAAATAATTTAATGCGTTCCGATATTTCTTTTACCCTCTTTCTCAATTCTCCTGAAGAATATGACGGGGGAGAATTAGTTATGGAAACAACCCAAGGAGAACAATCTTTTAAATTGGATGCTGGGGCAATGGTGACTTATCCGTCTACCACGATGCATCGGGTAGAGCCAGTAACAAAAGGGGTACGTTTAGTGGCAGTCAGTTGGGTTCAAAGTTTAATTCGCGATCCCAATGAACGGGAAATTATGTTTGATTTGGAAACAACCCGTCAAACCCTTTTCCAAAAATATGGGAAAACGCAAGAATTTGATTTAGTAGCGAAAACTTGCTCTAATTTGTTGAGAAAATGGGCTGAGTTTTAAGCAATTAATTCAATTGGGAACGAAACCGATTAATACTAACTCCTAATAAAATACTGGCAAAAATTACTAAAATTATGGCATTCAGCAAAATGGGTTCAATACTGCTTCCCTTGACAATCATATGTCGCGCGATCGCGATAAAGTGTCGCATGGGATCAAGCAAAGAAAGCAACTGGAAGAAAGGAGGCATACTTTCAATGGGGGCAACGGCACCAGAAAGTTGAATAATGGGAACATTAAAAAAGAAAGATAGTAATACCACTTGTTGCTTAGTCTTTGATATCGTGGCAAGCAACATTCCTAAACCAATGACGACAAATATATAAAAACTGGAAAATAGTAAAAACCAAGCTAAGTTGCCCCGGAAAGGAAGATTAAAAACTAACCAAGCAATAGTGGATGCGAGTAAAACATCTCCCATTAATAAAATAAATAAAGGTGTGATTTTGGCTGCTAAAATTTCCCAAGCCGAAGCGGGAGTCATCAGTAATTGTTCTAAGGTACCAAAATCTTTTTCTCGAATAATAGTAACAGAAGAAACCAAAGAACCGGTTAATGTAAATACTAATCCCATTACACCAGGCACAAAAAACCAACTGCTAATTAATCCTGGATTATATAAGAAATTAACTTTTAAATTGATTAAAGGCTGAGATAAAGCGACGTTGATTTCTTTATTATAATTTCTAATAATTTGTTGAACATAACCCTTAGCAATTTGAGCGGTGTTTGCATCAACAGCATCGATTAATACTTGAACATTAGTTGTTTGATTTTCAAGAATTTTTTTTCGGAAATCAGTAGGGATAATAATACCTGTTTTGACTTGGCCAGTACGAACTTTTTTAACTAATGATTTTTCTTTTATGGAATAAGCTTTTACTTGAAAAATTTGGTTTTTAGTAAAAGAAGAAACTAATTCTCGACTTTGCTTACTTTGAGAATAATCGAGAACACCTAAACTGATTTCTGTCACATTTGGATTCAGAGCAAATCCGAGTATTAATAGTTGCATTGTTGGGGGGAAAATAAGTAAAAAAATAATTTGCTTACTACTTAAAATTTGTTGAATTTCTTTAATAAGAAGTGACCAAAAGGGAGTTTCAAAAAAACGACTAATCAGTATCATTTTGTATAAATAATAGTATCAAACTAATCGAAAATGCCGTTATTCAATAAGCTATTTTTTGATTGTCTAGAGTAGAAAAACGCTTTAGTTAAGGAAAGATATTTCGAGAAATGCCCTTTCTCATCATTTATTTTTAGTCTTTCAATCGCATTTTTGACATAACTTTGCTGGAAGCGAAAAACAGCAAAAGCGCGATCGCGCCGATAATTAAGGGAGCATGCCACACCCCCGGCCAACCTGTTCCACGAACAAAGGCATCGCGAGTAATCAGCAGATAATAGCGTGCTGGGATAATACGAGACAGTAGAGAGAGAATAGCGGGAAAGTTCTCAGTACGATAGATAAATCCTGATAATAAAAAGGCACTAATAAATCCCGCGATCGCAGTTCCTTGTACCGCCGCATTTTGATTGCTGGAACGGGAACCAACAAATACACCAAAACACACACTGGTGAATAAATAAACAAGAGTACCAGCAATTAAAGGAGTGGGTTCAGTTGCAAACCGCAAACCAAACACTAAGGCAGCTACTCCCATGACAATTAGAGTTTCTCCGATAGCAACCGACACATAAGCGAATACTTTCCCGAGTAGCCATTCCCATGCTGTTAAGTTAGAAGCATAAACTTGCAAAATTGTTCCTAGTTCCTTTTCCCGAACGATGCTGATCGCGCTTAACATTGAAGGAAAGATCCACAATACTAATGCAAATGCCCCTGGAACAATATACAACGATTCTTCGCCACCAGGATTAAACCATAAACGGACATCTGCTTGGACAGTCGGTTGCGATGATTGTAGCTGCCGGCTTTGAAGAAAAAAGTTTGTTGTCGCGCGAATACTATTCTCTACAATCCTTGCATTATTAACATCGGTCCCATCGACGAGAACTTGCACATCAACCGACTTTTTAGCTTTAATCTGACGAGAAAAGTCTGGAGGAATGACCACTGACGCGATCGCGCTTCCCGAATCCAGAGTTGCTGTAGGAGAATCGCCCCTTGCAACCGGAACAAACTGATTGGTCGCAAATAAACGTGCCGCATAACTCCGAGAAAGGGGACTATTATCGTAGTCATAGATGCTAAGCGGAAGGTTCTGGGCTTCCAGGCGAATCGCGAATCCATAAATCAGCATTACCCCTAATGGTAAGAGGAATGCGAGGGCCACCGTTACGCGATCGCGCTTAAATTGCGCTAATTCTTTTCGACATTGGGCAATAATTCGAGACAACATAATCATTAGTTCTTGCTGCGCTGAACAATCCCAATAAACGCATCCTCTAACGAAAAGGGAATCCAGCGGTGGCTGTAAATCTCTATACTAGCTTGTTCTAAACGCTGTTCCACCTGCGGCCATTGTTGTTCCGCATTATCGAGAACTAAATGCACCGCATCGCCGAAAATGGCAACGCGCCAACTTGCAAATGCTTCCTTCAAACAATTGGCAGCGGCTTGTGCATGATTCGTTTTCAGTTCAATTAATTGTCCCGGTTGTTCGGCTTTAATTTGAGTGGGCGATCCTTGCGCTACCACTTCCCCTGCTACCATAAAGCCCATGCGATTACAGTTTTCTGCTTCTTCTAGGTAGTGCGTGGTTACCAGAATTGCCGTTCCTTGTTGAGCAAAATCCCGAATTAACCGCCAAAATTGTCGTCTGCCCAAGGGATCCACCCCTGAGGTGGGTTCATCAAGAAACAAAATTTCCGGTTCGTGCATCACAGATGCCCCAAAGGCAACTCGTTGTTTCCAACCCCCTGGCAGTTTGCCGGTGAGGGTGTTTTCTTTGCCTTCTAAGCCACAAGTTTTCAGTACCCATTCAATTTTCTTAGAACGGAGTTTGCTGGGAACGCCGTAAACGCCACAGTAGAAACGCAGATTTTGGAGAATGGTGAGATCGTCATAGAGGGTGAACTTTTGACTCATGTAGCCGATGCGCGATCTAATTTGGCTGCTATGCAAATTTTCGGTTTTCCCTGCCAGCGTCATTTCGCCATCGCTTGGCGGCAATAACCCGCATAGCATTTTAATCATCGTGGTTTTCCCGGCGCCATTTGCCCCTAATAAGCCATAAATTTCCCCATATTTAATTTCTAGGTCAATGCCTTTAACGGCTTGGAAATTGCCAAAACTTTTCTGGAGATTGTAGGCACCAATGGCAATTTCAGCTTCTGTTTTTCTATAACGATCGCGCGGGAAGGGAATAAAGGGCGGATCGGATTGTGAAGTGCGAAGACTGCTGACAAAGACATTTTCTAAGGTGGGGTCGTTAACATCAATTGTTTCCGCGGCAATGCTATGGTTTTTTAGATGCTGGTGAATTTGTTGTTTTCCGATCTCCTGATCTGGGGTTAAAACATCCACGCGATCGCCGAAGGATTGCACATCACAGAAAGTTGTTTCTCCTTGCGACATTGCTTCTGTTAATACTGTTTCTGCTTGGAAAACATCATCGCAGCGGAGTTCTAAACGGGCTAATCCCAAACTATCCCGCAACTGGGAAGGGGTTCCCATTTGTTGAATTTCTCCCTTGTAAATCAGCGCGATCCGATGACAACGTTCGGCTTCATCTAAATAGGGCGTTGCCGTTACAATAGTTACCCCTTGCGCTGCTACAGAAGCAAGCAGATCCCAAAATTCCCGTCGTGAAACCGGATCTACCCCTGTCGTCGGTTCATCCAACAGCAACACTTTCGGTTGAGAAACTAAGGCGCAACACAGTGCCAGTTTTTGTTTCATCCCTCCTGAAAGTTGTTCGGCAAGGCGATTTTGAAAGTCTGCCAATCCTACTTGCTGCAATAAGGCTTGGGCATGAGGTTGAAATTGGTTTTCCGGCAATCTGCGAACACGGGCATTGTAAGCAATGTTTTCTGCCACACTCAAATCGGAATAGAGAGAAAATTTTTGTGTTAAATAGCCGATTTGCAACTGCACTTGCTGCGGCAACTTTCCTAAGACTTCAACGCGGCCGCTAGTTGCTTCCATGACACCGGCTAAAATATGGAATGTTGTGGTTTTTCCGGCCCCATCAGGGCCAATTAAACCAAAAATCTCTCCTTGGCCAACGGTAAAGTTGATGCCATTGATGGCAGTGACGTTTCCGTATTGTTTGGATAATCCTTCTACTTGGAGGATGGGAGAGGAAAAAAAGGACGCTGTGTTTTTTTTAATTAGTTGATTCTGAGTCGAGGATAATTTCGGCATCGGCGGGCATTCCTGGTTTGGCAAATCCTTGAGGATTGTCAATGCTGAGTTTAATTCCAAAAACTTGTTTCACGCGATCGCGCTTAAAATAGATATTTTCCGGCGTAAAGGAGGCTTGATTGTCGATGGCGCTAACCGTGGCATCTAAGGGTTGCTCGGGGTTAGAATCTAGATAAATGTGGGCGGGTTGACCAACCCGAATCTTGCCAATTTGCCCTTCGGGAACGTAGCCGCGTAGATAGACTTCATCTAAATCCATCACGGTAAGAATAAGTTTTCCCGAACTCAGCACTTCTCCCGGTTCTGCGATTCGATCCAACACAAAGCCGTCAATGGGACTGGTAATAGCTAAATCATCCAATTGCGCTTGGATTTGGTCTTTATTGGCTTGGGCATCAGCCACATCTGCTTGGGCAGCTTCTAAGCGCGATCGCGCCTGTTCCAGTTGTTCTCGCAGTCCTTGGAGTTTTTCCGTAAAAATTTCGGGATTCAAATTGCTAGTTTTGGCTTGTCTTAATTGGCCTCGGGCAGCGTTGACCTGGCGTTGAGCAGCATTCACTGCCGATTGGCGGGCTTGAACTGTTGCTTGCAAACTTTCCCATTCCGTTTGGGCTTGATCGTATCGCTGTTTTGGCACGACTCCCTGTTCCCACAAGCGTTGAAAGCGATCGCGATCCGCTTTGGCCAATTTTAATTGGGCTTGGGCTTCTTGCTTTTGGGCTTGGGCTTGTTCCAGTTGGGCAGTAGCAGCTTCTAGGTTGGCTTGGGCTTGTTCAATACTGCCTTGAGAATTATCTTGGGCTTGTTGCCGATTTAACTTCGTTTCTCGAATGTTGCTCTGAATCACCTCAATCTGCGATCGCGCTTGCTTAACTTGTTGTTGCCTATTGTCTAACCTAGCTTGCGTTCCCCGCAGTCGGGCTTGCAATTCATCATCATCGAGTTGGGCAATGGTTTGATCGGCTTGGACGCGATCGCCTTCTCTCACGGCAATAGCTTCTACGCGACCGGATACAGTCGTTCCCACATCCGTTTCGTAACCCTCGATTCGCCCGCTCAATTCAATGGCTGTATCTTCAGCAGGGGAAAAGAAGTAGTATTTGACACCCACACCCACTCCTACCAACACAGCAGCCAAAGGAATTAACCATTGCACTCGGCGTTGTTTGTTAGAAGAAACATCTGATGAATTATCAAATTTGGAAATAGTCGTATTTTGCATGATAGTATTTATACTCTTCAGGAGCGACAAATAGCACTTAAAAATGGTCACAGCAGGCGCATCCCGTTTGGGGCAGGGCTGTGACTAATTTCTGTTCGGAGATTTTCCTGAATATGAATTTGTTTAAAAGTTACGCGATCGATTATCTCATTGAGTAGCTCGATCGCGTCAGTCTTTTAAGATTTTATTCCGAGAATGAAACAGTCCCGCTCTAACTGAGGGGGGAATATAAGAATTAATCACCCACTGCCAGGAGTGGGGGAGTTCGTTTAGCCTAGCCAGATGCTTCTAGGGCTCGTCAACCAAACATGGATGACGTGGAAGCGATGAGGAAGGCGGCGTAAGTCAGGATATAACCCACTGCGAAGTGGGCTAATCCCACTAAACGGGCTTGCACAATAGAGAGTGCAACGGGCTTGTCTTTCCAACGAACGAGGTTGGCAAGAGGTGTCCGTTCGTGTGCCCACACGATCGTTTCGATTAACTCTTGCCAGTAGCCGCGCCAGGAAATGAGGAACATAAATCCTGTTGCCCAAACCAGGTGTCCAAAGAGGAACATCCAAGCCCAGACAGACAGGTTGTTCATGCCAAAGGTGTTATAGCCGTTGATTAACTGGGCAGAGTTGAGCCACAGATAATCCCGCAGCCAGCCCATGAGGTAAGTGGAAGACTCATTGAACTGAGCAACGTTGCCTTGCCAGACGCCGAGATGCTTCCAGTGCCAGTAGAAGGTAATCCAGCCGATGGTGTTCAGCATCCAGAACACAGCAAGATAGAAGGCGTCCCAAGCGGAAATATCGCAAGTACCGCCACGGCCCGGACCATCACAGGGGAAGCTGTAGCCGAAGTCTTTCTTGTCGGGCATCAGCTTGGAACCCCGTGCGTCTAAGGCGCCTTTCACCAGAATTAAAGTAGTGGTGTGCAGTCCGAGCGCGATCGCGTGGTGAACTAAGAAGTCGCCAGGGCCAATGGTGAGGAACAAGGAATTATCCCCACTATTGATGGCATCTAGCCAACCCGGCAACCAAGCCGCACCAGCGTTGGAAGCGACGCTATCCGCATTGGAAAGCAATGCATCCATGCCGTACAAGGCTTTTCCGTGAGCGCTTTGCACAAACTGGGCAAAGACCGGCTCAATGAGAATTTGTTTTTCCGGTGTTCCGAAAGCAACCACAACGTCGTTGTGAACGTAAAGTCCTAAGGTGTGGAAGCCTAAGAAGAGGGATACCCAGCTTAAGTGGGAAATAATTGCCTCTTTATGTTGCAGCACGCGATCCAGGACGTTTCCTTTATTTTGCTCGGGGTCATAGTCGCGGATTAAGAAGATGGCCCCGTGGGCAAAGGCACCCACCATAATGAAGCCAGCAATGTACTGGTGATGGGTATAAAGCGCTGCTTGGGTAGTGTAATCCCGGGCAATGAAGGCGTAAGGCGGCAAGGAATACATGTGCTGTGCCACCAAGGAAGTCACCGTTCCCAATGCAGCCAGTGCTAATGCTAACTGGAAGTGTAGGGAATTATTAATGGTGTCATAGAGCCCTTGGTGAGGCAGGTTGAATTGCCCTTCGCTCTTATTGCCGATGAGGCCATCTTTGGAATCGAGCATTTCGCGGATGCTGTGGCCAATCCCGAAGTTCGTCCGGTACATATGGCCGGCAATGATGAAAATAACCGCAATGGCTAAGTGGTGGTGCGCCATATCAGTTAGCCACAGCGATTCCGTTTGCGGATGGAAACCGCCTAGGAAGGTCAAGATGGCTGATCCAGCGCCTTCTGAGGTGCCAAAAATGTGGTTTGCCGTGTCAGGGTTTTGGGCATAGACCCCCCAGTTGCCGCTAAAGAAGGGTCCTAAACCTGCCGGGTGCGGTTTCACAGACAGGAAGTTGTCCCAACCGACGTGCTGACCACGGGATTCAGGAATCGCCACGTGAACTAAGTGACCAGCCCAAGCTAAGGAACTAACGCCAAACAAACCAGCTAAGTGGTGGTTGAGACGGTGTTCCGCACTCTTGAACCAAGAGAGGCTAGGACGGAACTTGGGTTGCAAGTGGAGCCACCCAGCAAATAAGAATACCGCTGACAGCAACAACAGGAAGACCGCTCCCTGATACAACTCGGAATTGCTGGTCATGCCAATGGTATAGAACCAGTGATAAACACCGGAATAAGCAATATTGACCGGGTTGGAAGCGCCTGCTTGGGTAAATGCATCAACAGCAGGTTCACCGAAGTGAGGGTCCCAAACTGCGTGAGCAATGGGACTGACATTTAAGGGGTCTTTAATCCATTGTTCGAAGTTACCTTGCCAAGCAACGTGGAATAAGGTTCCGGAAGTCCACAGAAAGATGATGGCAATGTGTCCAAAGTGAGAGGCGAAAATCTTTTGGTAAAGATTTTCCTCTGTCATGCCATCATGGCTTTCAAAATCGTGGGCAGTTGCAATCCCGTACCAAATCCGACGAGTTGTTGGATCTTGAGCAAGGTCTTGGCTAAATTTTGGAAATTTGGTTGCCATAGCCTTTCAGGAAATCCTCTTTACAGATGTCAATGAGCAAATTCAGTTTCGTGAAAACTCATTCTTGTTAAGTTTGGGTTTGGCTGAACCCCAGAACTGAAGTTCTAGGGTTCAGTCCTTATTAACGGTGCACCGATTTTTTTAAACCAGTGTTACCGTTTATGGTTTCGGCCGTCAACTGACGCCAATTATTCGGGCTAAGAAGAACGACCAAGTGGTTACAATTCCGCCTAGCAAGTAGTGGGCAACCCCCACAGCACGTCCTTGAACAATGCTGAGAGCACGGGGTTGAATCGCAGGAGCTACTTTCAGTTTATTATGAGCCCAGACAATTGACTCGATTAATTCTTGCCAATAGCCGCGGCCACTGAACAAGAACATCAAGCTAAAGGCCCAAACAAAGTGTGCTCCTAAAAAGAGCAATCCATAGGCCGACAGCGCCGAACCGTAGGAGTTAATCACGTTAGCGGATTGTCCCCATAGGAAGTCGCGGAGCCAGCCGTTGATGGTAATTGCACTGGTGGCAAAGTTTCCGGAGGTAATGTGGGAAACCGTGCCGTCTGGTGACACTGTTCCCCAAACATCCGATTGCATCTTCCAGCTGAAGTGGAAAATCACAATCGAGAGGGCGTTATACATCCAGAATAAACCGAGGAACACGTGGTCCCAGCTGGAAACTTGGCAAGTACCGCCGCGGCCGGGTCCGTCACAGGGAAAGCGGAATCCGAGTTCGGATTTATCTGGGATAAGGCGCGAATTACGGGAGTACAACACGCCTTTGAGAAGAATGAGTACGGTGACGTGAATGGTAAAGGCGTGGATATGATGCACCATAAAGTCAGCAGTGCCTAATTCAATGGGCATCATGGCAATTTTGTTGCCCACCGTAATCATTTCGCCGCCAAACGCATAGCTTGCTGGCTCGATCGCGTTGGGAGCAGTTCCCCCGGGCGCGATCGTATGCAGATTTTGAATCCACTGGGCAAAAATGGGCTGCAGTTGAATGGCATTATCCGAGAACATGTCCTGAGGACGACCCAAGGCGCGCATGGTGTCGTTGTGGACATATAGCCCGAAACTATGGAAGCCCAAGAAAATGCAGACCCAGTTCAAGTGGGACATTAGGGCATCCCGTTGACGCAAAACCCGATCCAGCAAGTTGTTAACATGCTGGGATGGGTCATAGTCTCGCACCATGTAAATTGCCCCGTGCGCTCCGGCACCGACAATTAAGAATGCCCCAATCCACATATGGTGGGTAAACAGGGATAATTGCGTTGGATAATCCGTTGCCAAGTAAGGATACGGCGGCATGGCATACATATGCTGGGCCACGATAATCGTTACCGAGCCGAGCATTGCCAAGTTAATTGCCAACTGCGCATGCCAGGAAGTGGTCAACGTTTCAAAAAGCCCTTTGTGCCCTTCACCGGTAAGGGGGCCTTTATGTGCCTCTAAAATTTCTTTCAAACTATGGCCAATGCGCCAGTTGGTTCGGTACATATGGCCCGCGATAATAAAGAGCACCGCTAAGGCTAAGTGGTGGTGTGCGGTGTCAGTTAACCATAAACCGCCCGTCTCTGGGTTCAGTCCGCCTTTGAAGGTCAAGAAGTCGGCATACTCGCCCCAGTTCAAGGTAAAGAAAGGTTTTAACCCTTGTTCAAAACTGGGATAGAGTTCTGCCATTAAACTTCTATCCAAAATAAATTGGTGGGGCAAGGGAATATCCTCGGCAGCGACACCAGAGTTTAAAAGCTTATTCACGGGCAATGCTACGTGAATCTGGTGACCAGCCCAGGATAAACAGCCTAACCCTAACAATCCGGCGAGGTGATGGTTCAGCATCGACTCTACATTCTGGAACCATTCCAGTTTTGGAGCCCGTTTGTGGTAGTGGAACCACCCAGCAAACAGCATCAGCGCTGCCATGACTAAGGCGCCAATGGCAGTGCAATAGAGCTGAAAGCTATCCGTAAAGCCTGACGCTCGCCAGAGGTAGAAGAATCCAGAGGTAATTTGAATTCCTTGGAAACCGCCGCCGACATCAGCGTTGAGAATTTCTTGGCCAACAATCGGCCAAACCACTTGCGCACTGGGTTTGATGTTGGTGGGATCGCTTAACCAAGCTTCGTAGTTGGAAAAGCGAGCACCATGAAAATACATGCCACTTAGCCAAATAAAGATAATTGCTAAGTGACCGAAGTGCGCACTAAAAATCTTACGGGAAATATCTTCTAGATTGCCTTGACTATCAAAGTCATGCGCGTCTGCGTGTAAATTCCAAATCCAGGTTGTGGTTTTGGGTCCTTTTGACAGGGTGCGGTCAAAATGACCTGGTTGCCCCCACTTCTCGAAAGAAGTTGGAACCGGGTCTTTATCCACTGCTACCCTGACTTTTTCCTCATTTTCGGGAGGACTAATTGTCATAGGGCTCTCCTCTCTAGACAGTTTTAACTGTTCTTCCCATGATAGGAATTAATTGTTAAACAACAATCATTTCGTAAATTTATGATCTCAATTGTTGCCTTTCGATACAACAATTGAGCCTTTTTAACGGTCCACTAATGTACCTCATTTGTCAATAATAGAGGGTGGATTCGATAACTGTTGAGGGGAGTTAACAATACTTAAAGTATTTTCAAAACTTGATGAAATGACAATTGTAGTTTGTTTAGGATTTCTATAAAGTCAAGGTTAAGTTCTTAATTTGTTACAAAATGCAATAATTAATTAACAATTCTGTTGATATCACTGTAATAAATTTAACTGATCTTTACTTTTACCGAGATCGGGGGGTTGTTCTATTTCTCCAGTTAATAATTGTTCTGCAGCTTCTAACATCTCCTCGGAAATGTCTTGCAAATCATCGCGGTTATCGAGATAAGTTTTTAAGGCTTCCCTAGGATCCAGGGTGACCTGTTCTCCAAATTCTGGAACGCGAGGACGTGCTAGCTGACTAACCAATTCTGGATAAATGGTATAACTATGGGCAAAACTAAGGGCTTTTTGCAAACTGCGGGTATTAATTGCTTCCAGTTGTTCCGAGCGGAGTTTATAGATGAGGCGTACTACAGCATTGGGAACTTTTTTACGCGCGATCGCGTCTAGAATTGCTTGCTGGGGATCTTCTTGTTTGCTAGCATCCGCTTCAATTGTTAAGAATGGCCGCACTGGCAGCGGGCAGAATTCCCATTTTGGGTTTTCTTTTTCTAAATGAATTAAAACATAGCCTTTTTCTTCTTTTTCCTCGCTAAAGTCCACCCGTTCAATACTGCCGGGATAAACCACTGGCGGTTGTCCTTGGGGATTTAAATTCTGATGGCGATGAACATGGCCTAAGGCAACATAGTCAAACTCAGAACGGGTCAAAAAAGACATGGGAATGGTAAACCCTTTTCCCACTGCTAAAAAGCGTTCTGCCCCTAACTCGGCGCGATCGGCCATTAAATGCCCTAATAGAACAGTCGGAAGGTTGGGATCAAGGCGACGAATTTCTGCTTCTAAAATGGGCTGTAATTTGTTAAGCAATAACTGATTTACTTCCTCTTGAGATAACCCTTCTGTTTCCGGGCGGGTAAGCAATGCCGAATGGGTTAGCCAAGGCAGGGTAATGACTTGCACTTTTCCATGGGCCGTTGTAATGCAGTGGGTTTCGATTTGATCGCCAACAATAAAGCCGGGGACGCCAAGAGTGCGATAAATGGATAAACTTGCTCCCCCTTTGCCTTGAGAGTGTTGGTCATGGTTGCCAACCAGCAACAGGGTAGGAATTTGGGCTTCCACTAAACGGCGAAATTCCTTGGCAAAGGCTTGTTGGATGTAGGGAGCGGGGGTAGCATCGGGGAAAGCATCGCCGCCAAACAACACTAAATCTACTGGTTCACTGAGAGCGCGATCAATACAAGTTCGCAGAGATTGAATAAAATCTTCCAATCTTGTATTCAGACCTGTTTCAGGATTGGTACGACCATGAGATAAACCGCTTCCCAGGTGAATATCAGAGACATGTAGAACTTTCATCATAACGAACTGGAATCAAAACTTTGTGCTTCCCCCGATGTTTTTGGGAGATGAAGACCACATTCTTGCTTAACTCCCTGAAAGCGAGTATCTCGTTCATGCTCATCTTGCAGCGAAATGGGGCGACTGGAATGCCAGTCTCCAACCGTCATATAGCCTTGATCAAATAGGGGATGGTAGGGTAAATTATATTCGGTCAAATAACGATGCACATCTCGAGAATGCCAATTCAAAATCGGTAAAATTTTATAAATCCCCGATTGCATCGAAATCCGAGGAAGTTGTTGACGGTGCTGGGTTTGATCCCGCCGCAATCCCGCTAACCAACCCGTGGCGCCTAATTCCTTCAACGCCCGTTCCATGGGTTCTACTTTACGGATTTGATCATAAAGGTTTAACGACTCGACATCTTGCTTTTCCCAAAGTTTTCCATACAAAGCTTCCATCCGTGCTGGAGACATGGGAGATTGATAAATTTTTAAGTTGAGATTTAGTCTTTGGGTAAGTTCTTCAGCAAAGCGGTAAGTTTCGGCATGTAAATAGCCAGTATCAACCCAAATAACTGGAATATCAGGAATGATGCTTGTAACGAGATGCAACATTAAGGCTGATTGAATTCCAAAACTGGTACTCATCACCAAGCCATCGCCAAAGGTTTCTCCAGCCCATTTAATGACCTCTTTCGCATCGGCATCGGCAAATTGATGATTGAGTGTCTCTAAATCTAGTTGGGGTTGCTCTAACGTTGCAACGCTCATTTGGGGTAACTCCTCATTATTGTCTGAATTGCCGTCATGATTGTGTGGGAGATGAGGGGAGTTAGAAGAACATTTGGAATTGATTTGATTCATGCAAAAATTGAGTTCCTAATGACTCAGTTTGGATGATATTAGTCGTGACTGCCACTCTAACGGTAAGAGTGATTGTCTCCAATTACCATACCACCTCCTATTGTTATCTTAAAAGATAATCTCCTATAATCCGGTCGGAAAACCGTAATTTATAGCTCAAGTTATAGTTTTCATGATGTTAAATCTAGAAAACACTTCTTCCTTGCTAAGTGAATGTTTCCCTCAAAAGGCTTGCTTTAAAGCCAGCTTGGTTATGCTTTGCAGTTGTGGGATTAACCAATTTTCGAGCTAGATAATTTATTTGTTTTAATTTTTTATTATATAATTATACTTTAAAATTAAATCGACACTGGTAAGATAAGAAATGTTCACAAACTCACATAGTTCACCAATAATAATCCAATTCACAAATTGAACTTATGATCGATTTGTCTAGCCTTCCCATTGACCCAATGGGAATCCGTTATGGGTCCAGTAAATTATTTCAAATTTTAGTACCGCTCACCAGTTATATGGTGCTACGCGACTTATTCCTAAAAAAACTGGTCCTTAAAAAGCAAATTATTGAAAAATTTAACCAAATTCTTCCAGACAACTCATTTTTTAATCAATTTCGCAGTGATTTGCCGAAAATCTTTGACCAAACGGTTGGCTTCCTGTCTTGGAAAGTGGGATGCGATTTAGGATTTTTCTTGATTGTGACAGGTATGGGGCCTTGGGAACGGGCATTTACCTGGTCAGGGCTGCTTCCCTATACAATCGCGCAATACTTTGTCTATTTTTTAATTGGACGGCGGATGTTAGTGGATGGGCAACTGAATCCGTTTAGTCAATCCTCCAGTAATCCCGTAACGCCACAACCCCGACCTTGGTGGAAACAGCTTTTATCCAAATATCTCCATGAAGATTTGAATGTTACCAATGAATATGTTCCCCTCAGACAAATCTTTCTAAAGCCTTTTGTCGATTATGGGGGATTAGTTCTCAGTTGGTCGCTTTACAATGTGGGAATTTTCTTTTTCCAGTCTGGAGAAATGAATTTTGCCCCTGTTATCCAATTTGCGTTTTTCCAGATGCTCACCTTTTATCTGGTGAATACTTATGGCTTTATCATTGGCTATAACATTGGAGAAGGAATTGAGACCCTTATATCTGCTTTGGAAGAACGTCTCTCCCGTTGGAAACGAAAACAAATCCGTGCGGTTGATGATTCGTCCCGGGAAAGTCCAAACTTCTCAGTGAGGTTGTATCATCTATCAGAATCTTTCAAGTTGGCCTGGCAAAATATCAAGTATGGTTACTTATGGCAACTTCAGAGGTTTTTAGGTCAATATGGGATTGGTCGCAAATGGCTATTGACCACTGTCAGTGGTGTTTTTGCAGTGGTTATTATTGCCCCTAGTGTTTCTGATGTTATGTTTTCTGTGGGAAATAATATGAGCGATCTCTGGTTTAATCGCATGGGAGAAGTCGATCAAGTGCAAGTAGCGCAAATCGAACCCTCTGTTTCCGATCAACTTAATCTCCCTAATTCAGAAGTTGTCATTTCCCGATTCCCAGAGTTTTGGCAAGCCCTCTATACACCAGAAACACAATTGGAGAATATTGCTTTAGATGATGCTCCTTCTGTGATGAAGGAATCCGAAGCAGATACAAATATGTAGAAGATTTAGGAAAGTTTTGTTATGGAAAGTTGCCGAAGAGGAGTTTTTATCTCTATACTCGGAGTTTCAGTTTCGTTAATTGTATTGTTAGCAGTTGCCGTTGTTTTCTGGCTGTTAT
This sequence comes from Cyanobacteria bacterium SW_9_44_58, assembly GCA_003021905.1. Taxonomy (GTDB): domain Bacteria; phylum Cyanobacteriota; class Cyanobacteriia; order Cyanobacteriales; family Rubidibacteraceae; genus Halothece. The sequence continues at coordinate 15,184 of PXPI01000029.1, read as the reverse complement.
TGTGGATTGCGCCAGCAAGCGCTTTGGCTGGAGAAGTCTCTTCCTCTTCCTCCTTAGAACAACGTCAGATAAGTGGTGAACCTCATCGCAATAGTATAGGAATAGGAAATTTAGAAAATGATGTCCTGTATTACATTGTGGTTGACCGCTTTCATGATGCCGATCTCAGAAATAATGTTCCTGAGTTTGCCTTTGAGAAATCTGCCTCAGACCCGGAACAGCGCGTGTATAACGAAATGAATAAACTCTTGCTTCGGCATACTTATGATCCCACTCACCGTTATATAGGAATGTATTGGGGCGGCGATTTGGAGGGGGTCATTGAAAAATTGGATTACTTGAAAGATTTAGGGGTTACCAAACTGGTTCTTTCTCCGATTCAAGATAATTCCAATGGGTTGTTTTACCACCCCGATATTCAGACCTATCTCTACCGCGATAAAACCGAAAAAGTAAAAAATGAGTTTTATACCCATGTTTCGACCCCATATCACGGTTATTGGACAAAAGATTGGTTTGAAATTGATGAACATTTTCGCTCCCCAGATGATGAAGGGCGCGATCGCTATCGCATCTTTCGGAAATTGCTGAATGAAGCCGGTAAGCGCGGTATTGGGATCATCTTAGATTTAACCATGAATCAAACCGCCCCTGGTCATATTTCCACTGAACCGCCCAATTTAGGGACTGGCGGTTTTTTGTTTGGGGAATCTTGGTTTGCCGATAATGGCGATGTTTATCGTCACGGGGAACGAGTCGCGACGCATTGGGATCCGAAAACCGGAGAACGCGATCCCCAAGGATGGTTTCATGAACCGAAAATTATCTGGGATTTTGATACAGCTTCGAAAGAGTTGATTGAAACGGGACAAATTAGCGGGGGAATGCCCGATTTGAATCAAGATGCCCCCCAAGTGAAGCAATATTTATTTGATGCGGCGAAATTTTGGTTGACCTTTAATGAAGACCAATATTCCATTGCCGGCTTTCGCTTAGATGCAGTCAAACATATTAATGAAAGCTTTTGGAAAGAGTTTGAAGACTTTGTTCTCTCCATTAATCCCGATACGATCTTGTTAGGGGAATATTTTGGCGGCGGCTATCGAGCTGAGGACAGTATTTATTTTCTTAAGGAAACCGACGACATTAGCCAGTATGATTTTAATTTGAGTGAAGCAGCGCGACGCTTTTTTGCACGCGATCGCGAGTGGGATGGACGGACCTATATTCTGCGGGAAACCACGTTAGGACGCAAAGGAACTTACTACAACTATAATTCTTTCAATCGGTTTCTCCATTGGGTTTTAAATCCGGCAGAAACCTTAGAAATTCCCAAAGACTCTCTGGATGCGATATCCAATGAACAAGCAAAAGCCTGGGTAACATTTACGGAAAACCATGATAAACCTCGTTTAAAAACCTATTATCCTAATATGTCCGATGAAGCCTATCAAAGTCTAATTGAGTTTCAGTTTACAGCCCGAGGGGTGCCTTTGATTATGTATGGCACAGAAACAGCATTAGGAATTCCCTATCATACTGAACATGAAGGTTTATTTGGTGTCGGGGGCGATCCCTTTAATCGTCCTATGATGATTTGGCCAGGGCATAAGGGATGGAAAGAAGAGATTCATCAAACCACTAAACGCATGGCCCATTTACGGACAGAGTATCCTGTATTGCGTTACGGAGAAACCCGTTATCTCTTTCCCGAAGGAGCAAATAAAAAGGAAGATATCTTCATGGTACGAGAACCAGCAGAAGAGGCTGATGCGAATAGTCCCCGCATTCTTTATGCTTATTCCACTCATGGAGGAGAGTTCTTGCTTTCCTTTGCCAAAGAAGGGGTGAAACAGAGTCGTGTTGTCGAAACCAAGGAAAAACTGGAATTAGTTAATGGGATGCTACCGGTTACGTTGCAGCCGGAAGAAGCCAAAGTGTTTGTTTTGGAATAATAGGAGGCATTGCATCAGTAGTATAAGTAACTACGAAGTATTATCGATATATCAGGGAAAGAGGAATTTTGACACTTAGATAAAAGTAGCTAGAATCAAAGTAGCTCACCTTTGAGATATGTCAGAAAAACTTTCCAAAATTTATAAACATCGTGGTTATTTTTCTATTTATTTTAATTGCTATTCTGTTTATAGGCATTAGTTTAGTGATTTATACTATTGCTATAATTGCCATTATTTCCGAAGCAACACGTGATCTTGTCGGTAAAAACGAAATAGAGCATAACCGGATAAGATTCCAAACTTTGCCAAGCGAGGACTCTGAGAATAAGCTAGAACAAAACTCTAACCTCCTTATCAAGGAAGATTCCTACCTTGACAGTCCTTAGTTTTAGAAAAGTTGCTTTACTCCCAAAGTCGCCGTCGCGGAGAACCATTGAGTCGTTCATGGGTATCCTGCAATAGCCTCGGGATATCTAAATTTTCCGGACAACGAGGAAGACAGTCTCCACATTCCGTACAGCGATTGCCTTTATTGCCCCAAAACCAATGACCGGCATTTTCAAACATGCCATAACGATATTGACCAAAGCCAGTCATGTCATAAGCAATTGCTAAATTTCGCAATCGCAGTACTTCTGGAATATTAATTGCTTCTGGACAGGGTAAACATTCATAACATTGACGACATTGTTCGGTTCCCAACGCCGTTTCCAATTGTGTTTCTAAGCGAGTAAATATGGATTGTTCTTCTGAGGTTAGGGGATTAGTTTGATCGGCAATTTCAAGAGCAGGGAATAGTTCAGAAGGAACGGCAGCGCCAAGACTCAGGGTTGTAATTCGGGGATCACTGAGAAGAAAGCGGTAATTGAGTACTTGTGGCGAAAACGGAGCACAGAGTTTTTGGAGTTTTTCAGGTGGGGCATATAGTTGTCCGCCTTTATCAGTAGGAGAAATAATAAAAACACCCATATCATGTTTATGGGCAGCCGCAACTGCCGGTTCATTCCGTTGCCAAAAATAGTAGTAATGAAGATTAACAAAGGAAAATAAGTTGGTTTCAATGGCGGCGAGAATAATCTCTAACGGTGCATGAGTAGAAAAACCAATGTGTTTGATTTTTCCTTGCTTTTGAGCTTGGTAGAGAGGAGCCAAACAATTATTGTCTCCTGTTACCCAATGGAAATGTTCCCAGGTATTGAGTCCGTGAATGGCAACATTATCAAGATAATCAATTTGCAACCGTTGGAGACTGGCATCCAGATTCGCCTCCATTTGTTGCGGATCTGGTACTGGCGGGAGTTTTGTGGTGATATAAAGGTCTTTTCTAGCTACATCAAGGTGTTGGAGCGTTTCCCCAATATATTGTTCGCTATTGCCATAGGCGCTAGCGGTTTCAATATGGTTAACGCCATATTGGATGGCTTGTTGGAGAATTTCAGTGAAAACGCTCGGGTCGCTTAACCCGCGCATCGTCCCCAGAGAAAATACGGAAACCGGGAAATTGGTTTTTCCGAATCGCCGATATTGCATGATTAACTCGATTCTTCATTATTTTTGGAAGAACTGCCGCGAATAAAATCTTCAGGACTGAGATTGGCAATAAATTCTTTAAAGGCTTGTTTTTCTTGTTCATCCGCATCCCGATCGACAGGAATGGAGGCTTCTGCAATTACTTCTTCCATCACCCAAATGGGGCTGCCGGTACGAACGGCGATCGCGATCGCGTCACTGGGGCGACAATCGATTTCCCAGGTATTTTCTCCCTGTTCAAGACACAAAAGGGCATAGAAGGTGTTATCTTGCAGAGCGTGAATAATAATGCGAGTAACGCTCATTTCCCAAGCTTCAAAGATATTCACCATTAAATCGTGGGTGAGAGGGCGCGGCGGCATTTGTTTTTCAATTGCTCCCATAATTGATTTGGCTTGATCTTGTCCAATGTAAATGGGCAACGCCCTGCGCTCGGAACCATCTTTCAACAACGCGATCGGGCTTCGCGTTACGGCATCTAAAGCAATTCCAGCAACATTCATTTCAATCATCAGCTTAGCCTCTTTTCCACTGCTGTCAGCATTGATGTTTCTTTTGGGTGATGCGGTACACTAAACTAAAGCACCGATCAATCCCTATTGTACTTTCTTCCTTGTCTCTACTCCTAATCAATTCCTGCGTTAAAATCGGGTCTAATTATCCATTATCCATTGTTTCAAGAGAAAAACCCAAGATAACACTCGTGTTTACAGGATTAATTCAAGCACAAGGAATCATTTCCCCAGAAGGGCGCGATCGCTTTAAAATTAGTATTGCCCCAGCGCAAAATCATTCTTTCCTTCACGAATTGGTTAAAGGAGATAGCATTGCCGTGGATGGGGTTTGCTTAACTGTCGAGAAGCTGTTGCCGGATAGCTTTATTGTTACAGCTTCTCCAGAAACACTGGAACGAACCACGTTGGGAAGTCGCAGTGAAACCAGTTCTTATGTCAATTTAGAACCCTCTTTGCAAGTCGGTTCGAAACTGGGCGGCCATTTTGTTACAGGTCATGTTGATGGAGTGGCATGTTTAAAACAATCAGTTGCTGCGGAACGCTCCTGGGAAATGACATTTGGCCCCCTAAACCCTCTGTCTGAATCTTGGCAAGACCATATTGCCCGCTATTTAATCCCCAAAGGGAGTATAGCCGTCAATGGCATCAGCTTAACCATTGCTGACTGCGATCCCCAGGGGAGTTGGTTTCAATGTGCCGTCATTCCGCTTACTTATGAAGAAACCAACTTATCTATGCTTGAAGAAGGTAACTGGGTGAATTTAGAAAGCGACATTCTTGGCAAGTATGTTAATAAACTGCTGAATCATCCGGTTGCGAATAACTCAGAAAGTGAGATTACTGTATCCTTCTTGGCAGAACATGGCTATCTTTAAGGGAAGAATCGGATAATTTTTGGGGATTGCCTGGACGAGGCGCCGAAAAATTCAGCGTTCCTAGTGCTTCCATATTCGTTGCCGATTCTATAGTTTTTGGCGATTGACGGGCAATTTCAGGATAGTTTTCTGTCACGGTTTGGTTGCTAGGAGAAGGAGCGCGATAAACAAATTCTTCTCCAAATCCTGTTTGAGATTGGGTAGGCACTCTTTGCAAAGTTTCTTCCGCAAATAATTGCGGAGGTTGCCAATTTAACACGGAAGCTAGTACGTCTGGCAAGGACAACGGTAAAACTAATACCGACTTGGCGCGTTGAGAAAAATTGCTCAGCGGGGCTTGGCGTTCATAGGCGCGATCAAAATCACCATTTTTCAGAAAGTCCAATTGAGGAAGAGACATCCAAGATGCAGGCTGTTTTGGAAGAGAAGCAAAAACTTTAGGTAAATTGGCGAAGAAATTTCCGCCTTGCAATTCTTTATTACCTTTTCCCGCAGCACTATAAGCAAGTTGGCTAGAATCCAAATTATCTCTTGCTGCTAACAATTGTTCTTTCGCATTAACAACTACCCAACGCGACCCTTTACGAATGCGCCATTCAAAATGCAAATGAGGTCCTGTGGATAATCCTGTATTGCCAACACGACCAATTACAGTGCCTTGTTCTACCCATTGTCCTGGTCGCACATGAATTTGTGAGAGGTGAGCATAACGGGATTCATTTTTGTCATTGTGTCGCAATCCTACCATTAAGCCATAGCCGCTGCGATAGTCGGCTAAACTGACTCGCCCTGATTTGGCGGCAACCACTGGCGTTCCTTCTGGAGCGGCAAAATCGGTGCCGGTATGGAAGCGACGTTCGCCAACAACAGGATGTAAGCGCCAACCATAGTCAGCACTAATGGCACTGGCGGCGACAAGAGGAAATAATAGCTGTGAATCGCCGTTACCAGGAAGCTTTAACTTAGGTAAATCCTCTGGCGGCGTATAAGTACTTTTAACTCTCTCTTGGTTATTAGAAGGATTAGGTTGGTTATTAGAAGGATTAGGCTGGTTATTAGAAGGATTAGGCTGGTTATTAGAAGGATTAGGCTGTTCAAAGTTTTTGGGCAACTCAGGCAGTTTTTCCGGTTTAACGCGAGCTTGTTCAGAACCAGCTTGCTCTGAACTAGATTGTCCTGAATTGGTTGCCCCTTGAGAAACGTTATTACAGCTGCCGCTAACCAGTTTACCGTTTTCAATGACTGTCTTACAGTTTGACTCGCGATCGCTGACTTCTACTTTTGGTGCTGGCAGACTTCTTTCTTCTTGTTGGGGATAGGTATTAGAATCGATGAAATCTTGGCTAGCACTGTTGCGAGTTGATTTTTCTTGGGGCTTAGAATTATCAAGTTTGGGCAACGGCGATTGTTTTGATTGTGCCGTTGTGCTATTACTTGATTGTTCCGATTCGCGCTGTTCCAGTTCTACGGTTGGTGTTGAACTGTCATTGGCAGAATTAGTCGTTTTTTGAGGAGAATCGGATTTCCGCTGAGCAGAATTGTTCTGGGAAGAAGTTTGAGGACTCGGAGAAGAAGAATTATCCAGCGGTTGAATTGGTTTTAAGTTTGATTGTCCCTGAGATGATTGGGAAGGCGATTGGGATTGGGAGGAAGCTTGCTGTTGTTCTTGCGAGGAAGATTGCGATGGCGATGAAGCTTGCTGTTGCTTGGATTGAGAAAGCGCTTGGGATTGAGAAAAAGCTTGCTGTTGCTCTTGCGAGGAAGATTGCGATGGCGATGAAGCTTGCTGTTGCTTGGATTGAGAAAGCGCTTGGGATTGAGAGGAAGCTTGCTGTTGCTCTTGCGAGGAAGATTGCGGTGAGGATGAACCTTGTTTGTTTTGGTTCTCTGAATCATTAATCTGCATTGCAGGAACAGACTCATAATCAGGTAAAGCTGATTCCTGTTTTTCCTGAGAAGCTTGAAGAGATTCCAAAGAAGAGGATGATGCCCCTTGGTTCACATTTTGTAGAGATTGCGGTTGTGAATTCGGAGAAGACTGAGGAAATGCAATGCCGCTACCCAATAAACTGAGCGGAAGTAAGTAACCAATGCCTCGTAATAATAACAAATGATATTGTCCTTTTGAAGAAGATAATTGAGAATTAGGGGTACAAGATTGGTAATTCATCTTTATTTCACTCTTTCTATCGCGATCGCGCTGTTAATTATAAAAATAACCTAGGCTTATTTTAACAGCGCAACTGATATAATTACCGAAAAACTATCTATAAACAGGCTTCAGCACTTTTTATCACTTTAGCGCGTTGAAATAGATAACCAGTTCCCCGTTCTGTAAGAATTAACTCAGGATTTTTGGGATCTGTTTCAATTTTTCCTCGCAAGCGAGAAACATGAACATCCACCACTCGCAAATCCCCATGACGCTGCGGCGCATATCCCCAAATCCGTTTGAGAATTTCTGTGCGAGAAATCGACTCTCCCGAATGACTAGCCAGCAATTCCAACAAGTTATATTCTCTACCGGTGAGTCGAACTAATTCATCTCCCATATATACTCGCCGTTTATTGGTATCAATTTGTAATTCCCCGACTTGAATCACACCGGAAGCAGGGATAGCGGCATCAGCATGTTTTTTCAAACGCCGCAAAACAGTATTAATTCTTGCTTCTAATTCTTTAGGAGAAAACGGCTTCACCAGATAATCATCAGCACCAATTTGCAATCCAGTAATGCGATCAGCAACATCCCCTAAAGCAGTCAACATAATAATGGGAACATTGGATTCCTTTCTTAGTTCTTTACAAGTAAAATAACCGTCACCATTTGGCATCATCACATCCAATACCACTAAGTCCGGTTGTTCTGCAGCAAATACCTTTAAGGCTTCTTCTCCATCAGCGGCAATTACAATTTGATATCCCACCATAGAAAGGCGCGTTTCCAAAATTCTACGAACGGCTGCTTCATCATCGACCACGAGAATTTTTTCCATGTGGTTTGCCACGCTTAACACTCCTTGCGAAATTACTTAACATTGAACTTCAGTTTGTCTAATTAACTCAAAAATTTTGAGCTTTTCTAGACAAATGATGTTATTAACTCAAACTATTGATTGCCCAGTGGCTCACATTTTTTTCAGGATAGTAACTCCTTTGATAATAGATTGATACCACTGTCAACCGCTTTTGGGTTAAGAATTATTGTGATTTGTTATCACAATGATAACATAAGTTTTCATTATTGTCGCTTAAGTAAACATCTCATTATCATAAAAAAGCAATTTTGAAAAGTTTTTGTAATTTTTATTTATTATTATTGCAGTATTTACTTAAATTTTAGTTGAGTTTTAATTCATTCAGTAAGGCAATTGAATTATGATTTATCGACGACTGTTATTATATTTTCCTATACCTTAGCCCCGATAGCTGATTGAGGGACTAATGCCTAATCCATTCCTCGGAGTTAGAATTCCGCCAGAAATTGAACAGGCGATTATTGATCGCATGAAACAAACGGGACAGAGTAAATCGGAAATTGTGATTGCTGCCCTAGAAACCTATTTAGACATGCCTTCTTGTCATCAACGTCTTACTGAAGTTGAGCAACGTCTTTCTGAAGTAGAATCAGCATTGAATACTAAAAAAAACGAAATATCAGAAACTCAGAGTGAATAATCAGCTTTTGTTAGGATTTCTTAACATTGATAAACCAGTTAATATCACGTCTCATGATTGCGTTGCAAAAATCAGACGCTTGACTAAAATCAAACGCGTTGGGCATAGTGGAACTTTAGATCCTGCAGCGACGGGAGTTTTGCCCATTGCTGTCGGAAAAGCAACTCGTTTATTACAATTTCTTGCTAATACCAAGGCTTACGAAGCAACTATCCGGTTTGGTTGGCGTACTGCTACTGATGATCTTGAAGGAAAAATCCTTGAGCAAACGGTTGCTTCAGAGTTAACCTTAGAAGCCATTAAACCTTATTTACAACAGTTTATTGGAAAGATTACTCAAGTTCCTCCCCTGTATAGTGCTATTCAACAACAAGGGAAGCGAGCCTATGAGTTAGCTCGGACAGGGCAATCACTAGATTTGCCATCAAGAGAAGTGGAAATCGATAAGATTGAAGTTTTACATTGGGAAAGTGGCAAATTTCCCGAGCTCACCTTAAGCATTCACTGCAAAAGCGGCACTTATATTCGTTCTATTGCCCGGGATTTAGGAAATGCTTTGCAAGTTGGCGGAACACTGGCAAAACTGCGACGTGCTGAAAGCAGCGGCTTTGATATTCAAAACAGTCTCTCCCTTTCAACTCTGGAAATGCAATTAAAAGAGCAAACTGTTAGTCTCGTTCCTCCTGACTCTCCTTTACAGCATCTATATCAGATCAATTTATCCGCTGAACAAGCTAAACGATGGTGTCAGGGACAATTTTTAACATTACCGGAGTCAATTGCCGAAAGCAATTTCTTAGCTGTCTACCAAGATAATGGATTATTTCTAGGGATTGGGGAAGCGGTTCCCCCGAAAACCCTCAAACCCAAAACTGTTATTCAATGATTCTCAATCTATAACGTTAGCGATTGCGGATCAGTTTCAATCAACTGCGCTAAATCTTGCAAGAACGCTGCTGCATGGGCACCATAAATAATGCGATGGTCGCAGGTGATAGTAACACTCATCTGACGACGAACACCAAACATGCCATCATTGGTAGCAACAACTTGGGGACGAGAGGCGCCAATTGCAAGAATCCCTCCTTGTCCTGGGGGTAAAATGGCATCAAACCGATCAACCCCAAACATTCCCAAGTTAGAAATCGTAAAGGTTCCGGTACTATATTCTTCAGGCTGGAGTTGTTTACTGCGAGACCGTTTGACTAAGTCTTTCCAGTTTCGAGAAAGGGTATAAATGTCTTGTTCAGCTGCATTTCTCAAAACAGGGGTAATTAATCCCCCATCTTCCATGGCCACAGCAACTGCTATATTAATGGAACCATGATATTGAATGCCTTGTTCACTGTAACTGGCATTGACAATGGGATGTTTTTGTAACGTTGTAGCAACTGCCTTTGCTAATAAGGCAGTCATGGTTACCCCTTTTGACTTAATTTGTTTATAGAGTTGGTCTAGTTCATCAGTCGTAATGGTGTAACCAACATGGAAGGTGGGAACTTGGACGGTTGCTGTCATGTTCCGCACCACTGAACTTTGCAACGTTGTAAAGGGAACTGTTTCTCCGGCGCGAGTTTGACTGGGAGTTGCACTAGGACTCGCTTCTGGTGTTGCAGTTGGTGCGGGCGTCGATTCTGCTGTGGATGTCGAGGCAGGGGCAGCAGCTGGCTGCCCTATCGCCGCTTCTACGTCAGAAGCAACAATGCGTCCATGAGGGCCGCTTCCTTCTAATGTTGCTAAATCAATTCCTTTTTCTTTGGCTAATTTGCGGGCGCGGGGAGAGGCAACAATACGACCGCTTCTTTTTTTCTGATTTGAGGTTGATTGAGCAACTGATGGTTTCGCAGGTTCCGGGCTTGAGGAGGGCGCTGCGGGAGTATCTCCTAAAATAGGATCGGAACTGGAACTGGTGGTGGGAACCTCTTGCTTGCTTGCTTGCTGTTTCGCCGTTTCGATTTCTTCTTCGGTTTCTGCAAGAAAACCGATGGTAGAACCAACGGGGGCTTGTTCCCCTGCTTCCACAAAAACTGTTGCGAGATAGCCATCATGGAACGACTCCACATCCATATCTGCTTTGTCTGATTCCACTACCAGGATGGTTTCTCCTTTCTGAACTTTATCGCCTGGAGATTTGGCCCAAGAGACGATTTTTCCTTCCGTCATGGTTGAACTCAGGGCAGGCATGAAAATGTCTTGGATCATAGAGTCGTTCCCTAGTTAAACGATTAGTTACTGTTTAATACACCAAAGTGAATTGTAACCTGAGAAGGAGGTTCTGGTCATCCTTTTTTTAGGAATGGGGTTCCCCAAATAAAATCAGAGAACAGGCAAGGGAGTTAATGACTTCCGTTGTTACATCGCTAACTACTAATCCACCGGCAGTGCGACGGCGCAACGAACGCAATACCACTAAATCAAACGATCGCGCTGCCCGAATAATTACCTCTGCCGTTTGATCATGGCTAATGGTTTTAATGCGATAATTGATATTTAAGTTGCCTTGTTTTAAGACTTGTTCAATTTCCTGTTCAAATGCATGAATTTGTTCCTTGGCGGTTCTGGCTTCACAAACGTGGAGATAAGTGACAGAGCAGTTATGGGTAGCGGCAAAGAACTGCGAAAACCGGATAGCTCGGACGGATTGAATCGTTAAGTTTTTTACCGGGACTAGAATGCGCCGTAAATTTGTCGGTTCATCGAGTAATTGGGTAACGACAACAGGACAATGAGCCGACCAGACAACATTGTTGATTAAATTGCCAAATAAGCGCGATCGCAGGGCTGTTGTTGTCTCACTCCATCCCATGACAATTAAATTGGCTTTTTGTTCTCTAGCAGTGCGAGTAATGCCTTCTGCAATATCATCATCAATGCGCAGCAAGGGATTGGCGCGAATTTCAAACTCTTGACCATAGTGCTGGGCTTTTTTCAACAGTTTTTCCTGTCGTTGAATGGAAACTGACAATTCCGGTTCATCCATATGAACATGGGCTTGAACAATGGTTAAGGGAACCACCATCCCAGACTCGCGACGCGCTAATAATGCCCCCATTTCCATGAGATATCGCTCGGTTACAGGATTACAAACCGAAACTACCACGGTAACGCGATTTCTCCGGGTTTTTTCAAAAGGCGAGTTAACCGTTTCCTGTTGCAGGGCTTCCTCTACCTGTTCCCGCCATACCCAGTCCTCACTGGTTTGTACTCCTGTCGTTGCTATGGGTAATTTTCTAGCAAAGCGTTCTGTTAACAGCGGACCTAGCAAAGAGGTGACGAACATCAATACAATTATCGTATTAAATACCTCTTGCGGAATTAGTCCGGCTTGTACTCCTGCCAAAGCTGCTGCTAAAGTGGCCGCTACTTGCGGAAGCGATAACGACCACATGGTTAAGGTTTCATCCCACGAATAGCCATAGAGAATCTTAGTCGCTAAAGTTGCTAAAAATTTGGATACAAATAATCCTGCCAGCATTGCTAAAGGAAAAGCAAAGTTAAATCGGATGGTGTCGATGAAAACCGGAATATCCAACAGAAGCCCCATAGAAACGAAAAAGAAAGGAATAAATAGAGTACTGCCGACAAATTCCATTTTTTCTTCTACTGGGCTGCGTCCTACCACATCATTAACTGCTAAACCTGCTAAAAAAGCGCCCACAATTTTATCCACATTAATGAGTTGGGCGCCCACTGAGGCTAAAAAAACGACGAACAAGACAAATAAAAACTGATTGCTTTCCTCATCTCCTGTGCGTCGAAAATATTCTTTTCCTGCGCAGTCAACCCCAAATAATACTAAAGCGGCATAGATTCCCAATCCCAATAACTGTGCCGTTAATGTCAATGTCGAAAAATCTCCGGCATGAATCGAAACACATATTGCTAAGACAAGAAGGGCGGCAATATCTGTAAAAATTGTTGCACCAATGGTGACAATAACTGACTCCTGATTGCTCACCCCTAAGCGGTTAACGATGGGAAAGCCAAGCAAAGTGTGAGAGGCAATCAAAGAACCAATTAAAACTGAAGCATTCCACCCATAATTAAATCCTTGGGCAATAGCAATTCCCACCAATAAGGGAAATGCAAAGGTGGCTAGACCAAACCCCAGAGAGCGATTTTTCTTTTGACGGAATTCGGCTAAATCAATTTCTAGTCCGGCAACGAACATTAAATAGATCTTGCCCACATCAGACAGCAGTTTCATGGTTTCACTGTCTTTGTTGAGCAGTTGCAGCCCATCATTGCCCAAGATTATTCCAGCCACCAGCAGCCCGACTAACCCAGGCAGACGTAAACGCTCAAATAGCGGCGGAATGGTTAGGCTGACCAGTAAAAGAATCGTAAATTCAACCAGCGGACTATCAGGGAAAAAGGATAACAAGGTCTTGATTTAATTAATCACTAATATTAACTCTCATCATAAAGGAGTGAATTCTATGTTGAAAATGTTATGGTTACAGTAAACCAGTCAGAAAGCCATCCGTTTGAAACGGATGGATGAATGGCGAACAAGGACTTTAGTCCTCTGTATCTGCTATAGAAAGGCGCCGTAAAACCAAGCGTCTTTAGACCTTGGATATAAGGCGCGCCGGGCTGAAAGACTCGATATCTTGAACCCGGGCAAACCGATAATT
>PXPI01000029.1:0-1896 GCA_003021905.1 Cyanobacteria bacterium SW_9_44_58 | reverse complement strand
TCGGGTCGGACAGAATCGTGTCAGACCTCAGTAGGGGCGACCCAAAAGGGCAGTGATTAGCTCAAGAATCCAACGCGCTGGCTTCCGTTGGAGCGTCAAGTCACTAGATTGAGATCTTCTGAAAATTAACGACAATTATGGCTACTTCCCCTAAAAACCGTCGCAATCAACTATCTTCCGAAAAATATCAACGATTGAAAGCAGAAGCAAAAGCCCCTTATCGTGGATTGCGAAAAACAATTTACGCGGTCTTTGCCGCTTCGGGCTTAATTGGAGCATTTGTCATGGTTGCCCAATTGGCAGCAGGAAGCAATGTTACCGAAACCGTACCGAATCTAGGGTTACAATTGGGGATTGTGGCATTGATGGCTTGGCTCTTTCGTCAAGATAGTAAAGCGAAGTAGAACAATACCAATATGACACAGTTGTGGTCCTCTCCTGATTTATCGCCAGCGGCATTTATTGCTCCAAATGCAACTGTAATGGGGAATGTTGTCCTTGAGGAAGGAGCGAATGTTTGGTATACGGCTGTGGTGCGAGGCGATGTGGAAAAAATTGCCATTGGCGCTCATACCAATGTTCAAGATGGCGCGATTTTACACGGGGATCCCGGTGAACCAACTATCCTAGAAGATCACGTTACAGTGGGGCATCGCGCTGTTATTCACTCAGCCCATATTGAACGCGGGAGTTTAATTGGAATTGGGGCCGTAGTTTTAAATGGCGTGCGAGTTGGTGCAGAAAGTATTATTGCTGCCGGTTGTGTCGTTACCAAAGATGTCCCGGCGCGATCGCTGGTTGTTGGGATTCCTGCTCAAACAAAACGGGAAGTTTCAGAGGCAGAAGCAACTGATTTAATTGAACATGCCAAGCGGTATGAGAAACTTGCTTTGGCCCATTCCGGGAGAGGAACAGATTTAGGATTTTGTTAAGCACTGCTTTCCGTGCCTTGCCAACAGCGATAATCAATATCCCCCATGAGCGATGTTAGGGGGATCAATTGTTAATGTTGGACTTATTCCAGCTGTTCCAGGCGTTCTTGTACTGTTTGATATAGGGATTGGTTGCCTTGTTCTTGATAAAGTTGCGCTGCTTTTTCTAAATCCTCGATCGCGCTTTCCTTTTCTCCCATGGCTGCGTGAATAACGCCGCGATTAGCATAGGCATCAGCGAGTTCCCCATTTAATTCAATGGCTTGGTTGTAATCAGCCATTGCTTTTTCTAAGTTTCCCTGCTGGCTCTGAGCAATGCCCCGATTCAGATAAACTCTTTCTTGATCCGGTTTTAGTTCCAAAGCACGGTTATAATCGGCAATAGCTTGCTCATAATTGCCAATTTGAGTACGAGCAATGCCGCGATCATAATAAGCATCGGCATTTTTTGCGTTCAGTTCAATGACTTTTGTGTAATCAGCAATCGCTTGTTGCTGTTTTCCAAGTTGTAGATAACTAATACCTCTCAAGTAATAAGCTTTTTCTGCTTGAGCTCCTTCAGAAATTGCTTGGTTAAATTCCTGAACTGCGGCCTGATAATTTCCATTTTGATATGCTTCTATCCCTTTCTGAAGAGACGCTGAATTGCTTTGTGCCCAACTAATTTGGGCGGGAATGAAAGTCGCAGATAGCATAACCGGTAATCCAAGAAGGAGGCTTGAGAAGAAAATACTGATAAGTGATTGTTTATTAAATGTCATAGCAATAAGCTTTTTGAACGTCCTTTAGTGATTATAAGGGGTATTTGTTTTGAATCCAATTTGTAGCAAATCGAATTTCAATTAATTTTTTAGTCCTTGTTTGAGATATAGCAATTCTCAGACCAATAAGGTACACTGAGAAGGAAAGACAGTAGATTAAAATAAGCGTGTCCATGCAACCTTATTCAATTGATTTTCGGAAA
>PXPI01000028.1 GCA_003021905.1 Cyanobacteria bacterium SW_9_44_58 | reverse complement strand
GGAAGAGCGAGTGCGTAATTCTGGGGTTTCCCCAGAATGTAAGACGCACTCAAGACAGCCGGTAAAACAGAGAATCGGTTTTCATACCTGGCAGAAAAGTAAGGTTGCCCCGATTCTCTCATTTTGCGGCTGCTTGGCAAAGACCATGGAAGATTGGCGCGATGGGTTTTGATTAGCTTGTTACTCGAACTGTCTCAATTGGTAAATCGAGACATTGCGCGATTTGGTTGGCAGAGAAAGAGAGGCGCGATCGCAAAGAGATCCCCCTCAATCCGCCTTGCTAAGGGGGACTTTAGTTTAGTTGGTAAGGCTTAATAATTTCTGAAAGAGTGCGAGTTAGAAGGAGGGCGCGATCGCGTGTTTGCTGAATCGATTGAGATTCTTTACAAAGTTTGACAAGACGGATTGCCAATCCATCAAATATATTTATGATAACTATTGGAGATTCTATAGGGAGGATGCTAATTCATGGTAACTGCGGAACCTAAGCCTGAAGTCAAAACCTCGATGAAGGAAACGTTGCTCACGCCTCGTTTTTACGGGGCTTAGTTGGCAACCAGCCTAGAAGGTTTGGGGTATTGTCGCATTCTAAGGCTGTTTAAGTCCCCGTAGCCTAAGTCATAGTGAGAGCAGTAGCATACTCTCACTATGCCCCCTCTGTGAAGGCCACAAACCCATCTCAGGTTAAATTACTGAAATTTGGGCATATTAACTTATTATGGGATGATTAAAGCAGATGCTCTCTATAAGCAACTTGCTTAGGCAAAAATTGCTCTAGCGTTGACGATCGCGCCCTGAAATCAGTCATAGCGCCCTTGCAACAGTCCGGTTAACAGCGAGGCAGGGGGTTGGCTGTAGGGCCAGGCAAAGGCATGGCGGAAGGCAGCTTCCTGACAAGCCTGTAGTTGATCGAACCCAATGACATCTAAGGTTAGGAGATTTTCGTATTCAAACGGAAGGCGAACATTGTGCAGCCCGGCATTGTCGGTGCAAATGGCAATATCAACGCCGGCCTCAAAACAGCGATTGAAGACCGTTTTCAGTTGAGATAAATTGTCTAAGGTTCCGGTTTTAATATAAGTGGTGGGACAAACTTCTAAACATTGTCCCCGTTCCGCGAGTTCTGGGAGCAATTCCGGATATTTGAGGGGGATTTGGATGCCGTGGCCAATGCGCATGAGATAGGGCAGCAAGTCCGGATATAGCCCATCTGTCGTTTCAAACACATGACCGGTGGTTTTTAACCCGCGCGATCGCGCATATTGGTATAGTTGCTTAAATTCTTCCAAACGATCTGCATAAAGGGCATCTCCTCCTGCTAAGTCCACCCCGCACACATAATTGGGATGATCCGCAGCTAAGTCCACAATCGCCCGATTCACCTCATAAGACAACCGCGAGTGCATACAGAGAATCTGACTGGTAATCATGGGGTATTCCCCCACCTTGCTAGCTTCCCCGACAATTTTGACAATATCCTGCATTTGGTGGATGCGCTGGGACACATCGAGGCTGTCATCGGTCCGTAAATAAGGAGTATAGCGCAATTCCAGATAAGCCAGGTTTTCAAACACATACGCCCCGCGAATCAAGCGATAAATAAAGTAAGGCAGCGTATCTGGAGTTTGCACACTTTCCACTAAGCTGTGTAGCTCTAAATATTCCTCTAGGGTATTGCGGGGACGGGTATAGAATTCTTCAAATTCGGAATAGCTGGGAAACCGTTGCGCTAAAGCGCGATCGTGCCGCTGGAAATACCGCCATAAAATTCTGGGAACCACCGAACCGCCTAAATGGCGATGTAAATCTGCATACAGTGCCACCAAGTACCTCCCGCTTTCTATTGCTTACCGGCGATGATTAAGAATTGACATTTTCCAGTTTAAGTGATACATATATTAGTTTGTGAAAAACTGTAGCCCATTAAAAAACAAATAGAGAACTCTTGGCTAACGTTATTGTAATTGGAGCCCAATGGGGCGACGAAGGTAAAGGTAAAATTACTGACTTGCTTAGTAAGTCGGCCGATATCGTTGTGCGCTACCAAGGAGGAGTCAATGCCGGACACACAGTCGTGGTTCAGGATCAAACCTTTAAGCTGCATCTGATTCCATCGGGAATCTTATATGAAGATACCGAGTGTATTATTGGCTCGGGAACCGTCATTGACCCGCAGGTGCTAATTGAGGAATTGGATCAATTGGCAGCCCTGAATATTTCCACCGAAAACCTCATGATCTCCCAAATGGCTCATGTGACAATGCCGTATCATCGGTTAATCGATCAAGCCTCTGAGCAGAAACGGGGAAAGCGAAAAATTGGTACCACCGGACGCGGGATTGGTCCCACTTATGCCGATAAATCCGAACGCACTGGGGTTCGTATCATCGATTTGGTCAATGCCAATAACTTACATGAACAATTAGAATGGACGATTAATTATAAAAATGTCATTTTAGAAAAACTGTATGATATCCCGCCTTTAGATCCCCATGAGGTAATCCAGGAATACATGGGATATGCTGAGCGTTTACGTCCCCATGTGGTGGATAGTTCCTTAAAAATCTATGAAGGCATTAAGAAAAAGCGCAATATTTTATTTGAAGGGGCTCAAGGCACGCTCTTAGATTTAGATCATGGCACCTATCCTTACGTTACCTCCTCTAATCCTGTAGCAGGAGGGGCTTGTATTGGCGCTGGGATTGGCCCGACCATGATCGATCGCGTGATTGGGGTGGCGAAAGCCTATACAACACGGGTGGGAGAAGGTCCTTTTCCAACCGAATTAGATGGGGATTTAGGAGAACAACTCTGCGATCGCGGTTCTGAATTTGGGACAACAACCGGCCGCCGCCGCCGCTGCGGTTGGTTTGATGCGGTGATTGGGCGCTATGCCGTCCGCATTAATGGCATGGACTGTTTAGCCATTACCAAGCTCGATGTCCTCGATACCCTGGCTGAAATTAAGGTTTGCGTTGCCTATAATATAGACGGGGTGCATTGTGAAGAGTTTCCCAGCAGCTCGCTGCGCTTTGCCCGTTGTGAGCCCATTTATGAAACTTTACCGGGTTGGCGGCAATCAACGGCTCAGTGTCGAAGTCTCGAAGACCTGCCCAAAGCAGCGCTGGATTATCTGAAGTTTTTGGCAGAATTGATGGAAGTCCCCATCGCGATCGTCTCTTTAGGCGCAAGCCGCGACCAAACCATCATTGTGGAAGATCCCATTCACGGCCCCAAACGCGCTCTTCTCGATGCCAACGGGGCGCCTGTGAACCATCAACCTCATGACTCTCCCCATTCTCCTTTTGCCAATTAATCATTTGAACACTCACTAACGAGAGAAATAACCATGACAACCACTGTAAAATTTGAATGCCAAACTCGACCTGAAGGAAGCAAACCCAAAGCCTTGCGGCGTCAAGGGTTTATTCCCGCTGCTTTGTACGGACACAAAGGAGCAGAGTCAGTCTCTCTCATGGCGAAAGAGAAAAATGTGGAAATGTTGCTCAAAAACGCCTCGGTTAATAATACCTTGGTGAATGTGGCGATTCCTGACATCTCCTGGAATGGCAAAGCATTGATTCGGGAAGTGCAAACCCATCCTTGGCGGCCCGATATTTATCATGTCAGTCTCTTTGCCGTTGCCGGCCAAGAAAGTGTGGAAGTAGTGGTTCCCATCCATCTCAATGGCGAAGCCCAAGGCGTTGAAGCAGGAGGCGTCTTGGAACAAGTTATTACGGAATTGAGCATTGAATGTCCCCCTGAGCAGATTCCTGAGGTGATTAATGTTGATGTGACAGACATTCCCCTTGGCGGTTCGCTGCATATTGGCGAACTGAAGCTTCCCGAAGGCGTTACGCCTACTGAAGACCCAGAACAAACCGTTCTCACCATTGTAGAAACCCGTGCGGAAAAAGTGGCGGAAGAAACCGAAGAGGAAGAAGACATCGAAGGCGGCGTTGTGGAAGAACTTGGAGACGTTTCCGTTTAGGCTTCCCATCGCAAACCAAGCTTAGCGTTGGGGACGGAATCAGACAATTAACTTTGATTCTGCCCCAACGACTTCCCTGTTATTTACCATAAAATAATTGTTTTGCCCATCCAGTTTTTCTTTAACTAAGGCTCGCTTAACGAAAATTCATGCGTTGCAATGGACTGGTAAGCGAGAAATGATTCCGATTGGGAACGCAATATTGGGACTAGAACTTCTTTGAAGGAAGGGCAAGATATCCCAGATTCAAGAGTTTTCACCATAAGCAATCCTGCCAATTTCCTCAAAGCGTCAAAGTTATCGATAATAAGGCGATGATTCTACCTAAAATTAAAGGGCGGGTTAAAGCAAGGATTCATCGACTTTTTGAAGATGGGAAGTTAAAGACTGTTACAGTAAGTCGTACTCCGACTGGTAAGTATTATGCTTCTTTGTTGTTTGAAACCCAACAAGAGGAGCCTAAACCTGTAACAGAAGGTAAGGCTGCTGGGATTGACTTAGGAATTAAGGATTTCGCCATTGTAAACGATGGTGAAAAGTGTTCTAAGTTTCCTAATCCTAAACACCTCTCTAAACATGAGAAAAATCTCAAACGTAAACAAAAGAAACTTTCCCGTAAAAGGAAAGGTTCTAAATCAAGAGAAAAAGCGAAAAAGCTAGTCGCCAAGGTACACGAACGAGTAAGCAATACCCGCCAAGACTACTCACATCAAGTATCCCGAAAGATTGTG
>PXPI01000027.1 GCA_003021905.1 Cyanobacteria bacterium SW_9_44_58 | reverse complement strand
GCGATTACAGAGGCGATGCTAAAAGTAACTAATCAAGATATTCGGAATTGGTTTACTCACTGTTGTTACTGTACCTTATGAATTCGAGAATTGCTATAAAATTTTCTGGATTTCTAAATTGGGAGCTCGACTTGCTATCTTTTTATAGGCTTGAATCTCTCCCTCTAGGGTGAAACAACTTTGGGTTTGATAATGGTCATAATCGTGAACAGCAAGCAAGGCAAAACCACAAAAGCTATTGTTGTAGAATTCTGAATCATACTCTGCCATGGAAACCCAAAGATGCTCTTGTTTAATATCTTCAAACATTTCTGTTGCGTCATGGTAGTGCATGGTATAGTCAGCCTGTACGGCAAACGGAAGTTCTTGAAATTGTTCTAAAATCCAATCGCAAAATTCAGTTTTTATTTCCTCAGACACAATTGCCGGTTCCTGATTAAGGTATAATTTAGCTAAAGTTTCTACCGTTGGTTTAGTCTTGGTTTTAATTGTCGCAGTCATTTAGTTCGCTATAATTCTCTAACTATTAATTTATCGAGAATCCTGTCTCGATTTCCATGAGATAACTCAGACTCAGTTCTTTTCTATATTATTCTCATTAATTGAGAGATTTGAAATGGTTGCTAAAATCCCATTATTTATTAGTTTTATTGTCCTTGTTTTAAGCTTATTTTTAACAGGTTGTACCTCTCTTAATACCTCTGCAAAAAACTCAAATGTAACAGAATTAACCCTTTGGCATGGCATTAATCCGCCTCCCAACCGGAAAGTATTTCAAGACTTAGTGGATCAATTTAATCAGAACCATGATCAAGTGCAAGTCAATGCCATTTATATTGGCCAACCGGATGCCCAGTTACCGAAAATTTTAACGGCAGTGGTTGGGGATGTTTCCCCTGATATGCTGTGGTTTGTTCCCCAATTAACCGGTCAATTGGTTGAATTGGGCGCCATCCGTCCCTTAGATGACTGGCTGGATCAATCGCCGCTTAAAGATGAAATTGATCCAGTTTTATTTAAAAGTATGGAATTAAACGATCACATTTGGTCTATTCCCTTTGCTGCCAATAATGCTGGGATATTTTATCGTCCTTCTTTATTTAAAGAAGCAGGAATTGAAGAGATTCCTAAAACCTGGGATGAATTGGAAACGGCGGCCAAAAAATTAACAAAAGATTTTGATCAAGATGGGTTAATCGATCAATACGGCATGTTTTTATCGTTAGGCAAAGGGGAATGGACTGTCTTTACTTGGCTGCCATTTGTTTATAGTGCTGGGGGAGAATTGTTAACGGAAAATAACCAACCGAATTTGGTAAATCAAGGGACAATTCAGGCCTTAGAATTTGGTTCCCATTTAGTGGAACAAGACTGGGCAATGTTATCACCGCCGGAACGGGGTTATCTCTTAGAGAATTTTTTATCGGGACAAGCAGCGATGCAAGTGACGGGCCCGTGGACACTAGGGCAATTAAGCGAAACAGATGTGGATTATGATGTATTTCCTTTTCCCAAGAAAGACCAACAAGCAGTAGTCGTGGGAGGGGAAAATTTATTTGTTTTTAAGACTAATCCCGAACGAGAAAAAGCTTGTTTTGAGTTTCTAGAATTTATTTTAAGTAAGAAGTTTCAAACTGAATGGGCGTTACGAACCGGATATTTGCCCATTAATGTCAAGGCACAAAAAAGTGAAAAGTATCAGCAATTTGTAGAAGAAAATCCCGTATTGAAAGTCTTTTTAGACCAAATGAATGTTGCAGAGGTGCGTCCGATTGTTCCCAATTATACCCGCTTATCAGAAAACTTTGGCCGTGCGATTGAGGCGAGTTTATTAAATAAAAAAGATCCCAAAGAAGCCCTCCAAGAATCGCAACAACGGTTAGAATTAGTATTTGACAATTCAACCAATTAAAATCAGATAAAATGAGCGCATTTTTAACGCCTCCTCCCTTGCAACCGGGGAATACTATTGCTGTCATTTCTCCTAGCGGCGCATTGCAAGAAACCGACCGATTTGAGAGAGGATTGGCCGTTTGGCGCGATCGCGCTTATAAGCTGGAATTTATTGCCCACGATAAACAACAGGGCTATCTGGCAGGAAGCGACGAACAACGTCGCCAAGCCCTGCACCAGGCATGGACAAATCCCCACTACAAAGCCATTGTTTGCACTCGAGGCGGTTATGGCAGTATGCGCTTACTGGAACAATGGCGGTGGGAAACAGCTTCGCCGCCAAAATGGTTGCTAGGGTTTTCCGATATTACTGCCCTTCTCTGGAGTCTTTACAATAAGGGAATTATGGGATTGCATGCCCCAGTTTTAACCACCCTTGCTGAGGAACCGGATTGGTCAATCCAACGACTGTTTAATTATCTTGAGAAGCAACAGCTTCCTTCCTTGCAGGGAGAGGGTTGGGGCGGGGGAAAAGTTGCCGGGCGGCTGCTGCCTGCCAATTTAACCGTGGCAACCCATTTATTGGCAACGCCGATTCAACCCAATTTGGCGGGAGTTATTCTTGCTTTGGAAGATGTCAGTGAAGTTCCCTATCGCATTGACCGCCTGTTGACGCAATGGCGGCTTTCCGGGGGTTTAGACAAAATTGGCGGACTTGCCTTAGGGCGGTTTAGTCGTTGTGAAGTACCCCAAGGAAGCATTAGTTGCACAGTGGAGGAGGTATTGCGGGAGGGAACTGGGAACTTCAATTGTCCCATCGTTTCTCATTTACCGTTTGGACACGATGGCGTCAATGCCGTTTTACCGGTGGGAGAAACGGTAACCATCGATGGCGATAACGGAACCTTAAGTTGGTTGCATCAAGCCCGCTAAAGCGCCTGTATCCACTCTTTCACTTCATATTCCGTCCAGATGCCGTTTTGTCAATAGGGATCATTTTCCACTAATTCCCGAACCGTTGCTTCATCAGGGGCATCGTATAAAGCAAAGACTTGTTTTAGCAGGAGGGCTGATTCATCTACCGACTACAATTTTAATTTAGTCGGTAGATAAATCAGCCCATTTGCGGTATAGTAATAAGTATGACGGAAAATGAAGACGTAGCCGTGGTGGGCGAACTTCGCCGTTGGAAGTTAAAAAGGCTAGACACCACCTATCAGTTTTTCTGGTAGCCCCAATTCGCGGGGGATAGCCTATCGCCTTGGGGTAAGACTTTCTACTTCTTCGGTTGGAGAAAGCGCCTGATTGGGTAGGAAGCCTCTCTTACAATCTTTGATTTAAGAGAGGTAGTTCACGTCCTTGGTTGGCCCAATGGTTAACAAGGTTCCTGCTTCCTTTTGGGCTTTTAAGCCATCGAGATGGGCTTGGCGAAAGGGGGCGCGTTTTTCCTTAACATTGTCGCAATAGCTTCCCCAAATCACATATTTGGGCATGGTTTCAACTCCTTAAGGTGACAGCAAATTGTTCCGTTAAAGCAGACCGAACTTTTTCCAATAAGGGTTCCACTTCATCATCCGTCAAGGTTCGATCCGGGGCTTGATAGGTTAAACTAAAGGCTAAACTGCGTTGTCCCTCTGGGACATTTTCCCCGCGATATTCATCAAATAATTCAATATTTTCTAAAAGATTGCCTCCAGCTTTTTCCATGGCCTGGATTAAGTCGGCAACTGGCAGATCCAGGGGGGCATAAAAGGCAATATCTCGCGCCACAGCAGGATAAGTTGAGAAGGGAGAGAAGCGCGATTGCGACAGATTTTGTTTGGCGAGGGCATCTAATAAGACTTCTAAGTCAAAACTGAACACATAAACGGCTTCGGGAAGGTCATTGTATTGACGAAATTGCGGATGCAGCTGCCCAAAAATGCCCAATCGCTGGTTGTCTAAAGAGAGAATGGTGGTGCGCCCAGGATGCAACCGTTCATCTTCTGCTGCGGCTTGATAGCTGACGCTTAAACCTAAGCGCGTAAACGCTGCTTCTAACAAACCTTTGGCTTGATACCAACTCATAGCTTGGGCTTGACCGGAGTTGATCCAACGACCGCCGGGAAAGAATTCGCCGCCCATAATCCCAGCAACCGTATCGGCTTCCCCGAGACCGGTTTCTCCTTGCCAAAACCGCCGCCCAATTTCAAAAGCATTTAAGGCGCCGTTACCGCGACTGAGGTTGTAGGAAAAGGCATTGATTAAGCCGCTAAGCAACTCGGTTCGCAGGGCAGAATACTCTTGGAACAGGGGATTGGCGAGAACAACCGCATTTCCTTGAGGCTTCACTAGGGAATAATGGAGAACTTCTGTTAAACCAACAGCCCGCATCGCCTCGCGAATTTGGTTTTTCCCTTTTTGCCGGAAGGATAAGCATCCCGGCTGCGTTGTTTCGGGAAGGGTATCGGCAAAGTAGTCGTAGCCGTAGAGACGGGCAATTTCTTCAATTAAATCAATTTCCCGTTCTAAGTCATGGTAGCGGTAAGCGGGAACCGTCACTGTCCAACTAACAGCATCAGCATGGGCGGTAAGTTCACAGCCTAAAGCGGTCAAGATGCGTTCCACATCCTCTTGGGCAAGTTGCCCATTGTCTCGGTTGGTGACAGCGCCTAACACTTGATGAATCCGGTCTAAGCGCAGGGCGAGGTGTCTTTGCCATTGGTCCGGGGTGGGACGGGTAT
Source organism: Cyanobacteria bacterium SW_9_44_58 (assembly GCA_003021905.1). Classification (GTDB taxonomy): domain Bacteria; phylum Cyanobacteriota; class Cyanobacteriia; order Cyanobacteriales; family Rubidibacteraceae; genus Halothece. Next base: position 16,646 of record PXPI01000027.1, on the reverse strand, counting down.
CGGCAACCGCCTGTTGGGCGGCACTGCCTTGGGCGAATTCCGCCAGAAGCGCGATCGCGCGTTGCGTCGCTGTTTCCAACTCGGCTTGGTTTACCCCCCGTTCATAGCGAGTTGAGGCTTCGGTGCGCACCCCTTGTGCCCGCGCTGAGCCACGGACAGCCGCCGGTTCAAACAAAGCTGCTTCTAAGATAATATTCTGGGTTTGGTCATTCACTTCCGTATCTTTGCCCCCCATGACGCCAGCTAGGGCAACGGGCACATCATTGGCGGCAATAATCAGATTTTCCGAATGCAGTTTCCGGGATTGGCCATCGAGCGTGGTTAAGGTTTCTTCGGCTTGGGCGAAGCGCACACCAAGCGTTAAATTGTTGCTTCCGACCACTGACTTGAGACGTTCCCGGTCAAACGCATGTAACGGTTGTCCCCATTCCAACAGCACATAGTTGGTAATATCAACAACATTATTAATGGGACGAACACCTGCTGCTTGCAACCGTCGTTGCAGCCATTGGGGAGAAGGCGCCGGCTTTAAATTGGCAATTTCAGTTCCAATATAAGCCGGGCAAGCATTAGTTTCGGCAACTTGAACGTTAATCACGGAATTGCTGCTTGTTGCGAACTTGGGCTTTGGGGGATTAGGAAGCGTCAAATTGGCGCTTGTCAAGGCAGCGACTTCTCGCGCGATTCCAACCATACTAAGCGCATCCGCCCGATTGGCAGTTGTTGTCAACTCCAGCACCACATCATCCAGTCCAAGAATCGGATAAACCGGTTCTCCTAGAGTAAGATTTTCTTCCGTAAAAATATGAATGCCTTCCGAGGCTTTTTCTAAGCCTACTTCGGCTAAAGAACAAATCATCCCTTCCGAAGCAACGCCTCGCAGCTTATTGCGTTTAATTTTTAGATCTTGTGCCGGTAAATAACTTCTAATTGTAGCGACAGGAACATAGATTTCCGGGCGTACATTCGCCGCCCCGCAAACAATATTGAGGGGCTCATTGCTGCCAATATCAACCTGACAAACTGTCAGTTTATCCGCATTGGGATGCTGATTGCATGCTAAAACTTTTCCCACCACGACACCTTCAGCAAAGCGGCGGCGGTATTCAATTTCTTCCACTTCAAATCCCGCGATTGTTAAGGTTTCGGCTAACCCTTCCGGGGTAAGATCAACATCAACAAATTCCTGCAACCAGTTTAGAGAGACTCGCATCGACTTGTTTGGTTTGGTGCAACTTAAAAACTCAGCTTTTTTATTGTGACACTCTCTGTTGCTCTCGCCAAGATATATGGTTTGTCTTTCTCTTGATAGAGAACGGGTAAGATATGCTAGAGATACCCTAAAGTTAATTTAAATGTTATTTTGCTTGTGATTTTTATTACCAGTATTGTAATCCAATAAACGATTTACCTGGCTGTTCCTCTCTCAGAGGATCTTGAAAACTGTATCTTTGAGTGTACAAGATGATTTATTGTTTGAATCCGTCTTGCCCTGAACCAAAAAATCCCAACAATGCGAGACATTGCCAAAGCTTTGGAAGCGATCTCAAACTCAATGGTCGCTATATGGTGGGCAAAACTCTAGGGCAAGGAGGGTTTGGGGCGACTTTTTTAGCGGTTGATACTAGCTTGCCGGGGAATCCAGTTTGCGTAATCAAACAACTGCGTCCTGCCAACACCACGGCGAATTTTTTGAAAATGGCGCGGGAATTGTTTGAACGGGAAGCAGAGACCTTGGGAAAACTGGGCAATCATCCCCAAGTGCCTCGCTTGTTGGATTATTTTGAAGAAAAACAACAGTTTTTTTTAGTACAGGATTTTGTCAAAGGGTCAAATTTGCAGAAGCAAGTCAAAGAAAATGGCCCCTTGAGCGAAGCGGCAGTGCGTCAATTTTTAACGGAAATTCTACCCTTATTTGATTATATTCACTCCCAAAAAGTCATTCACCGCGATATTAAACCGGCTAACTTGATTCGCCGCAAGATTGATCAAAAACTCGTCTTAATTGATTTCGGGGCAGTGAAAAATCGGGTAAATGAAGTCATGGCAGCGGATCTCTCCGGTGATAACCAACTCACCTCATTTGCGGTGGGAACGCCCGGTTATTGCGCCCCGGAACAAATGGCCATGCGGCCCACTTATGCCAGCGATATATATAGCTTAGGGGCAACTTGTATTTACCTTCTAACGGGAAAAGCCCCCAAAGACATGGGTTATCACTCCCGCACCGGCGCTTTGGATTGGGAACGTCATGTTTCTCATCTTAGCCATCACTTTCAGCAGGTATTGCAGAAAATGATGGAGATGGCAGTGCGCGATCGCTACCAGTCAGCGCAAGCCGTTTTAGATGCTTTAGAAATGGAAGTTGATCAAGAAAGTCTCTCCCAGGGATTAGTCAAACGGAATTCTTTGGGGAATAGCGGCAATGTTGATCAATCACAACCGGAATCTTATTGTTCCAGTTGGAGTGCTCAACTCGCAGAGTCAATTCGTCAACGCCGCACTCGAATGGGGTTGCCCACAAGCCGCACCCAGCGCGATCAAAGCCAAAGCTATTACTCCAAAGGACGTTTAACTGGGGGAAAAAGCAAATCTTCAAGTTCCCGAAAACTAACCGCTAACGAGGTAATTAATCAATACAAGCAAGGAAGACGAGATTTTTCCCAAGCAAACTTATATCGGCTTGATCTGCAAGAGGCTAATTTAAACAGAAGCATTTTCCGTACTGCTCAGTTAATTCAAGTGAATTTTCAAAAAGCGGACTTAAGAGAAGCGGATTTTGCCAATGCCATCTTGCGTCATACTAGTTTACGGGAAGCGAAACTGCACAATGCTTTTTTTAGCAACGCCGATTTACAAAAAGCTGATTTCTGCAAAGCCGATTTAACCTTAGCCAACTTTCAAAATGCCAAACTAGCAGAAGCCAATTTTTGCGGGGCCAATTTAACCAATGCCAAAATTACAGAGAAACAATTAGCAGAGGCGAAAACAAATTGGGCAACCATTATGCCAAATGGGAAACGGGCTTTTTTAGCCTAGCGTAAAAAGGGGAAAGGGGAAACCAAATTTAAAAATTGTGTCCCCCGTCAACCCTGTCATTTTACTGAGGAGCGCGACCATAGAGTTCGGTTAACAGTTTTAGTCGCTGGCGCAGTTCGTTGGTCAATTCCTCGCGACGATATCGCCAGGACCAATTATCCCCTAAACTGCTCGGTGTATTCATTCGGGCTTCACTGCCTAAGCCTAAAATATCCTGTAAGGGAATTACAGCTTGATTGGCAATTGAGCCTAAGGCGAGACGAATCAGATTCCAATGAATCCCTTCTGGTCCAGAACCGCCAAGGTACTGTCGCACTCGCTCTTTTTGCTCAGCATTGCGTTTTTTATACCAGCCCACGGTCGTATCATTGTCATGAGTTCCGGTATAAACCAAACAATTGCGGTCATAGTTAAAGGGCAAATAGGGATTGCCAGGACCGGAATCAAAGGCAAAATGCAATACTTTCATTCCAGGAAACCCAAACTGATCGCGCAACGCTTCGACTTCCGGCGTAATAATCCCTAAGTCTTCTGCAACAATAGGGAGTTCACCGAGCCTTTCCCGCAGTAGGTTAAAGAACTTTTCACCTGGCGCTTTCACCCAATGCCCATTGCGAGCGTCTTTTTCCCCTTGGGGAATGGCCCAAAACGATTCAAAGCCGCGGAAATGGTCAATGCGCAATAAATCCACATAATCCAGGGTTCCTTCAAAGCGATGCAGCCACCAATCAAACCCATTGGCTTCCACTTGTTCCCAATCATAAACGGGATTGCCCCATAATTGGCCGCCTTCGCTGAAATAATCCGGCGGAACCCCTGCCATCCAAGACGGTTGACAGGTTTCGGGATCTAGGCAAAAGATATCTTGGTGAACCCAAACCGCCATGCTGTCGTGAGCGACATAAATGGGAATATCGCCGAGGATTTTAATTTGCCGCTCATTGGCGTAATTTTTCAGATTTTTCCACTGTCGATAAAACTCAAACTGGAGATATTTATGAAAATAAATCTCCCATCCCAAGTGCTTTTTCCATTCTTCTAAGGTTTTGGGATCGCGCTTAGCAAGCCCTTCTTCCCATTCATGCCAACTGATTCCATCATGAGCATCTTTTAATGCCATGAAAAAGGCAAAATCTTCCACCCAGTATTCGTGTTTATGGCAAAAGTCATGATACCCTCCGCGTTGGTCTTCGGGCAAGTTGGCAAATCGTTCAAAGGCTTTCCGCAACAAGGGCATTTTGACCGACTCAACGTGCTCATAATTGACTTTGGTCTCGGGAAAATTGGGAAGCTTGGCAACATCTTCCCGGGTTAACAATCCTTGTTCTATGAGCTTATCAGGGCTAATTAACAAGGGATTGCCCGCTAAGGCCGAATAAGATAAATAGGGAGAGTTGCCAAAGCCAGTGGGGCCTAACGGCAGCACTTGCCAAAGGGTTTGGCCGCTGCCGGCTAAAAAATCGACAAATTCGTAGGCTCCTGCCCCTAAATCCCCAATTCCATAACGACTTGGCAAGGAAGTCGGGTGTAATAAAATTCCGCTTGCTCGATCAAGTTGCATAAGGTTCTGTTTAAATCTACTTAATCCTAAGTTACTGCGCACACATTCAGTTCACTTTCACTAGATACTTTGGCATCCTCTTGAGCAGAAGACAAGCAATGCGTTTGCGTTTTGAGGGAATTTGTTAAGACATATAAAGATTTAGTGATTTTCTAGAGTTCCGTAAAATTTCTCTTGCACTTTTGAGAAGCTTTGTTTAAAGTAAAACCTAATTCTGTCGAAGATCTTTTCTTCCTCAATCCCAAGCCGTTTATTCCAAACCCATGCTAGTTATTTACATCGCCTGTTCTTTAATTGGTGGTCTCTTTGTTCTATTATCAGTATCCGGCGGCTTAGATGGCTTTGATATCGATGCTGATGCCGATACTGACTTTGATGCCGATTCCGAAGTAGATGATGTTGACTTTGGAACTCATCAGGGGAAAACGGAAAAACCAAACAATCCCTGGTTAGCTAAATCTTCTTCTCAAAAAAAGTTGTGGCTGCCTTTTTTTAGCTTCAAATTTTGGACATTCGGGATTTGTTTTTTTGGGGTGACAGGATTGGCGTTAACTTGGCTGGAACCAAATTTAGGAGACGGTGTCATTGCCTTAATTGCCGCTTTGATGGGATTGCTGATTGGCACGGCTATGGCTTGGTTATTGCGCGCTTTAGGAGGCAATTACACCAATAGCATGGCGAGTACGGATGATCTTATCGGCGTAATTGGGACAGTGGAAATTCCCTTTGATCAAAATCGTCGAGGGAAAGTGCAGCTTTCCATTAAAGGGTCAACTGTCGGATTTTCGGCAATGACCGAACAAGAAACTGAATTTCAGCCCGGAGAAGAAGTCTTGGTTGTTTCTTATCAAGATAATAAGCTTTGGGTGGTTTCAGCAGATACACTTCAAAATCACGAATAAGCACCTGGAGTTCATGGAACCATGGTTCAGCAACGAGAAATGGAAACCCGAACGGAAACGGTGGCCGAAGTGCCGCCTTCTCCCGTTTTTGCCCAAAGCGGCAGCAATCCTTTGATGAATGCTTTGACAAATAATTTACCGGCTATATTAATTGCGACTGGAGCAATTGCCATTGTCGGGACAATTATTATCAATAGTTTAGTTAGAATTTGCGATCCCAATAAAATTTTGATTATTTCGGGACGGCAATACAAATGGCCAGACGGACAGAAACTAGGATATAAGGTTATCTATGGCGGACGTACTTGGAAAATCCCAATTAGGGAACAGATGGAAACGATGGATTTAACCACGATTCCTATTCCCATTGAAGTAAGCAATGCCTATGCTAAGGGCGGGACCCCGCTCAATATCCAAGCAATTGCCAATGTGAAAATTTCTGGGGACAGGTCGTTAGTGGGAAATGCCATTGAACGGTTTCAAGGGCGCGATCGCGGGGAAATTTCCCGGGTGGCTAGAGAAACCCTAGAAGGCAATTTAAGGGGCGTGGTAGCAACACTAACCCCCGAACAACTGAACGAAGATCGGTTAGAATTTGCCACTCGCATTGCCGATGATGTGAGCAGCGACATGGCAAAACTGGGTTTACAACTAGATACGCTCAAAATCCAAAGCGTTTCCGATGAACTCGATTATCTCAACTCCATTGGACGACGGCAAATTGCTACGGTGGTTCGCGATGCCGAAATTGCCGAATCCAATGCCGTAGCCGAAGCAGAACAAGTGGAAGCCGACTGCAATCGTCAATCGGAAGTTGCCCAAACGCAAACTACCACTTCCATCCAAGAAAAAGAAAACGAACTGCAACGCATTACTGCCCAAGAACAAAAACAAGCCAAAATTGAAGAAGAACGCACTACCGCAGCCGCTGACGAAGCGAGAGCCAGAGCTCAACAAGAACTGCAGGAAGCGCGATCGGAATTAGAAACAGCCCGCTTAGAAGTAGATAAAGTGTTACCCGCTCAAGCCCAACAACAAGCGGATGAGCTAAAGGCCAAAGGCAACGCTGCCAAAGTCGCTGAAGATAGTAAAGCTTCAGCCCAAGTTAACGAAATGTTAGCGCAAATTTGGCAAGATACGGGCGTTGATGCCTCAGAACTATTCCTGGTGCAACGGATGGAAATGATTTTGCACCAGGCGGCAAAAGTCCCTCACCGCTTACATTTGGGAGAAGTCAGCGTCATTGACAACGGCGACGGCAAAGCCCTGGCTTCCCTATCCAATGCCTATCCGGAAATGATTCGTCAGTTTTTACAACAATCGGAAGAAACTTTGGGCATTACCCTGAGCGGGCAAAGAAATCACAATGCTAAGCAAACGAAAACGGAGGAAGAAAAAGCATGAGTACTCTCATCATGATCTTAATACTTGCTTTTGGTGCAGGAACCCTTACTATCAAAAATCTATACTATATTTGCCAGCCCAGTGAAATTTTAATATTTGCCGGCGGTCGTCAAGCGGCAGGTGAAAAAAGCGTGGGCTATCGCTTAGTGAAAGGGGGGAGTAGCATCCGTAGACCGCTTTTTGAAAAAGTTTTTCGAATGAAGCTTACCAATATGATTATTGACTTAGAAGTGACCAATGCCTATTCTAAAGGAGGCATTCCCCTGAAAGTCGATGGTGTGGCTAATATTAAAGTGGCTGGAGAGGCACCGACTATTCATAACGCGATCGAGCGGTTATTAGGAAAAAGCCAAAAAGAAATTGAAAAAATTGCCCGAGAAACCCTAGAAGGGAATTTAAGAGGCGTTTTGGCTAGTCTTACCCCAGAACAGGTCAACGACGACAAAATGGCATTCGCTCGCAGTCTTCTAGAAGAAGCTGAAGAGGACTTACAAAAACTAGGCTTAGTATTAGATAACTTGCAAATTCAAAACATTTCCGATGAAGTAAACTATCTCAACTCCATTGGGCGTAAACAACAAGCGGATTTAATGCGAGATGCCCGCATTGCTGAGGCTAATGCCAAAATGGAATCGGCCCTGCAAGCGGCTGAAAACAAGAAAAATACCTCCCTGCGACAAATTGATGCCCAAATTGAAACTGCTCGCGCGGAAGCCAATCGTCGCTTGCAAAATGCCCTAACGCAACGGGAAGCCGGAATTGCTGAGGCGGAATCGGAAGTGGCAGCAGAAGTGGCTCGTACTCAAGCTGAGTTAGGGGTACAACGGGAACGGCGTAAGCAAGTCGAAAAGCAATTGCAAGCGGATGTGGTTGCCCCTGCTGAAGCTGACTGTCAACGGGCGCAAGCGGATGCAAAAGGACAAGCAGCCACGATTATTGAAGATGGAAAAGCGCAAGCAGAAGGGCTGAGAAACCTGGCAAACTCTTGGCTGGCTGCCGGTGAAAATGCCCGAGAAATTTTCCTGTTCCAAAAACTAGAACCGTTGTTAAACAGTATGGTTAGTACAGTGCCTGAAATCGACGTGCAGAAAGTCACTGTGATTGATCCCGCCAATGGCGGCAATGCCACGAAATTGGCAACGTTCATGGAACAGTTAAAGGAAAGTACCGGAATTGATATTGCCAGTGCTGCTGAACGGATGACTCAAACCAACAAGGAAAATGGAATTCAACAACAAAACACCAATCCCGAATAATTATTTTTAATGCCAATTAAGCCTACCTTTCACGCCGGTGATTTTCAATCAAAGCAACACTAAGCTTACCAAAAATTCAGCAATTTTTTATCTCTATGAGTGAGTCATTATCCTGTCCCAAACACCAGGGATTTTATCTTGAAAAAAGTATGCTTGCTGGTGAAATTCCTACCCATTGTTGTCCTCATTGTCATGGGCATTGGATTGACACTCAAGATTATGAAGATTGGCAACTCCGGAAAAGTAGGCAATTCTGCTCTCCAGAGAGAGTATTAGACAATCTTGATTTAGAACGGGAAATCTCTACTGATGATAAAAAAGCAGGTTTTTGTCCGGAATGCCAATGCTATTTAAATCGTGCCAAAGTTCCAATTAATACGCCTTTTTTTGTGGAAAGTTGTGCTTCCTGCAATGGCATTTGGTTAGATAATGGGGAGTGGGAAATTTTAACGCAACTCGGTTTAGAATTAGAGATAAAAAAATTATTTTTAAGGAGATGGCAAGCAATTTTCCGGGAAAAACAAAAAGCTCAATATGAACAAGAAATAATTATTGAAAAATTAGGCTCGGAATTAGCAGAGAAACTCTTTGAAATTGCAAATTTATTAGAGAATCATGATGATAAAGAAGTGGGAATCGCTTATCTGATCAACCGACTTAATCAGTCTCGGAAAACCGACCCAAAAATAAACTTAATGGGGTTTCGAAAAGTCCATTTGAATTCCTACAAATTATAACCTTACATTACTTTCATCTTCTTGATTTGTTCAACCAAGTCTCTGCCTCTTCTACCCCTAATCCTTCCCGGATAATTTCCGGTTCATTAGCGGTAAAATCAATAATGGTTGAAAATTCTGTTTGCAAATCCAATCCATCATCTAGAATAATATCCACCGATTTATCTAAGGCATCAAATAAGCGGGCTTTTTCATAACCGAGGGTTGGCAACTCTCCCGTATCATCAGAAAGATAAGCAGAAGTGGAGATAATAGGGTTGCCTAAGCTTTTTAAAAGGGCTTGGGATATCGTATGATTAGGAACACGGATACCAGTTGCTTTTCGTTTGGGATTCATGACTAAGCGGGGCACGGATTTTGTTGCCGGTAACAAAAAGGTGTAAGTGCCCGGAATTAAGCGTTTCATTAACCGATAAGCTTTGTCGGTTACGATCGCGTAATCAGCAATATTCGAGAGGGAAGAACATAAAAACGTTAGGGGTTTGTCATTACTCATCTGTTTGAGAAACCGAACTTTTTCCACTGCCGATTTAACATTAAGATCACACCCGATCGCGTAAACTGTATCCGTGGGATACAACATAATGGCCCCCTGCTTTAATTGGTCGGCAATCGTGTCTAAAACACGTTTTTGGGGGGTTTCGGGATGAATCGAATAAACAGTAGCCATGACAAACATTGTATATTTTGACTGTCCAACAGGAATTGCGGGCGATATGTGTTTAGGGGCGCTAGCTGATGCTGGTGTCCCGATAGATTATCTCATGTCTCAGCTTCAAAAGTTGGGCCTAGCTGAAGAATATCAATTATCAGCCCATTCCCTCTCTCATAATGGACAAGCAGCAACAAAAGTTGAGGTTAATGTTTCTGCTGCGACACTTCCCCATCGTCATCTTCCTGATATTGAAACGCTTATTCAAAATGCAAATTTACCCTCCCGTGTGGAACAATGGAGTTTAGCCGTCTTTCAACAACTCGCGATCGCGGAAGGAAAAGTGCATGGAGTTTCTCCCAATGCCGTTCATTTCCATGAAGTCGGCGCAACCGATGCCATTGTCGATATTGTTGGCACTTGTTTAGGCTTAGATTGGTTAGGAATAGAACAAATTTACTGTTCTCCCCTACCCACTGGCGGCGGGACTGTCCAAGCTTCCCACGGGCGTTTGCCGGTTCCAGTGCCTGCTGTTGTTAAATTATGGGAATCGCGCGGCGTTCCTGTTTATAGCAATGGCATTGAGAAAGAATTAGTAACCCCCACCGGCGCGGCGTTAGCCGTTACCCTCAGCCAAGAATTTGGCGACTTTCCGGCAATGACAGTGAAACAAGCGGGATTCGGGGCAGGCAATGCCAGTTTATCCCTACCGAATATCTTACGCTTATGGGTAGGAGAAGCTGAAACCGAGGAAACTTTAGAAACCGTTGCTGTCTTAGAAACCCAAATTGACGATCTCTCAGCCCAAGTATTGGCTTACTGTCGCGACTTGCTGTTTACGGCGGGGGCATGGGAGGTCTTTACGCAACCCATTAACATGAAAAAGTCTCGCTTGGGAACATTAGTAACAGTTATTTGTCCCATGGATAAAATGATTGCTTGTGAAACAGTTTTATTTCGAGAAACAACGACCATTGGCATTCGCCGCCAACTTCAACATCGTCGTGCCTTGAAACGAGAAATTCAGCAAGTGGAAACGGGAATGGGAATTGTCCGAGTGAAAGCCGCTTTTTTAGAAGGCAAAACGATCAATGTGCAACCGGAATACGAGGATTGTGTTCAAATTGCCCAACAGCATCAAATTCCATTGAAGCAAGTCCAGGAAATGGCAATGGCAAATTATTCAAATTAAAAGGTTGAGTTTCGTGTCGTACCCAACCTAAGTTAATAATCGGAAAAGCCTCTAGACTTCTGTGTTTTCTGTTTTCTTCTCTAATTCCACACCAGAATTTTGAGAATCGTCACTGGAATTTTGTTGTTCTTGCCGACGTTCCCGTTGTTTGCGATCGGCTTTGACCACATCTTCCATCACCGATCGCGCCTGTTGCATTTTCTCTAAATTGCTGCGATAGAGATCCAGGTCTTTATCTACTTTATCTTTGGGCAGATTTAAAGCCTGACAACAGCTTTGCAGCGTTTCTTCCCGTTTATTGTCATCACTCATTAAATCGGGATTAGCGGTTTCGAGAATGGTATAGAGTCCAATAATAAACAAACGACTATATTTAAAGCGAGGATTGTCTTTGATGGATTGCAACACTTCGTTTAGATCCCCTGCTTGTTCTAACGGTTCGGCGTTGCACAGCCAAGCCGTTACTTGTTCGCCGGAGGCATTTTCAACAATTGATTTTACCCGTTCTGCATCTTGTCGATACTGTTGGGGATCATGTTCAACTGCTTTACAAATTGCATTGAAAATGGATTCCTTATCTTTTTCTGGTTCATATCCCTCCATAAAGGTATCAAAAACCGTCACTACCCCCAGGGCATAGATGGGATCATACTTAAAATCGGCATTGACTGTCAGCAGGTGCATTTCCACTAACAGTTCTTCAATCACTCGCCGATAGATGGAATTCAGAGGACGAGTGTGCAGGGTATAAAAGGTGCGTTTGGTTTCAGAAAGAGTGCGCAGAGTATCCACAGATTTAATTAAGTTGCTTTAGTTTTAGTTAGTTTGTTTATTTATCCCATTGTCTCGTTTCTACAGAAAATTGCCAAGGTCTCACGGAATCATTGATCCTTGTGATAGAATCGTATTGTTAACCCCCACTTAACTTAACTAACCCAAATTGATAAGGGGGATGCCCTACTCATTCCAGCAATCTCGACGGCGTTTCAAGGATTTTTTTTGGGGAATCGGAGGTTAAGGGGAATTATTATCGTAAGCATCATTTTCCCTTTCCCCCTTAACCTTTTTTCCAAAAGAATAATTACCCTTGATAGTTCCAATTGACCCAATCTTGGGGTTTTAGAAATGTGTCATAGAGTTCAGCTTCTCGGGTGTTGGGTTCGGGATAATAACAGTATTCCCAACGCACTAACGGCGGCAATGACATTAAAATGGATTCGATGCGTCCTTTGGTTTGTAAGCCGAAAAGGGTCCCCCGATCATATACTAAGTTAAATTCAACATATCGCCCGCGCCGATAGAGTTGAAAATTCCGTTCTCTTTCCCCATAGTCAATGGTGCGGCGTTCCTTGGCAATGGGAACATAGGCGGGTAAAAATGCCTGTCCACAGTCTTGAACAAAGGCAAATAAATCTTCCCAACTGCGCTGTTCAATGGGGCCAAGTTGACTGCTATATTGTCCCGCTGCGCTATTGGGATCCGGGCCGCGATACAATTCTCCTTGACCGTCTTGGTAGTCGAAAAAGAGACCGCCAATGCCTCGGTTTTCTTGACGGTGTTTGATGTAGAAATACTCATCGCACCAGCGTTTAAACACCGGATAATACTCTTGATGATGGCGATCGCAGTGGGTTTTTAAAGTCTGATGAAAATGAACTGCATCCTCAGCAAACGGATAATATGGGGTTAAATCGGCGCCCCCGCCAAACCACCAGACGGGACCGGCTTCAAAATAGCGGTAATTGAGGTGAACTGTCGGTACATAAGGATTCCGAGGATGCAACACCATGGAAGTGCCAGTGGCGTAAAATTCATTGCCCTCAGCTTCTGGCCGTTGTTTGAGAATCGATGGGGGAAGTTGTTTCCCAAATACTTCTGAAAAGTTGACGCCGCCTTGTTCAATTAAATCGCCTTCCTTCATGACGCGGGTTCGGCCGCCGCCGCCCTCTTCTCGTTCCCAACTATCTTCGTGAAAGCTTTGACCGCTGCCGTCGAGGGCTTCTAACTCGCTGCAAATTTCGTCCTGAAGCGTCTTCATAAAGCTGCTAACCCGAGATTTGGCATTTTCAGGGGGAACAAAGGCATTTTTAGCAGAGCTAAATTGGGTATCTTTAATGCTCATATTGCTATTTAGTTATTGTACAATCCTTTAACTAGGCTATAAAAATAAGAGATGAAACGGCTAATAATTTTTACAAATTATTCTTGAGAAACTTGCCTCAAGACACGCTAGTTTTCCTAAAATAGGATACTTGCCTGGGCGTCATGGATCAGGAGAGGTGTTGTGATTCTTAATTTTTCGTTTAAGTTTATCGCGAGAAAAGAAAAAATTTGCTGTCAGTTTTCCCTATACAAAACGTATCGGGTATTAAGCAATGCCTCTGTGGAGGCGCTGTGGGAAAAACTTATTAATTTGGGCGATGTGTCTTGGAATCCCCTGCTCGATCATACCAATGCCCCGCAGGGATTACGAGCGAAACCTGGAATTATTTATCAAGCGGTTACCCGGTTGACGCCAATTCCCATTCGTGTTTTTGTCGAAAAAGTTAATCCCGGTGAATTGCTTAGTCTGCGCATCTTAGCCATTCCGGGAATTGAAAATCGCGTTACCTACCAAGTGGAATCCACTCTCATTGGAACCTATGTTTCTTGTTCCATTACGTTGCGCGGTTGGTTATCGCCGTTTTTGTGGTGGGTTATCCGTCCCTATGCTTCGCGGGTAGTGCGAGAATTAGCTCAATCTGCAGAATCGGCAGAACAGACAAGTTAAGATCCGCCATTGCGATGGTTGTTCTCATAATGAATCCGGCTTCCTGCCCACATTAACTTCTCTTGCAGGGTTTTATAGAAGGAATGATCTTCCCGTAAGATAATAAATTTTGCTAAACAATTGGCCATAGTAACTGACACGCGCTGTCCCGGCCAAATGGTGGTTCCCAATGCGCCATCAGTCCATAATTTCGTAGCCGGTTCTTGTTCTGCCAAGGGCCAAACATTGACCACGGAACCAGGGGGAATTACTAGGGGGCGGCTGGAAAGACTCAGCGGACAGATAGGCGTAATCACCATTGCTTCCATCCCCGGATGAACAATGGGCCCATTGGCAGAGGCTGTGTAACAAGTGGAACCTGTAGGGGTAGCAACAATTAAGCCATCTCCTTGAAATTGATCCACAACTTCGCCATCCACTTCCATTTCTAAAATTGAGGTGGGCATACGATCAATGCTGGCAGGCTTAACACACATTTCATTTAAGCAATAAAAGCGATCGCTCATGGATTCCGGTTTAATCCGGTCCCCTTCCAACACTTGGGCTTGCAGCATCATCCGTCGTTGAATGGCATAGCGATCTGATTCTAACCGATCTAAAACGGCTTCTGGATCTTGAAACAACTCAAAGGGTTCGGTTAAAAACCCTAAATGGCCGCCCACATTAACTGCTAAAATTAAAACTCCTTCTGGGGCTAATTGTCTCGCTGCGGCTAAAACACTGCCATCCCCCCCTAATACAATGGCTAGGTCGATTTCATTGCCCACAGAAGATAAAAACACTGGATAGGGATTATCTTTGATGCTGGTTGGACCGACCAGAACTTTACAACCTCGTTTTTCCAGGGCATCGCTGTAAGTTTCAGCCCAACGCTTACTATTGGAATCATCTGCTTTGTAGGCGATAATAACTTGGTTTAGTTGCACGGCAGTTGGATGTTATTTGCTATTGCTGATTCGTTTCCTGATTCCTTATGTTGAAATTGCAAACTAGCGATGCTGTCTTCAAAGTTGGCAACCCGCTGTTGAAATTCCTTAGCAGGGGTGGTATAGGTGGTAATCCAAACCGTTTCTGATTGGGGTTGGAAATAAAATAATTGTTTCATGGCGATGGCATCTTCGGTCGTCGTTTTGGCGACAATACGCCCCCGAGAAGATTCATTTTGCGCGATGAGATCCTGCTCTTCAATTTGATGGGTTTTTTGCAGTTGCTGAACCGCTTCGGAGAAATAGGTTTCTAGGTCAATGGATTCTTGGAGAGGGTGTTGGACAATGTTAACATTGGTCAGAGCTTCCGGGGTCAGCGATCGCGTATCAAAGGCGATCAAGGCCATATTGTCCACATTTTGTTTAATGCTTCGCAAGCGTTTGCCATAACTTTCTTGCAACTCAGTTAACGCTGCTTCTATTTCCCGAAGATCTTGATTGGGATTTCCCCCGCGATAACTTTCCGGGAGAGAGAGGCGAATGCCATTTCCTTCTATGGTTTGCCAGGTTTCAGCGGTTAATTCCAAGGCTTCCAATTTCGGCTTATTTTCCTCGCGTGAAGAAACTTGCGGATCTTTGGGAGAAAAGTTTTGACAACTGCTGAGAGTAAGGAAAAGGCATACTGCGATCAGAAGGCGGCCTAGCTTCCAGCCCTGAAGGGTTAATTGTTTCCATTTCAGCTCAAGATTAACGTATTTCATTGTTTTAATAACCGGTTTAAGTAGCGCAGTCCAAAAATTCCAATTAGGGTTGTTGCTGCAACAGCAAGCCAAAATTGATCCGTAACAGCTCGGCTTTGATCTAAGGCCCAACCGCCAAGGGGCGGCCCAATAAAGAAACCCACTGCCCAACATTGGGAGTTTAACGACAAATATACACCGCGCAAGGAAGCCGGTGCAATGTCAGCCACTAGCGAAGAAGCTGAGGGCGTATAGCTATTTAAGCCTAAACTCAGAATGCCTAATGTAATAATGGCAATGACTAATGGGGCTTGTTGAGTCATGCCTGTTGCCCAAATCAGGACAAATCCCGCTAGCCACAAAGATAAAGAGAAGGTTAAGGCTTGGGCGCGTCGAAACCGATTGAGAAACTTGGCCATAGGTAGTTGCATAATCGCTGCAAAAGTAATATGCCAGGTAAAGAAGGCACTGATCAGTTGGGGAGGAAAGCCCAATTGATCGCCGCCAGTGTGCACATAGTTGCGGAAATAAAGGGGAAGGGTGCTTTGAATCTGGGAAATGTAGGTAGTGAAAAGAATATTAATGCTTAAAAAGATAACAAAAGCGCGATCGCGCAATGCAATTCCCCAGCCTTGAAAGGGATTTCTCTGGGTGCTTTCTTGTTCCTCAAATTGATAGCTTTCTTGCACGGCAAAATAAATCACCGCAAAAAAGACTAAAAAGGAAATGCCATCAGCGGCAAACAACCACCGATAATTTCCAGCAGTACTAATAATTAATCCACCCAGGACTACCCCAATTCCCAATCCTAAACTATCGGCAACGCGAGTAACGGCAAAAGCTTCATTGCGTTTATCAGAGGCGGTAATATCGGCAATGACTGCTTCTGTTGCCGGCCAATATAGCCCCACACCCAATCCCATTAACAAGTTGCCCGCGAGTAAGGTGGGAAAATTCACAGTTAAGGCTAAAACAACATCGGCAAGTGCTGAAATCGCAGCTGACAATAATAAAGTACGTCGTCTTCCCCAAGATTGGCTATCAGTAAACACCCCGCCAAAAAAGCGACCGAACACCCCAGCGACTTGACCGCTGCCTATCCCGATTCCCACTAATGTTGCCGATAATCCCACTTGGTTGACAAAGAAAATTGAAGCATAAAATAAAACGAATCCCGTACCAATTTCTGAGAGCAAGCGCCCAAAAGCAAGAATCCAGACAGTGCGATTTAGGGACGGGAATTGGCCGCTAATTTTGTTAAACATGAATTAGATAATTAAAGGTATTTGATAATATCTTGCCCTCCTAATCCTAGTATGGGGGAAATCGTCAGTCACTATCTTAGTGGGTTTCTTAATCTAATTTGAGTTATAGCAATTCTCGAATTCATGAGGTACAGTAACAACAGTGAGTAAACCAATTCCGAATATCTTGATTAGTTACTTTTAGCATTGCCTCTGTAATCGC
>PXPI01000026.1 GCA_003021905.1 Cyanobacteria bacterium SW_9_44_58 | reverse complement strand
TGAAGCTCTGATTCACCTTGCTATGACTCGTCTCATGTTGAAACGGTTAGCTCGCTGTTGAGCTTAGCTTAATGTTTATTTTAGGAACAGTCTCTAAGATAAATATTGAATACAAGGTTTTAGATTTTATAATCAAGTAAAGATTAAAATTGGCGCGATCGTAATACAAAAGAATACCTTCTATAATCTAGGGAATTAGAGGCTAATGGTTCAATTTCTTTTCGTAGCTGATCGATTTCAGTTGTACTCCCTCTATCATCACAAGATATTTGGAAAGTTTCAATATCTTCGCTGTAGGTCCTAATTGATTTACTTGTATCCTTTATCTTGGATAAGTCATCAGTAGATTCAAATACTTCTGCTTCTCCTTCTAAAAGATAGTTACCGTCTTCAAGTTTAACTATTTCAGCAGAAACTATTCTTCCCACAGGAGGATTCCGAATATCATGTTCTATTGTTAATGGAAGATACGTATGATCTAACTGCTTTTTCATACTCAAAAGTGCTTCATATGTGATTAATTCTCGATCAATTACACCTGTTGTTTCTATTGGCACTTTACGTTTGTACATATTGAATTATTTTTTTAAGATAAATGGTGTATCACTTCATTTAAGGCTTCTTGAAGAACTTCATCACTGACACCATGACGTTTCAAACTATCAACTAAAGCAGAAACCGTATCATTTTCCAAACGTTCTAAATCAGCACGCAGCCCTTGACCAATATAAGCACGAGCTAGGGGCTGATAACCAGAAAAACCGAGTAAGGGCGCAACTCGTTTCAAATCTTCAACAATATCTTCAGGAAGACGCATAGTAACAGTCGTCATAGGTCGGTTTTTGTCGAGTCGTTTTTTTAAGGTTTCAATTTTCATAAAATTCACGTTCCTTGCGTGTTGCTTTACGCGCTGAAATTACCCGAATCACGTCATTTTCCTGCTCAATGTAAACGACATACAAACAATTCCATCGTTCATCCAGACCAATGATGGCATTTCGTGCTTCATTATTACGACTAGCATCAACAACCGCTAGCATTGGATCAAAGAAGGCTTGTGTCGCTTGCTGAAAGGTTACACCATTATGTTTTTGAGGATTAGTTCTTGCTTTTTCCTCATTCCAAACAAAGGTAATACCATTGAGCGTGAAAAATACATCCATAAAAATACATGCATATTGTCTAGTTTAGACTGAAATATATTGATATTGTCAATACGTTTAATTCTGCTCCTCGTTAAAATACCAATTAATAAAGATAATGGTTAAGGAAAGCTCATGGCGCAACAGTGGCAATTTTGGATCGATCGCGGGGGAACGTTTACCGATATTGTTGCCAAACGGGATGATGGCAGTCTCTTTACCCATAAACTCCTTTCGGAAAATCCCGATCATTACCAAGATGCTGCGATTCAAGGGATTCGCGATGTGATGGGGCTAGATCGCGATCAATCCCTGCCCACTGAGCAAATTCAAACCATTAAAATGGGCACAACGGTGGCAACGAATGCCCTACTGGAACACAAAGGCGAACCGCTGGTTCTGCTAATTACGAAAGGGTTTCGGGATGCGCTGCGCATTGGCTATCAAAACCGTCCTGATATTTTTGCCCGTGAGATTATTCTGCCGGAGATGGTGTATGAAGAGGTTATTGAAGTAGAAGAACGCCTCGATGCCAGCGGGAATGTCATTGCGCCATTGAATCAAGAACAAGTCAGAGAAGACTTGCAACGGGCTTATGATAAGGGAATTAGAAGTTGCGCGATCGCGCTTATGCATGGCTATCGCTATCCGCAACACGAGCAGAAAATTGCTGAAATTGCGCAGGAATTAAACTTTACGCAAATTTCGGTATCTCATAAAGTTGCTCCCTTAATGAAACTGGTTAGTCGCGGGGAAACCACTGTCGTTGATGCCTACCTTTCCCCCATCTTGCACCGTTATGTGGAACAAATCGCCAGCCAACTGAACTTAGATGAAAACAGCAACACCCAACTCCTGTTTATGCAGTCTAACGGCGGATTAGTGGATGCTAATTTGTTCCAAGGCAAAGATAGCATTTTATCGGGACCGGCAGGCGGCATTGTCGGTGCAGTAAAAACCAGCCAAATTGCAGGCTGCGACAAAATTATCAGCTTTGATATGGGGGGAACCTCCACTGATGTTGCCCATTATGCCGGAGAGTACGAACGCAATTTAGAAACAGAAATTGCGGGGGTTCGCCTCAAAACGCCCATGATGTCGATTCATACCGTAGCAGCAGGCGGCGGTTCCATCATCGACTTTGATGGATCGCGCTACCGCGTGGGACCGGCTTCGGCTGGGGCATATCCGGGACCGGCTTCTTATGGTAATGGCGGCCCGCTCACAATTACTGACTGCAATGTCAAAGTGGGGAAACTGCAACCGCAATTCTTCCCCAAAGTCTTTGGCAAAAACGGGGATGAACCCCTCAATACCGACATTGTCGAAGAAAAATTCCGGGAACTGACAGCAAAAATCAGTGATAATCGGTCTCCCGAAGCGGTTGCTTCTGGATTTTTAGCCATTGCGGTGGAAAAAATGGCCAATGCCATTAAAAAAATCTCCCTGGAAAAAGGCTATGATGTTTCCCAATACACCCTGTGCTGTTTTGGCGGGGCTGGCGGACAACATGCTTGTTTAATTGCCGATGCTTTAGGCATGAAACGAGTGTTAATTCATCCCTATGCTGGGGTGTTATCAGCGTATGGCATTGGGTTAGCCGATATTCGGGTGTTGCGGGAACAAGCGGTGGAAGCGAGGTTAACGCCAGACCTGAAATTAGACCCCATCTTTTCCCAATTAATGGAACAAGCCCAACAGGAATTAGCCCAACAAAGAGGTGCGGCCCAAGCGCGATTGGATCAAAGGGTACCTTCAAGTTCCGCTTCAGCAGAAGACATCACCATTCAGCAAAAAGTTCATCTTAAGTATGAAGGAACCGATTCCCCGCTTCTGGTTAACTTCGACAGTATGGAAGCAATGCAGACTGAATTTGAAACGCTGCATCAACAACGCTATGGCTTTGCGATGGAAGGGAAACCGTTAGTCGTCGAAGCTGTGTCAGTGGAACTGATTTTTGAAACGGAAACCCTAGCTGAAAAATCCCTTCCTCGTCACCGAGAAACGCCCCCGCAACCCGTAACAACCGTTCCCGTTTATACCGGGGAGACTTGGCATGATACGCCGGTTTATCAACGAGATGACTTACAACCGGGAGATGTCATCAGCAGTCCGGCGATTATTATGGAAGCAACGGGAACCAATATGATTGAACTGGGTTGGGAAGCCAGTGTCACGGATGAAGGTCATCTAATTTTAAGTAAACAAGCGTCAGTCTCAGAAGATGAAACTGCCCTTACTCCCAATGCTTCTCAAGGGAGTCTCACGGAAACCCCAGACCCGGTTTTGCTGGAAATTTTTAATAATCTGTTCCGTTCCATTGCCGAACAAATGGGAACCACGCTCCAAAATACTAGTTATTCCGTGAATATCAAGGAACGGTTAGATTTTTCCTGTGCCATTTTCGACCAAAAGGGGCTTTTAGTGGCCAATGCGCCCCATATTCCCGTTCATTTGGGGTCGATGAGTGAGAGTGTGGGCAGTTTGATTCAAGCCCAACGGGAGAACTTAAAACCAGGGGATGTTTATGTGTTGAATAATCCCTACAACGGCGGCACTCATTTGCCTGATGTAACTGTTGTGACGCCTGTCTTTACTGAAGCAAGCCAGTCCCCGCTATTTTATGTGGCTTCCCGAGGCCATCATGCCGATATTGGCGGGATTACTCCCGGTTCCATGCCTCCCCATAGTACCCGCATTGAACAAGAAGGGGTATTGTTGGACAATTTCTTATTAGTAGAAAACGGCCAATTTCGCGAACAAGCCCTTCTAGAACAACTCACCTCAGGTGATTATCCTGTGCGCAACCCCAACCAAAATATTGCGGACTTGCAAGCCCAAATTGCAGCCAATGAGAAAGGGGTACAAGAGTTGCATCGCATGGTGGAACAGTTTGGCTTGGAAACGGTGCAAACTTATATGCATCATGTGCAAAATAATGCCGAATTTGCAGTACAAAAGGTGGTTGATACCTTAACCGAGGGCAGTTACTGCACCGAACTCGACACTGGCGGACAAATCCAAGTGAAAATTAGCATCAATCCGGAAACTCGTCGCGCGATCGTTGATTTTACTGGAACCTCTCCCCAACAAACCAGTAATTTCAATGCCCCCATCGGCATCTGTAAAGCCGCCGTTCTCTATGTCTTCCGCACCCTTGTCGATGACAATATCCCCCTCAATGCCGGTTGTTTGAAACCGTTGGACATCATTATCCCCGAAGGCTGTTTATTAAATCCCACGCCTCCTTCTGCTGTGGTTGCCGGCAATGTGGAAACATCGCAATTAATCACGGATACCCTTTATGGCGCATTAGGGGTTATGGCTGCCTCTCAGGGAACCATGAATAACTTCACCTTTGGCAATGACCGCTATCAGTACTATGAGACCATATGTGGCGGCACTGGTGCTGGCAATTGCTTTAATGGGGTTGATGCTGTGCATACCCACATGACAAACTCTCGTTTAACGGATCCGGAAGTGTTAGAGTGGCGCTTTCCCGTTTTAGTAGAACAGTTCGGCATTCGGAAAAATAGCGGTGGCAAAGGGTATTATTCCGGCGGCAATGGCGTTATTCGTCGCATTAAATGTTTAGAAGCCATGACAGCAGGGATTTTATCCGGTCGTCGCAAAACGGCGCCCTTCGGTTTAGCCGGCGGCGAGTGTGGCAAATCAGGGCGAAATGCTGTGGAACGTGCAGATGGAACAATTGAAGAATTAGCAAGTACGGCAACAGTAGAAATGCAACCTGGAGATATTTTTAGAATTGAAACACCTGGCGGCGGCGGATATGGCAATAACATCTCATCGGACGCGCGATCGCGTAAATAATTTCCTAATTTTCTTAAGTCCTGCTATAGGAAGGTTTTGAGCATTGTTACTGGATACCGGCTTTATAAAAATGATATGAGAAAATAAGATTAATCAAATTCCGATTCATCCAGAAGGCTGGTTTATGTTATTGCCGAAAGAATGAATACATGAAACGCGATTAATGGTTGCAGAAAATGCCCAGTTGTCATCGGACCGCTGCCTATATTACAGCTTATGAAGATCCCCAGGCCGTACAAACCTGTTTAGATGGCATTAACCGTCAGTCGCAACCAGTAGAAGCCATTATTATTGTTGATAATTCGATCCAATTTCCCTTTAACCCATCTGCGTTGAGTCAAAATCCTAAATTAACGGTTAAGTCTTGCCCGGAAAATGTTGGTGTGGCAAAGGGATTGAGAATTGCTTTGGCATGGGCATTTGAACAAGGCTATGATTTTCTTTGGACGTTTGATCAAGACAGTGTTCCAGCCTCTGACTGCCTAGAGAAACTGCTAAACACTTATAATAGGTTTCACAAGCCGGATTATCCCCTTGGTATTGTTGCCCCTACCGTTTGGGATATTCAAACCGCGACTATCATTACTGCTGCGAATTTCCACAACGACCAATTTCTAGGTTATGTCTGCCCCGAGGCGAAATCTCCCTATGAATGCGATGCCCCAATTACTTCCGGTTCTCTCATTTCGCTGAGTGCTGCGACACGTGTATTTTCCCATTCTCCCATTGCTGAACTGTTCATTGATGGGGTTGACCTAGAATATGGGATGAGTCTAAGAGCCCAAGGCTATCACCATCTCATTGTGCCGGATGCGCTTCTCTACCACCGCTTTGGTTCTCCAAAGACAGTCACCGTTTGGGGAAAGCACAAGCAAATCTATCAATACTCGGCTTTACGCCACTACTATCTTTGTCGGAACTATACCTATCTCACCATGCGCTATGCCCAAGGAAAATTTCGTCTATATGCCTTGAGGCGCCGATTAACCTATTTGATCAAAACATCTTTGTTGATTTGGCTATTTGATCCCAGTACCAAAGCAGAAAAATTCCGTAAAATGTGGGCTTGTTGGCGAGGAACCGGGGAAGGTTTTTGCCTAAAAAGACAGTTGCCCTATTCACAGCTATAACTTTCTCTAGAGAGTTCTTACTTATTGACCAAGTTCACGCTTGATAATATGGGTCATTAACGCTGATTAAGCACTCTTAGATGAGTAGTAGAAAATAATCCCATGGATGACATTCAAATTCCCATTTTAGATTTAAGGCTTCAATATCAAACCATTCAAACTGAAATTCAGGAAGCAATTGATCGCGTGCTTAACTCGGGTCGCTTTATTTTAGGCGAAGAAGTTGCCAATTTTGAACAAGCTGTTGCTAATTATTTGGGGGTTCAACACGCGATCGCGGTCAATTCGGGAACAGATGCGCTCATTATTAGTTTACGCTGTTTAGGAATTGGCAAAGGAGATGAAGTCATTACCACCCCGTTTAGCTTTTTTGCCACTGCCGAAGCCATTAGCCGCGTGGGTGCAATGCCGATTTTTGTCGATGTGGAACCGGAAACGTTTAATATTGATGCCCAAAAAATTGTCGAGAAAATTACCTCGAGAACAAGGGCAATTTTACCGGTTCATTTATTTGGCAATCCGGCGCCCATGGGACAAATTTTAGATATTGCCCGCGCTTATAATTTAAAGGTCATTGAAGACTGTGCCCAGTCATTCGGGGCAACCTATGAGAGTGATTGTTCCACTTGTCAGCAAGGGTGTTCGGAAACCAGACGTTGGCATCTACAGGGAAAACCAACCGGAAGCATGGGTGATCTTGGGGCCTTTTCCTTTTTTCCCACTAAGAATTTAGGGGCGTATGGGGATGGCGGCTTAATTGCGACCCATGATAGTGAACTGGCCGCAGTTGCCAAACAATTGCGAGTCCATGGGGAAACGAAAAAATATCACAATGAAATGCTGGGCTATAATTCTCGGTTGGATGCTTTGCAAGCGGCGATTTTAAGGGTGAAACTCAATTATATTGATCAATGGAATGAAAAACGGCGAAACATTGCTCAGTTTTATCAGCAACAATTACAAACCATAGAAGAGTTAATTCTGCCAGATTTCACTAAGGGGCATGTGTTTCATCAATATACAATACGCATTTTAGAAGGAAAGCGCGATCGCGTTCAGGCTTCTCTGTCCGATCAAGGCATTGGCACCATGGTTTATTATCCTGTTCCTCAAAGTGAGTTGCCAGTTTATCAAGGACAATACGAGACGTTTCCCATTAGCAATGTTTTAGCGCAACAAGTATTAAGTCTTCCCATTTGGCCGGAATTAAGTCAACAGGCAATGGAAAAAGTTTGCGACGGCCTAGCAACTGCTTTAAAAGAAGCATCCGTTTAACTGCCAGGAGATTTTTTTGTGTCTCTCTCTGCTAATGCCTAACCAAATAACTCATTCACCCGTTGCCGAATAGCAACCAAATTCAACGATAAATCTTGACTTAAGCGACGCTCAATTAACGTAACCGGCATCGTGCGGATGGGCCAAACAAAGATACTATAAATCAGGGCTGTTGCATTGTCATTGGGCTGTAGCGCCCAATATCCCGAAAACGCCTTAAAATCCCCCTCCACCATTTCAAAATCAATACGCTCAGGGGGAATTTCCGTCAAATCCAACACCACACGGGCACTAAAATTCATTTTCATGAACCGCTGCTTTCCCACCTGTTCTAAACGTACTTTGTCTTGTTCGGGAGGTTCTAGACGTTCACTCTTTTCAAGATTGGGAATGAACTCCGGCAATGACTCATAATCAGTCAGCACTTGCCAAATCGACTCTCTGGGGTGCGCGATCGCGATTTGACTGATAATTCGCCGTTGACGCTTGGCTACTTCCTCGGTTTCAATACTAACCTCGTCCAATTGTGCTTCTAGTTCAGGATTTGCCGAAGCAGTGGGTTCTTGATTTTCATTATCTAATTGGGGATCAATCACAATGATTCTTCAGGAGAGACTGCCGTTAATGTGCGAGGAAGGGTAACATAAAATGTCGTTTTCCCAACTCCCTCAGGATTATACTCGCTGTCGAGATCAATTTTGCCATGAAGATAGTTCACTAAGGATTTAACTAATGCTAAGCTTAACCTCGTCCCCGGAATTGCTTTTTGGGTAACCCCTTTTCCTCGGCGAAATTGGTCAAAAATATCATGTTGTTCGGCAGGGGCAATTCCATACCCGACATTGGTAACCCCAATTTGAATCCAGTTTTGACTAAGCTGAGAAACCGCAATCTCTACTGTTGTGTTGGCAGTGGCGTATTTTCCGGCATTGCTCAGCAATTCTGAAAAGATACGTTGGACACTTTCTAGATCGCTGTCAATGGTAATTGAGTTTTGTTCTTGGCCAGTGGGAGGACATGTCAAGTTGAAAGTTAACCCTTTTTCACGCCATTGACTGTGAAACTGATCACTTAGCTGCCTCAACAGTTGTTCAATATCAATCGATTGAATATCTAGCTCAATTCCCTGTTGTTCTATGCTTTGTAAGGTCAAAAGGTCTTTAATCAGATTATTTTCCCGTTTCCACTCTTGCTCTAAAATCTCAAGATATCTTTCCCGGCGTTCTGAAGCCAAATCAGACCGACGCAACATCTGAATCGCCATTTTCATCGTTGCTAAGAGCGTATTCAATTCATGACTGATGGTGGCCAAGAATTCATCTTTGAGTTGATTTAATTGTTGTAGCTGCTCAACTTGATGGCGGCTGGTTTCATAAAGTTTCGCTTGTACATCTAAGCTTCGCTGTAGTTGGGCAGTGCGTTCATCCACCAACGACTGCGCCTGTTGCAAAGTTTTATTGTGGAGAATAGCAGTGCTGGCTTGTGTACTGACCCAATTAACTAATTCTTGTTCCTCTGGTTCCCAGTGCCGTGAGGGATCATCTTGCAACAGCAGAAATCCCAATACTGTTTGGGAACTAGGGTTGCCGCTATTGGTGCCCATTAACGGGACAATCAACCCTGCCGATGGGATCTGGGATTCTTGTAAAAAGGACGGTTCTGAAGTTTCGGCGACGGGTTCATTGCTCAAAATTACAGAATTTGGGGCTTTTTGCCAAGCTTTTAAGAATAAAGGGCTGGCTGTGAGCGGAAAACTGGTTAATTGCGTTTCTAGGGCTGGGGTTTGTGCCCATTGCGTCAAGGGCTGTACATCCACTTTGGGGGCAGAAATCTGTTGACGGTTGGTAAAAATGGGTTCTGCATAACGCAACATAAATACCATGCCCCGCCTTGCTTCCAGGACATCGCCAGTTTGCGCGATCGCGCAGTGTAAAATGGTTTCTAAGTCTTGAGAGTTATGAATGACTTCCGTAACTTTTTGTTGCAGTTGTTTGTAACGTTGATTCTTCTCAACTTGATATTTGAGTTGGGCGGTTTTCAGGGCAACACACAAAGGCGTCTGCAATGACTCTTCCAAATCGTGATTCAATCCCATTTCTACAGTACTGCCCAAAATTAACCAACCTGGCACCTGATAAGAACACAAAGGGCAAACTTCCCAATGATCAAGCGGCAAATTTCCATCAAGAAAGCCTAAAATTGCAGTGCGTGTACTGAAATCATCGCAATTTGCTTCCCATGATTGCAGAACAATTGTTTTAAGTTGTTCTTGAATCGTTGCTAACCTGCTGTTGTTAAGGAACTCAGGTTGACGCCAGCTTGTTTGGGGCAAGTTTTCCAACGGAATTAAAAAGCCAACTTGGGCCTGTAATCTTTGGCCTACTTGTTTTAAAACTTCCCAAAGAAGTGTTGCGGCATTTCGATCGAGGAGAGTCACTTCATTAATTTCTTGTCCAATCAGCCCCATTTGACTTCTGATTACAGGCATGTCAATTTACTTGCTTTCTTAGCTGGGTTGCAGAGACTCCATGCTATTCCCCTTCTTGAAAAGGAATTGCCATTTTCTTTCAAGCGTGTTGATACAATTTTTTCAGTGATTATATTTAAATCCAGGCTATATTATAGCTAGCATAGCTATTGTGACATATTTTCTGTAAAATGACTTCCGAAAAATCCCTCTAGCGACTAATACAAACTCCTTGAGAGTTTCTCAGTTTTCCCACTGAAATTAAAGACAATAATTTAGTGCTATTTTTATCGCATCTCCCTAAAAATAGCTAAGCAACTATTGTTTAAACTATTACATAACGGGTTAAAAATTAATTAAATAATTGAAAAGCCAATAATAAAGAATTACGCCTGAACTAAATTCCTGAAACGCAACATGGGAAAAGTTTCCCATGTTTGGCAACAATTCTAAAAGTTTAATTTTTTAATGTTCAAATATATTCTGAAATTGTCGTAAATCTAACTTAACAAAAACTAGAATACAACGAAAACATTCTTGTGCTAATTCCCAACGATCTTCACGTTCTAACATCTTTTGCAATTTTTCTTTCATGCTAATTAAATAACGAACATCATTCGCCGCATAACTTAATTGCTCCGGGGATAAATTATTAACATTCCCCCAGTCGGAACTTTGGGAGCTTTTATCTAATTCAATTTGTTCCAACTCCTGAACTAGCGTTTTTAAGCCATGACTTGAGGTATAAGTCCGCGCCATCTTACTCGCAATTTTGGTACAGAAGATGGGGTCTGTCATAACCCCAAATGTATGATAAAGCTGGGCCACATCAAAGCGAGCAAAATGGAACACTTTCAAAATTTGCGGCGCTTCCATCAACTGTTGCAAACGTTCTGCTTTTTGTTGTCCTTTTGCAACCCGAATCATGGCAACATTGCCATTAGGGTCGCATAATTGAATCAAACAAAGTCGATCGCGCATGGGATTTAACCCCATGGTTTCTGTGTCCACGGCAATGGCTTCGGCGGACAAATATTGATTCAGCAATGCTTCCGACAAGTCTTGGTCGCAAACTTGCAGCTTTGATAAATCCATGAATGCTCCTTTACTGCTTCTCCTGCTGTTCGAGATACGTCGCTACGGTTTGCACGTCTTTATCGCCGCGTCCGGAACAATTGATCACAATTTTCGGCGACCCCTGCAATTGGGGACAGAGGGTTTCCAAATAAGCAAACGCATGGGCCGTTTCCAAGGCAGGAATAATTCCTTCTAAGCGCGATAGCCGTTGAAACGCTGCCACCGCTTCTGCATCGGTGACACTATAATACTCAGCGCGGCCGCTATCCTTCAAATAACTATGTTCGGGACCGACACCGGGATAGTCCAGCCCGGCGCTAATGGAATGGGCTTCTGTCACTTGTCCTTGGTCATCTTGGAGGAGATAGCTCATCGCGCCGTGTAAAACCCCTGGGGTCCCTCGGGTTAGTGTTGCTGCATGTTTCGGCGAATCAATGCCTTCGCCCCCGGCTTCCACCCCAATCAGACGAATAGCGGGGTCGGAAACAAACTCGGAAAATAGGCCCATGGCATTGGATCCGCCCCCAACACAAGCTAAAAGAATATCGGGAACGCCGCCCCATCGCTGTTGGCATTGACGACGGGTTTCTTCGCCAATAACGCCGTGAAAGTCCCGTACCATCATGGGATAAGGATGGGGACCCGCCACAGACCCTAAAATGTAATGCGTGGTTTCCACATTGGTTACCCAATCGCGAATGGATTGGGAAGTAGCATCTTTGAGGGTGCCATTGCCGGCTTCCACCGGTTCCACTTTCGCCCCCATTAAACGCATGCGGAACACATTGAGCGCTTGGCGTTCCATATCTTGAACGCCCATGTAAATGACACATTCCAAACCGAAACAAGCGCAGACCGTGGCCGTTGCCACCCCATGCTGACCAGCTCCGGTTTCGGCAATTATGCGTTTTTTGCCCATTTTACAGGCTAGCAAAACTTGCGCGATCGCGTTATTAATTTTATGAGCGCCGGTATGATTTAAGTCTTCTCGTTTTAAGTAAATCTGCGGGGTGCTACCATCGGGTTGCGCATAATATTCACTGAGGCGTTCCGCAAAATACAGGGGCGTGGGTCGTCCCACATAATCTTGCAACAATTGGGCTAATTGTTTCTGAAACTTAGGATCGCGGCGAATCCCCAGGTAAGCTTGTTCTAATTCACTGAGTGCGGGAATTAGGGTTTCGGGAACATATTTCCCCCCAAATTCACCAAAACGTCCTTTTGCATCTGGGTACTGAAATTGAGATGACGCAGAAACGGATGATACTGTCACTTGGCTTTTTTTTAATTGGCTACAAGATAGGAAACACTCTCCATTTTAATATGGAATGCCATGGCCCATCCCCGTTCAATTTTCCTCATCAAACTGATCCTCTAGCGGTGTTGTGGTAACTTTCATGGAATGGCGCGTCGGCGTAATATGGGAACCATATTTCCGGGCATAAACTTCTGTAAATTCTGCTCCCAAAAATAGAATCTGCGCCGAATAATAGATCCAAGCCAAAAGAACAATTAAAGACCCAGCTGCCCCATAGGTTGATGCAAAACTGGTTTGTCCCAAATACCATCCTAAAAGGGAGCGGCCAATGGTAAATAAAATTGACGTCATAAAGGCGCCCATGGAAACATCGCTCCAGGCAATTTTGGCATCCGGGAGAAATTTGAAAACTAAGGCCAAAAATAAGGTAACTAAGGCAAAGGAAACCGCCAATGAGATAAATTGCCATAACCACGGAAATCCCGGTAGCAACTCCAGTTGACTTAAAGCGGAAATGGTAGCAGTTAAAAGCAGAGAAAGAATGACAAAAAACCCTAACCCCACCACCATTACAAACGACAAAATGCGTTTACTGATAAACTGTCTCACGACTCGCCCCGGTCGCGGTTGAACGCCCCAAATCGTATTTAGAGCATCTTGCAGTTGGGCAAATACCCCAGAGGCACCAAATAAAAGAACGGCGATACTAATCAAAGAAGCAATATTGCTTAAATCCGGTTGGCTGGCATTGCTAATGGCTTTTTCAATCACGCTGGCCGCATTTTGCCCGACAAAGCCGTTGATTTGCGCAACAATTTCGCCCCGGGCGGCATCTTTGCCGAAAATCGCGCCGGCAATGGCAATGGCAATGATTAGCAAAGGCGCAAGGGAAAACACCATGTAGTATGCTAGGGCAGCGGCTAAGCGCGGGGCTTTATGTTCTAACCATTGGGTAAATGTTTCTTTAAAAAGGGCAATTACTCCCTTAAGTTTTCTCACACTCATCTCCTCTAATGAAATAGGCTCAAGATATAATGATTCCCAAAGTAAACGTTTAACAGCAAATTCGAATCAATATGGATGTCAAGTTAATTCTAGTGATTCTCTCGGGACTTTTCATTGTTTCTTCCCTATTTTTTGGGACAAGAAACGGCTTTTACGACTCCGAAAATTATCATGGCAACGGCTCAGCGCACTAATTGCCTGTTCTGGGTGGACAATGATGCCTAAATCTCCTTCTCCTTCCGACAATAATGATGAATTTCCTCTGTGGTGTTATCCCTATGCCGTCGGTCATCAGGGAGAAGGGGTTTGTTTGCTGATGCAGCTGGGACAACATCGGGTGCTTTTGGATTGTGGGGTGAGTGATATTAAACAATTGCTAACCCCTCAAAATGAGGAGTTCCCGCTCATTGATTTTATTTTATGCAGCCATGCCCATCCCGATCATGCCCGGGGCTTACTCTCCTTTCATCGAGTGTTTCCAGAGGTTCCCATTTACGCCAGTGAAGCGACCGTGCAGCTGCTTCCCCTCAACTGGCTTGAAGAAACCGAAATTCCCCATCTCGCTCAGGCTTTACCGCTGCGATCGCCCATTGCACTGGCTGACAACTTAACCGTAGAATTATACCCTGCCGGCCATTTACCGGGGGCCTGCGCGATCGCGCTGACTTACACCGACTCTCGGCGCAGTCATCGTCTTCTCTATACAGGAGATTTTTTTCTCTCCAACTCTCGCTTGGCAGAAGGGCTTTCCCTGGAAGAACTGCGCCAATTTTCCCCTGATATCTTAATTATTGAAGGCAGTTATGGGACAGCTCGCCATCCCCACCGCCGTCAGCAAGAAAACCAGTTAATGACGAGAGTGAGTGAAACCTTAGCTGCGGGCAACAGCATTGTCTTACCAGTTTTTCATTTTGGGCTTGCCCAAGAAATTTTAGTCTTACTGCGCTCTCATCATCAATTTACCGGGCGCGATCTCGATATTTGGGTTGACCCGGCCCTGGCGGAAGCCTGTGAAGCGTATCTCGATATTCTGCCTCATCTTCCTGTCTCTGTGCAAAATTTTGCCCAACATCAACCGTTATTTTGGGATGAGCGAGTACGTCCCCGAATGCATCCCCTCACTGCCACGGCTCCTATTCATGAAGCCCCCAGTATTTTATTAGTGGAAGAAAACTCCCACTGGCAACAGTATCTGAAAGATACTCATCAGCGCTGGGTCATTTTTCTGCCAGAGTCTCCGCTGCTGCCTAAATTTTCACCACAGGAATTGCCAGGCCCTATCGAAACCTATCTTCTCGCCCAACACAGCGATTGCTTGGGAACTACGCAACTAATCCACAACCTTCGTCCCCAGCACGTCATTTTTGTCCATGGTCCTCAGAACTACCTTGCTGATCTAACTAGCTTAGAAGAACTGCAAAATCGCTATCATCTACATCTTCCCCAAGCTCATAAGAAGGTGGAACTCCCGATTGGGGAGAAATTTATCCAACCCGCCGCACCGCCGGAAACCAGTTATGAAGGAGAAGTAGCCGAAGCTGACAAGATCATTACCATTCAACTGCCCAGCAGTATTGTGAATGATCCCCGTTGGCACAACTTTTCCGACACTGGATTAGTAAAAGCGCGTTGGCAAGGAGAAGAACTGGTTCTTCGCGGCTTATCGCAAAAAGAAATTCTCAACCAAACCAGCGATGAAAAACTTCCCCGGGAAATTGCCTGTTGCGGCAACTGTCGCCATCGCCAAGGGGAACATTGTCGGAATCCAGCTTCCCCACTCTATGGATTTCAAGTAACCCCGCAAGGCTATTGCCCTGTTTTTGAGCCGTTACCGGAAAACAAAGCGGATTAGCCCCTTATTCTTGCGACGAGTCCGGATAATGGGGATAAATTTGTTCAGCTTCGGGACATTCATCAGACACTAGCGGATCAATATTGGCTCGTGTTACTGACGCCAGCCGATGAGTAATGGAAGCGATACTTTCTAGCCGAATAATCTCTTCCCAAGAGCTAATTTCTTCATCTTCTTCCACTTCATAACGCACCGTCACTAAATCCCCCTCCAAGCTAACAATTCGGGCTTCTTCAATCCAGCGTTGCTGGTCCCGCAAGAAAATGCAGACCTCACGACCTTCATTGCAAAATTGATGAATCTTGCGGTGTAGCATCGTTCTCTCCTGGGCCAATGATATGTTTCTAGGGTTATTGATCAAGATTTTTTGCGAATTTATGGGAAATCCAAAACACGCTTCTATTTTGACATATCAAGCTAGCAAAAATGTTAAAGAATCTCAAACCAATTTCGTGTTGATCAAGGGAGCCCATCAGGAGAATCTGAAAGAAAATACCCCACTTTCCTGTATCGGAAAAGCGGGGATGGTTAATTTTAATTAATAAAGCCGCGATAACAATTCGACGCTATTTATTGGGCTCTAACTTCGGCACTAGTGCGAGTTAACATTGCTTTTTGGCGTTTTTTGAACTTCAGCACTTGATTTTGCATTAAGCGCCGCGCTTTGGCCTCAGTGGAAATATAAGCGACATTCGGCTTCACTGAGGGATCTTTCGATTCTGTAGCTTGAGGATGAACTTGATAAGTAATGCCCCGATAGGTCAAGTTAGCGCGCGGTTGCAAATATAATTGCTTAGTCGGATTGTGAAAGCGCCAATCTAAGCCACGATATTTTCCTGCTGTTTTACTTTGCGCTGTTTCGACAACAGGAGCATTTGTTTCGTATTGAACACCGCGATAAGTCAGTTTCATGGATTCGCCTCCTCGATATTTGTTGAGATCATTTGAGGCGCGTTCCTTCGGGGAATTCCCTACTTCCGTCCCTCTAGAAGTCAACTGCTCTAGAGAGATGAACGATTGATTAATTTATTTTCTGTATACATTGTTACAGTTTGCCAAGAAATTGTCAATTTTTTTCCACGGTTTTGGTATTTTTTTGATATTCCTTAATATTTATCCGGCACTTCTCCCAGAGTGAGGGGCAACAAAGTCATAAGCTAAGATAGAATATCACCTGCTTTTTCCACCGCAACTTTTAAAGGTCTGATTATGAAACTTGTTTGTAGTCAAAGCGACCTCAAAACCCATCTGTCCCTAGTCAGTCGCGCTGTTCCGTCACGCCCTACTCACCCCATTTTAGGAAATGTCTTA
Organism: Cyanobacteria bacterium SW_9_44_58; assembly: GCA_003021905.1. Classification (GTDB taxonomy): domain Bacteria; phylum Cyanobacteriota; class Cyanobacteriia; order Cyanobacteriales; family Rubidibacteraceae; genus Halothece. Next base: position 1,789 of record PXPI01000026.1, on the reverse strand, counting down.
TTTCAAACTGATGCAGAAACGCAACGGATTACTTTAACCGCCTTTGACCTGAGTTTAGGACTGCAAACCAGTTTTCCGGGACAAGTGAGTGACAACCGTAGCTTCACCCTTCCCGCCAAACTTCTTAATGATATTGTCACTCGTCTCCCGGAAGGAGAAATTACCCTATTAGGCATGGAAAATGAAGCGGAAGAAGATGACTTTAGCGTGACTCTCGTCTCAGCTTCCGGCCGGTTTCGGATTCGCGGCATGGGTCCCGAAGAGTACCCTGATTTGCCGGAACTAAGCACAAGCGAAGATTTGCAAGTGCCCGTACCAGCCTTAGCTGATGGGTTAAGTTCGACGTTATTTGCGGCGAGTACAGAAGAAGCGAAACAAGTGCTGACAGGGGTTCATCTCACTCGCAAAACCGATAGTTTAGAATTTGCTGCCACTGATGGACACCGTTTAGCCGTTGTTGAAACCACTCAAGATGGAATCGAAGGCGCTGCGGAAGAATTGGGAGTGACAATTCCCGCTCGTGCCTTGCGCGAATTGGAACGCATGACCAAATTGCAAAAAGAAGAAGCAGTGGTAACCTTGCGTTGTGATGAAGTACAAGTTGAATTTAAATTAGACTCACAACGATTAACCAGTCGGAAACTAGAGGGAGATTATCCAGCCTATGATCAATTAATTCCCCAACAGTTTTCCAAACAAGTGACATTGGAACGCAAGCGACTATTAGCCAGTTTAGAACTAGTCGCTGTTTTAGCCGATCAAAAAAATAATGTGGTGAAATTCAGCCTGGATAGTGAAAATCAACAATTAGCGTTGTCGGTGGATGCCAAAGAAGTCGGTAGCGCTCAAGAATCAATACCAGCGCAAATTACTGGAGAAAGTATTGATATTGCATTCAATGTAAAATATCTCATGGATGGATTGAAAGCCTTTAAGGGAAATGAAATTCAAATGCAATTAAATGAAGCAACGCAACCGATTATTTTTACCCCTTTGAGCGATTTGAAAATGACTTATTTAGTCATGCCTGTCCAATTGCGAGATTAATGGAATTGGCGGTTTATTATGGGTCATTGTTCAAAGGTGAAGATAATGGTCTGGGGCAGCAAAAGTTCCAACAGGACAATCTTTTTTTGATTGGTTGCTCCATCAATTGCTTGACGATTATCCCATTAATAAAACGTTATCAATGACATGAATAATGCCATTATCCGCTTCAATATCAGGAGTAATAACTGTGGCATTTTTGACTTCAAACCCATCGGAACAATCAATTGTTATGGGTGAGCTTTCTACAGAGTTCACCATTTCTAAATTGGCTAAATCCGCTTGTTTATAGCGGCCTGAAACCACATGATAGGTCAAAATACGAGCTAGTTGAGGGGGATTATGGACTAGCGTTTGAATGGTTCCTTCAGGAAGTTTGGCAAAGGCATCGTCTGTGGGAGCAAATACCGTAAATGGTCCTTCACTGGCTAAGGTATCCACTAAGTCGGCAACTTGAACAGCTTGAACCAATGTTTGGAAAGCCTCGTTATTGACAGCAATATCGACAATTGTCGCCATTTTTGATCCGATTAATTCCTTTTAATTACAGTTATGGCAATAGGATTCATTTAAAGTTTATTTGTTTTTTGTCTTTATTGTTTTCTATTTTTTAAATTGCAATTATTAAAAAATATTATATAGTAATTCTCGAATTCATGAGGTACAGTAACAACAGTGAGTAAACCAATTCCGAATATCTTGATTAGTTACTTTTAGCATTGCCTCTGTAATCGCATCAACT